>NZ_BCSN01000002.1 GCF_001570885.1 Micrococcus lylae NBRC 15355 | reverse complement strand
CGTTATCGCTCGCAAAATGGGAACCGCCCACCCCGCATCACCCGCCCCCGCCCGACAGGCCGCCGGCCGCGCACCCAGGGTGCGCGGCCGGCGTCGTGCTTCACGAGCGGGAACCCGACGCTTTCCCGAACGAAAGCGCGCGGGAACCCGACGCTTTCCCGAACGAAAGCGCGCCGGAACCCAACGTTCTCCCGAACGAAAGCGTCCCGGTCCCTCCCATGTCGCTAGCGAAAACGCCGCGTCTCAGCCGTCGATGCGCTCCGTCGCGCCGAGCGCCGTGAGCACGAACGCGTACTCCCACGCGGTGTCCTTCCAGCCCTGGTAGCGGCCGGAGGCGCCGCCGTGGCCGCCGTCCATCTCGGTGCGCAGCAGGATCGGGGAGCCGCCCTCGGCCAGCGGCGTCGACTGGTCGTTCGTCACGGTGCGGCGCAGCTGCGCCACCCACTTGGCCGGCTCCACGTAGAGCACGCGGGTGTCGTTGAGGCTGGTGACCGCGGCGATCGCCGGGTAGTCCACCTCGCGCACGTTCTGATACGGCGTGTAGGCCTTCATGTACTCGTAGACGGTCTGGTCCTCGATCGGGTTGCCCCACTCCTCCCACTCCAGGGCGGACAGCGGCAGGTCCGGGTCAAGGATGGAGGTCAGGGCGTCCACGAACGGCACCACGGCCAGGCAGGCGCGGTACAGCTCCGGAGCCAGGTTGACCACGGCGCCCATGAGCAGGCCGCCGGCCGAGCCGCCGTGGCAGGCGATGCGCGCCGGGTCCACCCAGCCGGAGTCCACCATGTGCCGGGTGGCGTCCACGAAGTCCGTGAACGACTTCGCCTTGGCCAGCTTCTTGCCGTCCTCGTACCAGCCGCGGCCGAGCTCGCCGCCGCCGCGCACGTGCGCCACCACGTAGACGACGCCGCGGTCCAGCAGGGACAGCCGGGCCACGCCGAGCACCGGGTCCATGGACATCTCGTAGGAACCGTAGCCGTAGACCAGGCACGGGTTCGTCCCGTCCTGGACCAGGTCCTTCCGACGGATCACCGAGAGCGGGATCTGCACCGGCTGGCCGTCCGGGCCGGGCTCGGAGGAGGTCGCCCACTGGCGCTCCACCACGTAGTCCTCAGGGTCATGCCCGGGGACCTCGACCTCGCGGCGCAGGTGCACCTCGCCGGTCTCGGCCTCCACGTCCAGCACACGGGCCGGGGTGATCCAGGAGGTGTAGGCCAGGCGCAGGAACGGGGACTCCCAGGATGCCCAGGTCAGGTGGCAGGCGTAGAGCTCCTCGTCGAACTCCGGCTCGGTGAACGCCATCCCGACGACGGCACCCGCCTCCGCCTCGCCCCTCGCCTCCGCCTCGCCCGCCTCGGCGGCGGCGATCGGGGCCAGGTCGGCCAGGGCGCCGATCAGCACGCGCGGGGTGGTCTCGCGGCGGGCGGAGACGGCGATGTGGGTGGAGGTGACCATGACGCCGTCGACCTTCACCTCGGCCCGGTGCGGCAGCACGGCCCTCCATGCGGTGCGGTCGGCCACCTCGTCCTCGGCGACCAGGGACAGGACCCCGTTGGGGGCGGCGGCGCCGTCGGCGTCCCGGTTGTGCACGATCAGCAGGTGGCGGCGGCCGTCCAGGTCGAACGGCTCCACGGAGGCGAGCATGGCCTCGGTGCGCGGGATGAGCAGGCGCGGAGCCGGCACCTGAACGCCCTCCTCGGCGGGCAGGTCCACCACCCAGGTCTCGGAGACCTCGGAGTTGCCGACGCCGATCAGCAGCTGCGTCCGGTCCGCCACGCCCTCGAACCCGGTCCACATGCCCGGGTCGCCCTCCTCGAAGAGCATGACGTCGTCTGCCGGATCGGTCCCGAGGGTGTGCACCATGACGCGGTACGGCCGCCAGGAGGCGTCCCACTGGGTGTAGAAGACGCGGGTGCCGGTGCGGTCGAAGCGGACGTCGTAGGCGATGTCCTCCACCACGTCGTCCAGCTCCTGGCCGGTGCGCAGGTCGCGGATGCGCAGGGTGAAGCGCTCGTCGCCGGCGTTGTCCACGGCGTAGGCCAGGAGGGTGCCGTCCGGGGAGACGTGCATCCCGCCCAGGGAGAAGAACGGCTTGCCCTCGGCCTCGGCGTTGACGTCCAGCAGGACCTGTTCGCCGTCCAGCCGGACCCCGGGCTCGATGGCCGGCGGCGTCCAGTCCGCCAGCCGGTCCCCGGTGTCCTGGGCGGGCACACGGCACTGCACCGCGTACTGCTTGCCCTCCTCGGTGCGGGCGAAGTACCACCAGCCGTCGCGGCGGACCGGCACGGACTGGTCGGTCTCCACGGTGTGCGCCTTGATCTCGGCGTAGATCGCCTCGCGCAGCGCCTCCTGGTCCGCGGTGACGGCCTCCGTGTAGGCGTTCTCCGCGTTCAGGTGGTCCAGGACCTCCTGCGAGGTCTTCTGACGCATCCACTCGAAGTCGTCGGTGAACGTGTCCCCGTGGTGGGTGCGGGTCACCGGCTTCGTGGCGGCGACGGGCGGGACGGGACGGTCGGAGGGGGCGTCGGCGGCGCCGGAGGGCTGCTGTGTGGTCTCGGTCATGCCTGCCATCGAATCACACCGGCGGTGTGGTGGCACACGTCACCGGATCCAGCGTGTGCCCAGGGGACTCAGACCGCCGGTGGAGTGCCGGGACAGTCCCTGCTCAACCGCGGGCGGCACCGTGGTGGGCTTCGTCGTCGAGCCCGACGACCACCCGAACTGGAACCGATCAGAAGGAGCCTTCAGACCGTGACGATCCCGCACCAGAAGACCGACTCCCGCACCGGCGCCCTGTCCCGCCTGCGCCGCCCGGCCGCCCTGACCGCCGCGTCGGCCGCCGCCGCGGCCGCCCTGGTGGGCTTCGCCGGCCCGGCCCAGGCCGCGGACACCGGCATCCCGGTGCTGGAGGAGATCAAGCAGTGCGAGTCCGGCGGCGACTACACCGCGCACAACCCGACCTCCTCGGCCTCGGGCGCCTACCAGTTCCTGGACATGGTGTGGCAGTCCACGGACGCCGGCGTCGGCTATGCCTCCGCGGACGCCGCCCCGGAGCACGTCCAGGACGCCGCCGCGGTGGAGCTCTACAGCGAGTGGGGCACCTTCCCGTGGCTGCCCTCGGCCCACTGCTGGGGCTGACCCGCCCCGCCGCGGCTGACCCGCCTCACTGGGGTGGACCTGCCTCACCCCAGACGAACGGCCGCCCGCCCTCCGTACGGAGGGCGGGCGGCCGTCGTCGTGCCTGTGTCCCGGGCAGACGCCGGGGGCCTGCGGATCAGCGCGGGGCCATGCGGACGGCGCCGTCGAGGCGGATGACCTCGCCGTTGAGCATGCGGTTCTCGACGATGTGCTTGGCCAGCGCCGCGTACTCCTCCGGGGTGCCCAGGCGGGAGGGGAACGGGATCTGCTCGGCCAGGGAGGCCTGCGCCTTCTCCGGGAGTCCGGCCATCATCGGGGTCCAGAAGATGCCCGGGGCGATG
Source organism: Micrococcus lylae NBRC 15355 (assembly GCF_001570885.1). GTDB lineage: Bacteria > Actinomycetota > Actinomycetes > Actinomycetales > Micrococcaceae > Micrococcus > Micrococcus lylae. The sequence goes on along the minus strand of NZ_BCSN01000002.1, from coordinate 112,106 downwards.
GTCACGACGCGGATGCCGTTGCGGGCGAACTCGCGGGCCAGCGGCAGGGTCATCGCGGCCACGCCGCCCTTGGAGGCCGAGTAGGCGGCCTGGCCGATCTGGCCGTCGAAGGCGGCCACGGACGCGGTGTTGATGATGACGCCGCGCTCGCCGTCCTCGCCCGGCTCGTTCTGCGCCATGGCCTCGGCGGCCAGGCGGATCACGTTGAAGGTGCCGATGAGGTTGATGTTGATGGTGCGCGTGAAGTTCTCCAGCGGCAGCACGCCCTCGCGGCCGAGGGTCTTCTCGGCGGTGGCGATGCCGGCGCAGTTGACCACGCCGGCCAGCGGCGCGCCCTGCTCGGTGGCGACCTTGACGGCGTTCGCCACCTGCTCCTCGTTCGTCACGTCCGTCTCGACCATCACGGCGCCCTCCGGGGCCTGGCCCTTGAGGTCCACGACGACCACCTTCGCGCCCTCGGCCAGCAGGGCCTGGGCGGTGGCGGCGCCGAGGCCCGAGGCGCCTCCGGTGACGATGAACGTGCGGTCCTTGAACTGCATGGATGTCCTCCGTGGTCAGTGGGGGTCGGTGGTTCCGGTCACACTCAGCCTAGCCCGAGGACTCCGCGGAAAACGCCCATGCCGAAGTAGAAGACGAAGGCGAGGGCCACGAGCCACAGCAGCGGGTGGACCTCCTTCGCCCGGCCCTGGCCGGTGCGGATCACGGCGTAGGCGATCATGCCGGCGCCGATGCCGTTGGCGATCGAGTAGGTGAACGGCATGAGGATGAAGGTGAGGAAGGCCGGGAAGGCGGCGCCCCAGTCGTTCCAGTCGATGTCCACAGCCTGGGAGGCCATCATGAAGCCGACCACCACGAGCGCAGGGGCCACGGCCTCGAACGGCACCAGGTGGATCAGCGGGGTGAGGAACATGGCGAGCAGGAACAGCACGCCCGTCACCACGGAGGCGATGCCGGTGCGGGCGCCCTCGCCGATGCCGGTGCCGGACTCCACGAAGATCTGGTTGGCCGAACCCGAGGCGCCGCCGCCTCCGGCCACGGCCAGGGCGTCCACCATGAGCACGCGGTTCAGATCCGGGATGGAGCCGTCCGGATTCACGGTGCCGGCCTCGCGGGCCAGGCCCACCGAGGTGCCCATGGCATCGAAGAACACGGACAGCAGGATGGCGAACACCAGCAGCGCGGCCATGAGCCCGCCGACCTCCTGGAACGCGCCGAACAGGCTGACCTGGCCGAGCAGGGACAGGTCCGGGGCGGTCCACTCCGGCATGGACGGGGCCACCAGGGACCAGCCGGTGGGGTTGGCGTTGCCGGCGTCGTCCACGGACGGGCCGATGTGGAAGACGGCCTCCAGGACGTTGGCCAGCACGGTGGCGGCCACGATGCCGATGAGGATGGCGCCGCGCACCTTCCGGATCACCAGGACTGCGGTCAGCGCCAGGCCCACGATGAACACGAGGACCGGCCAGCCCTCGAGCTCGCCGCCGGTGCCCAGGCCGACGGGGACGGTGGTGCCGGCGGCGTCCGGGAGGCGGCGCACGAAGCCGGCGTTGACCAGGCCGATCAGGGCGATGAACAGGCCGATGCCCACCACGATGCCCGTCTTCAAAGCCGGCGGCACCGCGTCGAACACCGCACGGCGGAATCCGGTGGCCACGAGCACGGCCATGATCAGGCCGGCGAGCACCACCAGGCCCATGATGGACGGCCAGGTCAGGCCCGGCGTGGTGGCGATCGTGATGGACAGGAACGCGTTGATGCCCAGGCCCGCGGCGAGCGCGAACGGGTGCCGTGCCCACAGGCCCATGACGATGGTGAAGATGCCGGCCGCCAGTGCGGTGACAGCGGCGACGCGGGGGATGCCGAGCTCGCCGCCGGCCGAATCCGTCCCGGACAGCACGAGCGGGTTCAGCACGATGATGTAGCTCATCGCCAGGAAGGTGGCGAGGCCGCCGCGGAACTCCTGCCCGAGGGTGGAGCCGCGCTCGGTGAGGCGGAAGTAGCGGTCGAGGGCGCCGCGGCCGGAGGCGGTTCCGGCGGGGGCTGCGGAGGAGGGCATGCGAGGCATGGGCCCATCGTAGTGAGGCGCGTGGACGTGCCTGCGAGCCGTGACGCCGCGGGGAGTAGGCTCGCCCCTTGATGACTTCCCGGCACCACGACGACGGCTCCGCCCCCTCCCCGCGCGGCGGCCCCCTGGCGGGGGCCTTCCAGATCTACGCGCCCTCCACCGTCTATGCGATCGGCCTGGGTGCGATGATGCCGGCGGTGGCCACGGCGGCCCTCGACTTCGGTGCGGCGCCCGCGTTGGCGGCCGCGGTGGTGGTGCTGATCGGCGTCGGCGGCCTGCTGATGAACGGCCCGGCCGCGCTGCTGGTCTCCCGGGTGGGGGAGCGGCGGACGATCATCGCGTCCGCGTTCCTCGGTGCCGCCGCCGCGCTGCTGGCCTGGGGGACCACGTCCCGCTGGCACGAGGCGGCCGGCCTGCCCCAGCAGTGGGGTCTGCCGCTGCTGCTGGCGGGGGTGTTCATGGTCGGGGCGGCCGGCTCCGGGTTCAACCTGGCCCGGCAGTCCTATCTGGCGGCCGCGGTCCCGGTGACGCACCGGGCGCGGGCGATGTCCCTGCTCGGCGGCACCATCCGCATCGGCACCCTCGTGGGCCCCTTCCTCGGCGCCGGCCTGCAGTCCTGGATGGGCCTGCCCGGCGCGTTCGCGGCCGCCGCCGTGGCCATGGCCGTGGGCGTGGGCATGAGCTTCTTCATCGAGGAGCTCGAGGAGGAGCAGGCCCTGGACACCCAGGGCATCCCGCTGCCGGCCGAGACCCTGCGGCACATGGCCGCCACGCACGTGAAGCTGCTGTCCACCGTGGGCCTGTGCGTGATGACGCTGTCCGCCACCCGCGTCTGCCGTGCCGCGGTGGTGCCGCTGTGGGCGGCGCACCTGGGGATCGACCCGGCCACCACGTCCCTGATCTTCGGCCTCTCCGCCCTTGTGGACGTGCTCATGTTCTACCCGTCCGGCTGGCTCATGGACCGCTTCGGGCGCCGTGCCGTGGCCGTGCCCTGCCTGGGCGTGATGGCCGTGGGCTTCGCGCTGATCCCGCTGAGCGACTCGTTCGTCACCCTGCTCTGCGCCTCGCTGCTGGTCGGCCTGGGCAACGGCTTCGGCTCCGGCATCGTCATGACCCTCGGCGCCGACTACTCGCCGGCCCACGGCCGGGCGCAGTTCCTGGGCATCTGGCGCATCGTCTCGGACACCGGCATGGTCACCGGTCCGCTGCTGCTGTCCGCGGTGACCGGCGTGGTCGGCCTGGCCGGCGGCATCCTCGCGCTCGCCGGGCTGGCGGCGGCCGGGTCGGTCGGCTTCCGGGTGCTGCTGCCGGGCGGCCCCGGGTCGGTGTACCGTCCGCAGGGCGGCACGGAGTCCCGACGGCGGGCGTGACGTGCCACACTGACGCCATGACCGTCTTCGCCGTGCACTACACCTACACCGACGACTCCGCCGGCCGCGACGCCCACCGCGCCGATCACCGGGCCTTCCTGCGCTCGCTGGCCGCGGACGGGGTCGTGCTGCTCGCCGGCGCGTACCCGGAGCAGGAGGGCGTCCAGCCCGCCGCGCTGCTGGTGCTCCGCGCCGACTCCGCGGACGACGCCCGCATCGCCCTCGCGGAGGACCCCTTCCAGAAGGAGGGCCTCGTGGCCACCGTGGACGTCCGGCCGTGGGCGCCGCCGATGGGCGCCTGGGTCGAGGGCGACGACGCCCCGCTCGCCGGCCGCTTCTGAGGCCCGGTCCCGGGGCGTCGGTCCCGGGGCTCAGCTCCGCTCGGGGCGGTCCTCCAGGTATCGGGCGGAGGTGTGGTCCTCGAAGATCATGTACGTCTGGGTGTCCACCACGCCGGGCAGTGCCTGCAGGTGCTCGAACACCACCCGGCGCAGGTCCGCGATGTTCCGGGCGCGCACCATGATCATCACGTCCATGTTGCCGCCGACCAGGGACACCTGGCTGACCTCCGGGACGGCCAGCAGCTGGGCGCGCAGCTCGCGCCAGTTGTGCTGGCGCAGCTTCAGGGCCACGTGCGCGGAGGCGCCGAAGCCGAGCCGTTCCGGGTCCACCGTGACCGTGAAGCCTGTGATGGCGCCGGCGTCCTGCAGCCGGTTCAGACGGGAGTAGCAGTGCGCGCGGGAGACGTGGACGCGCTCGGCGAGGGCGGCGACGGAGAGCCGCCCGTCCCGGCTGAGCTCGGCGATGATCGCGCGGTCCGTGGCGTCCAGTTCCATGGTGTGCACTCTCTCCTCAGATCCTGCGCAGACGCCGTCTCCCGCAGCGGAGAACGGCGGACATCTGTGCGTGTGCCGTACGCCACTCTAACGGAATGTCCATCCAGGGTCCATGAATCAAGCGAACTGTATGCAAGTCACGCCGCTCCGGTGAACAGATTGGCCCGTTCAGGTCAGAATGAGGCGATTCTGGAAAGGAGTGCCCATGAGCCACAACACCGCGTCTGCGCCGCATGACTCGTTCGGCATCACGCTGGAGGAGTACCTGCTGCCGGCGACCCGTCGCATCCAGCTCGTCGCCGAGGACGGCACCGCGCTGTCCCCCGAGGAGCAGGACGTCGAGCCCGGCCACGAGTACCCGATGCCGTCCGACGAGGCCCTGCTGGAGGCCTACCGTCACCTGGTGATCGGCCGCCGCGTGAACGACCAGGCCTACGCCCTCGTGCGTCAGGGTCGCATGGCCGTCTACCCGTCCTCCCACGGCCAGGAGGCCTCCGAGGTCGCCGCCGCCGTCTGCCTGCGCAAGGACGACTGGCTCTTCCCGACCTACCGCGACACCGTGGCCGTGATGTCCCGCGGCGTCCCCGCCACCGAGGTGATGGTCGCCTACCAGGGCACCTGGCACCAGGGCTACGACCCGCAGGAGTACAAGGTCTCCGTGCAGTCCACCCCGCTGACCACCCAGCTGCTGCACGCCGTGGGCCTGGCCAAGGCCGCCCGCCTGCGCGGTGAGGACGTGACCGTGCTCGCCATGGTCGGCGACGGCGGCACCTCCGAGGGCGACTTCCATGAGGCCCTCAACTTCGCCGCCGTGTTCAAGCTGCCGGTGATCTTCTTCGTGCAGAACAACAAGTACGCGATCTCCGTGCCGCTGGCCCGCCAGTCCGCCGCCCCGTCCCTGGCCCACAAGGCCGTGGGCTACGGCCTCGCCGGCGAGCGCGTGGACGGCAACGACCTGGCCGCCCTGCTGGCCGTGCTCGGCCGTGCCGTGGAGCTGTGCCACAACGGCGGCGGCCCCTTCCTGGTCGAGGCGGACACCTACCGCATGCAGTCCCACACCAACGCGGACGACGCCACCCGCTACCGCGAGGACGCCGAGGTGAAGGAGTGGGAGGCCCGCGATCCGCTGCGTCGGATGTCCGCGTTCCTCACCGACCGCGGCGTGCTGACCGACGAGGTCGCCGAGTCCATCACGGCGGACGCGGAGCAGGTCGCCGCCTCGCTGCGTGATGCGATGAACACCGACGTGGAGCTCGACCCGCTGGAGCTGTTCGACCACGTCTACACCGTGCAGACCCCGCAGCTGGCCGCTCAGCGCGCCCAGCTGGCGGAGGAGCTGTCCCGTTCCGAGACCAAGGAGGCCTGAGCATGGCGAACCTGACCTTCGCGGCCGCGCTGAACGCGGCCCTGGCCGATGAGATGGCCGCGGACGACTTGGTGGTCGTCTTCGGTGAGGACGTGGGCACCCTCGGCGGCGTCTTCCGCATCACCGACGGCCTCACCCAGCGCTTCGGCGACGACCGCTGCTTCGACACCCCGCTGGCCGAGTCCGGCATCGCGGGCATGGCCGTGGGCATGGCCCTCGGCGGCGCCCGCCCGGTGATCGAGATGCAGTTCGACGCGTTCGCGTATCCGGCCTTCGAGCAGATCGCCTCGCACGTGGCCAAGATGCGCAACCGCACCAAGGGCGCCACGCCCATGCCGATCACCATCCGCATCCCCTACGGCGGCGGCATCGGCGGCGTGGAGCACCACTGCGACTCCTCCGAGTCCTACTACGCCCACACCCCGGGGCTGAAGGTCTACACCCCGGCCACCGTGGCCGACGCCTACCTGATGCTGCGCTGGGCGGTCCGCTCGGACGACCCGGTCGTCTTCATGGAGCCGAAGAAGCTCTACTGGTCCAAGGCCGACCTGGACCTGGACGAGCTGCGCGCCGAGTTCGAGGCCCGCTGGGCCGAGGCCGAGAAGGCCGAGACCGACGCCGAGGGCTGGGCGCGCGCCGCCGTGGCCCGCACCGGCACCGACGTCACCCTGGTGTCCTACGGCCCGTCCGTGCCCACCTGTGTGGCCGCTGCCAAGGCCGCCGAGGAGGAGGGCTGCTCGGTGGAGGTCGTGGACCTGCGCACCATCAACCCGCTGGACGAGGCGACCATCGTGAGGTCGGTGACCAAGACCGGCCGCGCCGTCGTCGTGGCCGAGCCGCAGGGCTTCGCCTCCGTGGCCTCCGAGCTGGTGGCCCGGATCCAGAAGGAGTGCTTCCACTCACTGGCCGCCCCGGTGCTGCGCGTGACCGGCTGGGACATCCCGTACCCGGCGCCGAAGCTCGAGGAGCACCACCTGCCGAACGTCGACCGCATCCTCGATGCCATCGACGACCTGAACTGGGACCTGGACTCTGAGGAGGCCGACGCATGAGCAAGACCTTCAACCTGCCCGACCTGGGCGAGGGCCTGACCGAGGCGGACCTGGTCCGCTGGCTCGTGGCCGAGGGCGACGAGGTCGCTGTGGACCAGCCGATCGCCGAGGTGGAGACCGCCAAGGCGCTCGTGGAGGTGCCGTGCCCGTTCGAGGGCACCGTCCTCACCCTGCACGGCTCCGAGGGCGAGACCATGGAGGTCGGCCTGCCGCTGATCACCGTCGGCGAGGCCGGGGAGACCGACGGCGGCGCCGATGCCGGCCCCGCCGCGGACGAGCGGCCCGGCGCGCTGTCCTACCGCGAGGAGGAGCGCGCGGGCGTCATGGAACCCGGCACGGGCCAGCCCGCCCCGGACAAGGCCCGGGGCGGCGACGGCGACGTCGCCGGCTCGGACGAGGAGGCCTCCGGCAACGTCCTGATCGGCTACGGCACCTCCGGCCACGGCACCAAGGGCCGCACCCGCCCGTCCAAGCGCAAGCGCGGCCGGGGCAGGGCGACGGTCCCCGCCTCGTCCTCGCCGGCCGCATCCGGCTCGGGGCAGGCCCCGCGCGTGGTGTCGCCGATCGTGCGCAAGCTCGCCCGGGACAACGGTGTGGACGTCGCGACCCTCACCGGCACCGGCCCCGAGGGGCTGATCACTCGCGCCGATGTGATGGGTGCGATCTCCGGCGGCGCCTCCACCCCGGCCCAGGCCGCTCCGGCGGCATCCTCCGCCCCGGCCGCCTCCGGCGCCGTGGGCGAGCAGGACTCGCGCTCGGGCCTGCGCATCCGTGAGCGCACCCCCATCACCGGCGTGCGCAAGGCGATCGCGGACCAGATGGCCCGGTCCCGCCGCGAGGTCCCCGAGGTCACCGCGTGGATGGACGTGGACGTCACCGGCCTGCTGGAGCTCCGTCAGGCGCTCAAGGCGAAGGATCCGGAGAACGCCCCGTCGCTGCTCGGCCTGATCGCCCGCTTCACCGTCGCCGGCCTGCGCAAGTACCCGGTGATGAACGCCCGCATCGAGACCGGTGCGGACGGCAGGGAGGAGATCGTCGAGTTCGAGGGCGTCAACCTCGGCCTCGCCGTGCAGACCGACCGCGGCCTGATGGTCCCGTCCATCGAGCACGCCGAACGTCTCTGTGCCGCGGAGCTGAACGCCGCGATCGCCGAGACCGTGGGCCGGGCCCGCGAGGGCAAGGCCTCCCCGGCCGAGCTGACCCGCGGCACCTTCACCCTGAACAACTACGGTCCGCTGGGCACCGACGGCGCGACTCCGATCCTCAACATCCCCGAGGTGGGCATGCTGGGCATCGGCCGCATCATCGACCGCCCGTGGGTCGTGGACGGGCAGATCCAGGTCCGCAAGGTCACCGAGATGACCGTGACCTTCGACCACCGCGTCACCGACGGCGCCACGGCCTCCGCGTTCCTCACGTTCGTGGCCGGCTGCCTGAACGATCCGACCGCGGCCCTGGCCGAGATCTGATCGGACCCCGCCTGCGGGGGCGGGGCACCCTTCCAGGGCGGGCGGGCCCGGGAGGCGACCTTCACCGGTCGCCTCCCGGGCCCGTCGTCGTACCTGCGCAGTGGGACGAGGACGGCGAGGGCCGTCGCCGGAGGGCGGTGCCGTCGTCGGGAGGGGACGAGGAGGGGCTCAGAAGGCGCGCGCGTACGGGCGCGGACGCCGGCGGGTGCGGCGGCGCTGCCAGCGGCGCTCATGGCGCAGCGACGTGACCAGCGCGGCCCAGGCGAGCGGGGCCGGGGTCACGCAGATGACCACGCCGGCGGTGAGGGCGATCGGGCCGGGGGAGGGGCTGGGGTCCGCCGTGGACACGGCCATGCCCAGCAGCACGGCCGAGGCGGCCACGCCCAGGATGCCGGCGGCCCACAGGACCACCTCGCAGGTGGTGGGGGAGGCCGTCTGGCCGCGGTCGATCCCGTCCTCGCGCTGGACGAACGGGGCGGCGAGGAAGGCCCAGCCTGCGGCCACCGCGATGGCCGCGACCATGTCCGACGGGCGGTGCCAGGCCTCCAGGAACGCCGCGGAGGAGATCACCCCGGTCAGCACGGCGCCGACGAGCGCGGCGAGCGGACGCCAGCGCACGGGGGCGGTCAGCAGGAGGACCGCGGCGGCGGTGGCGGCCAGGGTCGTGTGCCCGGACGGCAGAGAGTTGCCCACCACATAGGGGACGCCGTTGTCGAAGTAGGGGCGTTCCAGGCCGTGCTTGAGGACCTGGGTGGTGACGTTCGCGCCGACCGCCGCGGCCACCACGGCCACGGCGGACTGCCAGCGGCGGCGGGACAGCTGCACCGCGACGCCCAGCGCCGCGCAGCCCAGGGCCACGTACGGGGCGTACGTGAGGGCGGTGGTGGCCGGGGACGGACCGAACGCGTCGCCGGGCGCCGGCTCCACGGCCTGGAACGCGCGGTACTCGAGGACCTGGCCGGTGCTCGATCTCACGAACGTCTGGAACACGGCGACCACCGCGAGGGCACACAGCAGCGCTCCGAGCAGCCACAGCCACCAGCGGGTGGGGCGGGGGCCGGCCGGAGCCGGGTGCGCGGACTCGAACGGGTCGGGGTGCATGTCTCCATCATGGCGGTCCCGCCTGGGAAACCCTGTGACGGAACACGCCACCTTCCCTTCACGGAATGCTCACCGGCCCGTCCCCTCACCTGGGGGCAGGGTTCGCCGGGGCGTGTGAGCCTGACGGCATGCAGCCCGCAGCCTCCGCCCCCGCCCCGTCCTCCGCCGCCCTCGCCGCCGCACGGGACGCCCTGGCCGTGCACGGGCCGGTCTTCCGCCAGGAGCCGATCGAGTGGGGCTCCGAAGAGCCGCTGGCCCCGGCGCTGGCCGCCTACTACCGCCAGGTGGGGCCGGGCTGGGTGGAGGTGGACACCCTGGGGCTTCCCTTCCTGTTCTTCCCGCTCGAGCGCCTCTGGGACGAGCAGGCCGGCTTCCGCTGGTCCCGCCGCACGGGGGCCCGCCTGGTCGACTGGAACGACGACTGGACCGTGGTCGCGCTCCAGGGCGGCGACCCGTTCATCCACGAGGCCTCCACCGGTGCGGTCCTCATGGCCGGCGAGGAGGGCTGGGAGGACCGCCTGGACGAGCCGGAGCCCGTGTTCCGGGACCTGGCCGAGATGACCCTGGCCCTGTGCGCGGTGGGGCGTGTGTGGGCCGGTGCCGACGACCCGTTCACCGAGGACTGGCGGCTGACCGAGGAGGTGCTCGGTCAGGTGGTCGGCGCGCTCGAGGGCGTGCTGGGCTCGCACGGGCGCGCGGTGGCCGTGGCCCGGAGGCTCGGGTACCTCGCCGCGCGCTGACGGCCCCGGCGGTGTCCCGACGACGGCTGTCCGCCGTCCGCGTCCGGCCCGCCCGGGCCTGTGGCCGGGGGCGTTCCTAGACTGGGGAGCATGAGCGCCGACACCGTCCTGCCCCCGCTGCCCGGTGCCCCTGCGGGGCCGTCCCTGCCGAGCGTGGAGGAGCTGCTCGAGCATGCCGTGGCCGTGTCCCTGCCGATGACCGTGAGGTTCCGCGGGACCACCCGGCGGGAGGCGCTGCTGCTGCGCGGACCGGCCGGCTGGGCCGAGTTCTCGCCCTTCCCGGAGTACGGGGACGAGGAGTCCTCGCGCTGGCTGGCCGCTGCGGTCGAGGCAGGCTGGCAGGGCTGGCCGGAGCCGGTGCGGGACGCCGTGCCCGTGAACGCGACTGTCCCGGCGGTGGCCGCCGAGGACGTGGAACGCGTCCTGGCGAAGTACGGGGACGGCATCACCGCGGTGAAGGTGAAGGTCGCCGAGCACGGACCGGACGGGCGGCTCGTGGCCGGCTCTCGGGAGGAGGACCTGGCCCGCGTGCGTCGAGTCCGGGAGCTGCTGCCGCAGGCCGCCCTGCGCGTGGACGCCAACATGGGCTGGACGCACGAGCAGGCGGTGGACGTGCTCACCGAGCTCGAGGACGTGGGGCTGGAGTACGCCGAGCAGCCGGTGCCCGGGATCGAGCCGTTGGCCGCCGTGCGCCGAGAGCTGCGCGAGCGCGGAGTGCCCACCCGGATCGCCGCGGACGAGGCCGTGCGCAAGGAGGCCGACCCGCTCGCGGTGGCGCAGGCCGATGCGGCCGACCTGATCGTGGTGAAGGTGCAGCCGCTGGGCGGGGTGCGCCGGGCCGCGGCGATCGTGGAGGCCGCCGGCCTGGACGCCGTGGTCTCCAGCGCGTTGGACACCTCCGTCGGGTTGGCCGGGTCGGCGGCGCTCGCCGCGCACCTGCCCCGACTGCCCTTCGCCTGCGGGCTGGGCACCGGCGCCCTGTTCTCCCGGGACGTCTGCGACCCGGCCTGGACCCCGTCCGGCGGCATGCTGCCCGTCCCCGGCGTGAGCGCGCCCGAGCCGGACCCCGCCCTGCTCGAGGCCGTTCGCGCCGACGCGGCGAGCCACGACCGGTGGGCCCGCCGCGTCCACGGCGCGCACGCCGTGCTCGCCGCGCAGCACTGAGGCCGGGCCGAGCGGATCGGCCGTCCGGCCCCGACATCGCCGAGAAGTGCGAGGGACCGGCCCGCTCACTCCGGGATTACAGCATGTCATCGTGACGAAAAGTGGCGGTTCGCACACGTTCACCTGCCGGTCGTCCAGGCGTCAGCCCACCGTGACGTGGGCCGCGCACAGTGGCGGTGGGCGTCGCGCACGGGTACGGCAGCGGCCGCCGTCGTGAAGCCCCGACACTCCTCGCGGTCCGGACACGGGCCGTCCCCATGCACCGAAGGGAACGTCATGCTCAAGCGCCTCCTGCCGATGGCCGGCCACACCCGGGGCAACCGCTCCGCCGTCACCTGCGAGCTCAAGTGCGCCAACGCCTGCGCCAAGCCAGTCCCGAACCGCTCGGAGAACGAGACCTTCCGCGACGTCGCGGAGAGGGCCATCTCGCGCCGCATGGCCCTGGGCGGAGGCCTGGCCGCCGCCGTGGTCGTGGGTGCCTCCGTCGCCCGCCCCGAATCCGCCCAGGCGCTCGCCGTGGCCCCGGCCAACGGCTCCACCGGCGCCGGAACCCTGCCGTTCACCGCCATCAACCCGGTCTCCCGTGTGGTGGACCAGATGACGGTCCCGGCCGGCTACGACCACGGGGTCATCCTCCGCTGGGGCGACCCGCTCTTCGCCGACTCCCCGGAGTTCCAGATCGAGGCCCAGACCGCCGCCGCCCAGGCGAAGCAGTTCGGGTACAACTGCGACTTCCTCGCAGTCCAGGCCGACGACGAGACCGGCCTGACCGGCCTGCTGGTGTCCAACCACGAGTACACCAACGAGAACATCATGTTCTCCCCGGAGTTCATCGAGGCCAACCCGCAGGAGGTCGCCGACATCGGCCTGGCCGCCCACGGCCTCTCCGTGGTCGAGCTGCGCCGCGACTCCGTGGGCAGCAAGTGGGAGTACGTCCGCGGCGGCGCCCGCAACCGCCGCATCACCGGCATGACGGAGTTCACCGTGGACGGCCCGGCGGCCGGCCACGAGCTGCTCAAGACCGCGGAGGACCCCACCGGCACCAAGGTGCTCGGCACCCTCGGCAACTGCGCCGGCGGGTTCACCCCGTGGGGCACCGTGCTCTCCGGTGAGGAGAACTTCGACGGCTACTTCAACGGCCCGGTGACCAACAACGAGGCCCAGGAGCGCATCGGCTACGCCGACGAGCCGACCGCCCGCGGCTGGGAGAAGTTCCACCCGCGCTTCGACCTGCGCAACGAGGGCTACGTCAACGAGGGCAACCGCTTCGGCTGGATCGTGGAGATCGACCCCGAGGACCCGACCTCCACGCCGGTGAAGCACACCATGCTCGGCCGCTTCAAGCACGAGGCCGGCACCGCCGTCGTCGCGGACAACGGCAAGGTGGTCGTCTACTCCGGTGACGACCAGCGCCATGACTACCTGTACAAGTTCGTCTCCGCCGGCACCTACGTGGAGGGCGACAAGAAGCACAACATGGGCCTGCTCTCCGCCGGCACCCTGTACGTGGCGAAGTTCACCGGGGACTCCCCGGCAGCGCAGATCGACGGCAAGGGCACCCTCCCCTCGGACGGTCGCTTCGACGGCTGTGGCGAGTGGATCGCGCTGACCTCGGACACCGAGTCCTTCGTCCCCGGCTTCACCGTGGCCGAGGTGCTCATCAACACCCGCCTGGCCGCGGACAAGGTCGGTGCGACCAAGATGGACCGTCCGGAGGACGTGGAGACCAACCCGGTGAACGGCCGCGTCTACATGGCGCTGACCAACAACAAGGACCGCACCGAGGTGGACGAGGTCAACCCGGTGGTCGGCAACCGCGACGGCCACGTGGTGGAGATGAAGGAGGCCGGCGGAGACCACACCGCCACCTCCTTCGTGTGGAACATCCTGCTGCTGGCAGGCGACCCGCGCATGTCCTCCTCCGTGTACTTCCAGGGCTACCCGAAGGAGAAGGTCTCGCCGATCTCCTGCCCGGACAACCTCGCGTTCGACTCGCGCGGCAACCTGTGGATCTCCACCGACGGCGCCCCCGGCACCATCGGCTACGGCGACGCCCTCCACAAGGTCGTCCTGCAGGGCCCGGACCGTGGCCGCGTGGCCCAGTTCCTGTCCGTGCCGCGCGACGCCGAGACCTGCGGCCCGGTCATCCACGACCTGGACAACTCGGTGTTCGTCAATGTGCAGCACCCGGGCGAGGACGGCGAGTGGGGCGCCCACACGTCCCTGTGGCCCGACCACCTTCCGGCTAACGGGCCGATCCAGGTGGGGGACAAGGTCCGTGCTCCGCGCCCGTCCGTGGTGCAGGTGTGGCTGACCGAGGACCAGACCGCCTGGGAGCACCGTTCCGGCATGCACAAGAACGGCGCCTGGAACGACGACCGCCAGTTCACCGCCGACGACGCGGACTGCTGACGCCGCCGACCGCTGAGCGCTGACGACGCGGACCGCACGCCCTCGTCGCCGGCGCCTTCCGAGGCCCGGACACACAGGTGTCCGGGCCTCGGCCGTGCCCGTGTGGAGCCCGTTGCGTGCCGGTCTCGCCCCGCACTGCCCGGTCCCTCCGTCGGGGCGGACCGGCCTAGACTGGTGGGCACCATGACTTCAGCCGACTCCCTGGCCGTGGCGCGCACGGTGGTCCACTCCCTGATCGACGGCGGCATGCGGGAGGTCGTGATCTGCCCCGGTTCCCGCTCGGCCCCGCTCGTGTACGCGCTGGCCGCCTGCGAGCGCGCGGGCGAGGTCCGCCTGCACGTGCGCGTCGACGAGCGCTCCGCCGGCTTCCTCGCCCACGGCCTGTCCCTGGGCTCAGGCCGCCCGGTCGGCGTGGTGACCACGTCCGGCTCGGCCGTCGGCAACCTGCTGCCGGCCCTGATGGAGTCCTTCCACGCCGGCACGCGCGTGGTCGCGCTGACGGCGGACCGTCCCGCCGAGATGGTCGGCACCGGCGCCAATCAGACCACCGAGCAGCCGGGGGTCTTCCCGCACCACGTCCGCTTCGCCGCGTCCCTGCACTCCTCGCCGGAGGACGGGCACGACGGCGGCGCGCACCTGTCACGCGTCGCCTCCAGCGTGCGTTCGGCCCTCCTGGCCGCCGACGGCTTCCTCGCCTCGGAGGACGGCGGCTCCGTGACCGTCCAGGACGCCCCGGCCGGGCCGGTGCACCTGAACCTGCACTTCGCCGAGCCGCTGGTCCCGGATGACGCGGAGGCCGCCCGCATCGGGGCCCTCACCCCGGCAGGCACCGAGCACGTCCTGCCGGAGACCGGCCGCGGCGAGGTGCTGGACGCGCACCCGTCGACCGGCACGCTGCCGGACCTCTCCGGCTGCCTGGCCGCCGCGCAGAAGGCCGCGCCCGTGCAGGTGTGGCGTCCCGCCGGCACGGACCTGTCCGGCTTCCCGGAGCTGCAGGTCGCCGGCCGTGCCGAGCGCCGGACCGTGGTGCTCGCCGGGCACGACGCCGGCCCCGTGGCCGCCGCCTTCGCCATGGCCCTCGGCCTGCCGCTGCTGGCCGAGCCCAGCTCCAACGCCCGCTTCAGCGTGAACGCGATCGCGGCCTACCCGCTGCTGCTCGGCCCTGCCGCGGGAGCGGGCGCCGCCGACGGCCCTGCCGGGCACCCGCTGGCCGAGCGCATCGACCGGGTGGTCCTCTTCGGCCGCCCCACCCTCACCCGTCCCGTGGCAGCCCTGCTGCGCCGCGCGGACGTGGACACCGCCCTCTACGTCCCGGAACCGGCCCCGTGGTTCGAGGCCGGTCGCCGCCGGGAGGAGCTCTTCTCCTGTCTGGAGGATCTGGCGGACTTCGCCGGCCAGGGCGAGGCCGGCTGGCTCCACGCCTGGCAGGCCGCCTCCATGCGCGCACAGTCCGCCGTGGAGGACGTGCTGCTCGGCGTGCAGCCCCGCTTCGGGATGTCCCCGCAGCAGACCGCCCAGACCTGTGCCTCCGTGGTGCACGGTCCGCTCGTGCTCGGATCCTCGTCCGTGATCCGGGACGTGGACCTCACGTGGCGCCCGCCGGCCACCCCGTACAACGAGGTCTACGCCAACCGCGGCCTGGCCGGCATCGACGGCACCGTCTCCACCGCCGCGGGCGTCGCTCTGGCCAGCCAGCGCCGCACCGTGGCCCTGCTCGGCGACCTCACCGCCCTGCACGACGCCGGCGGCCTGCTCGCCGGCACCGACGAGGACGAGCCCGACCTGGACCTCGTGGTGGTCAACGACGCCGGCGGAGCGATCTTCGCCGGCCTCGAGCACGGCCAGGTCGCCCAGGTCCCCGGCATGGGCGGGATCGTCGAGCGCCTGTTCGGCACCCCGCACTCCGTGGACTTCGCCGCCCTCGCCGCCGCCTACGGCGTGCAGCACGTGCCCGTCGCCACCACCGCCGAGCTCGTCCACGCCCTGTCCGACCACACCGGCGGACGCCGCCTGATCGAGGTCCGCTGCGACCGCGCCGACCGCCCCGGCGTGGCCGCCGCGCTCGCCGAGGCCGTCCGCGCCACCTTCGCCGACGACGGCGCCCGCACCACCGTCACGGAGGTCACCGCATGAACCCCCGGCCCCATGACGGGCACACCGTGCCCGACCCGTCCACCGAGCCCGGCGAGGTGCCCGAGGCGGTGTGTGCCGACGTCGTGATCGCCGGAGGCGGGCCCGCCGGCGCCACCGCCGCCTGGCACCTGGCGCGGGCGGGCGTGCACGTGGTGGTGCTGGAGAAGACCGCGCACCCACGGGAGAAGGTGTGCGGAGACGGCCTCACCCCGCAGGCCGTGAAGGAGCTGCAGCTGCTGGGCGTGCCCCACTGCGGCGAGGCCGGGGACGACGGCGGCTGGCAGCGCATCCGCGGCCTGCGCCTGCGCGCCGGGGACAGGGGCGTGGATGTGCCGTGGCCGACCACCGAGAGCTGGCCGGACTACGCGCTGACCCGCACCCGCCAGGACTTCGACCGCCTGCTCGTGGAGCACGCCCGCACCGCCGGGGCCGAGGTGCGTGAGCGCCACGCCGTGCGCTCGGTGCTGCGGGACGAGGCGGGGCGTGTGGTCGGGCTGGCCGCCGAGCAGCTGGACGAGCGCGGCCGCAGGACCGGCCGCCGCGTGCACGTGCAGGCCCCGATCACCCTCGCCTGCGACGGCAACTCCACCCGCGCCGCCGTGTCCGCCGGCATCCACCGCCGTGAGGACCGCCCCATGGGTGTGGCCGTGCGCGCCTACTACACCGCCGGTGCCCCCGGACCGGACGGCGCCGTTCCGGTCCTGGCCGGCGACCGCGCCGAGTGGATGGAGTCCTGGCTGCGCCTGCCGGACGCGGACGGCAACCCGCTGCCGGGCTACGGCTGGCTGTTCCCCCTGGCCGACGGCACCGTGAACGTCGGACTCGGCATCCTGGACACCTCCCCGCAGTTCGGGAAGCTGGACTACCGGCAGCTGCTGAAGGACTGGACCGGGGCCCTCGAGGCCGACTGGGGCATCGGCGAGGACACCCGGCACTCCCGGATCCTCGGCGCCGCCCTGCCCATGGCGTTCAACCGCACCCCGCAGCACGTGCCCGGCATGCTCCTGGTGGGCGACGCCGCAGGCATGGTCTCCCCGTTCAACGGCGAGGGCATCGGCTTCGCCATGGAGGCCGCCCGCCACGCCGCGGACCTGGCCGTGCAGGCCCTGGCCGCCGGCACCGCGCGCGGCGCGGACGCCGTGCTGCAGCGCTACCCGGTGCTCACCCAGCACCTCTGGGGCCGCCACTTCCAGCTCGGCCGCCAGTTCGCGCAGCTCATCGGCAACCCTGCCGTGATGCGCGCCGGCCTGGCCCTGGGCATGTCCACGCCGCCGCTGTTCCGCATCGTCGTGCGCATGATGGGCAACCTCGTGGACCCACGCGGCGGGGACGCCGTGGACCGTCTGGTGCGGCTGCTCGAGTCCGCCACGCCCGCGCTGACCACGGCCGACGCGCTGCCGGTGGGGGACCGGGCCGCCGGGTTGGGTAGGCTTGCACGGTGACCACCTCCACTGACGGCTTCACCCTGCCCGCCGGCTTCGAATCGCTGGCCGGGCATGGTCGCGTGCTCGACACCGTCACCGACGCCCTCGACGCGGTGGAGACGCAGCTGCACGAGGCCCTGACGAGCGACGACGTCTTCGCGGAGACCTCCTCCCGCCACCTGCTCACCGCCGGCGGCAAGCGCATCCGCCCCGTGCTCACCGTGATGGCCTCGCTCATCGCGGACCCGGAGCTCGGCTCCGGGGAAGTCGCCCCGGTCAACCCCGCGGTCCGTCAGGCCGCCGTGGTGATGGAGCTGACCCACCTGGCCACCCTGTACCACGACGACGTCATGGACGAGGCCCCCGTGCGCCGCGGCGTGGAGACCGCCCACCGCCTGTGGGGCAACTCCGCCGCGATCCTGGCCGGCGACCTCGTGTTCGCCCGCGCCTCCCAGCTGATGTCCGAGCTCGGTCCGCGTGCCGTCCGTGTGCAGTCCGACACCTTCGAGCGGCTCGTCCTGGGCCAGCTGTGGGAGACCCGCGGCGTGCAGGACGGCGAGGACCACCTCGAGCACTACCTCCAGGTCATCGGCGGCAAGACCGGCTCGCTGATCGCCGCCTCCGGCATGCTCGGCGCGCTGCTGGGCGGCGCGAACGAGGAGACCGTGCAGATCCTCGCCGCCTACGGCGAGGAGGTAGGCCTGGCGTTCCAGCTGGCCGACGACCTGATCGACCTGACCTCCACCGAGGAGCAGCTCGGCAAGGCGCCAGGCACCGACCTGCGGGAGGGCGTGCCGACCCTGACCACCATCCTGCTGCGCGGCGCGGCCGTGGGCGCCGGCGCCGAGGCGCAGTCCGCCCGGAAGGCCCTCGAGCTTGTGGACGGCCCGCTGGACTCGGATGAGCAGCTCGCCGCCGCCGTCGCCGCCGTGACCGCCCACCCGGTGATGGAGCGTGCCTGGGAGATGACCCGCGCGCACGCCGCGAGGGCAAAGCAGATCCTGGCGCCGCTGCCGGACTCCGCGGTGAAGGACGCCCTCGCAGGCTTCGCCGACTACGTGGTCGACCGCTCCTCCTGAGGCGGTTCTCCGCGTGGATCCAGCCGGGCCCACCGGCGTCGCCTACTGGTGAAGACACACCCTCAAGGGCACGCTTCTGGACGACTTTGACGGTGTGTCCTCACCAGTTGTTGCGGGCTCGCGCTCGAAGCGGGACGGCCGCCTCAGAGCCGGGTCGGCCCCACGTCCAGGGCGGCGGCCAGCTCCTTCGCCTTCACGGCGCGGACGGCCGGATCCACGGCGTGCCGCAGCTGGCGGTAGAGCATGTCCCCGGAGTACCGGGGGAACACGTGCAGGTGGTAGTGCCAGACGTGCTGGTTGCCGGCCTTCTCGTTGTGCTGGCGGGTGGAGGTGCCCTCCGAGTTCCACGCCCGCTTGATCGCCAAGGCGACCTGACGGGCCATCAGCGCGGTACGCTGCAGCACCCGGTCCGGCATCTCGTAGAGGTTCTCATAGTGCTGGGCCGGGATGATCATCGCGTGGCCCTCGTGGTCGCCGAAGCCGTCGCAGGCGATGAGCACCACGAGGTCCTCGTCCTGGTAGACGACGTCCTCGAGCTCGCAGCGGTTGCCCGGGTCCGAGCAGTCGCCGGCCACCAGGCCGCAGAACGGGCAGACGTAGCCCTCCGGGGCCTGAGAGGGGATGCCGGAGCCGCGCGGCGCCTCGGGGGAGCGGGCGGGGGCGGCCTCCGGAGCGGAGCCGGCGGCGGAGCCCGGGGTCTGGGAGGGCATCAGCGGTCCTCCTCCTCGTCCTCGAAGGTCCAGGCGAGCAGGTCGGTGACGAACTCGGAGAACGTCCCGCCCTCGTCGGTCCACTCGCCGTCCTCGTCATCGGCGCCGGAGGAGCGGCGCCAGACGATCGGGTCCGGCAGCGGCAGGTTGTCCACGGGCAGGCCCCAGACGACGGTCTCCTCGGCGTCCTCGAGGAACATCAGGAAGCCGTCGCGGACCTCGAGGTCGTCCGGGTCCCAGAAGAAGTGCGCGGTCTCCAGCAGGTCGCCGCAGTTGCCGAGGGCGAGGTAGAACTCGCGCAGGGCGGCCGGCAGGACCAGGTCCTCTCCGAGCTGCTCGGCGGCCGGGGACTCGTCCAGGCGGCGGTCGACCTCGGCGCCGGTCAGGCCGTCGTCGTGCGCCCAGTCCTCGCCGAGCAGGGCCGGGACGAGCTTCTGGAAGCCGGACAGGTACACGGGTGCGGGAGGCTTGGGAGGCATGCGGCCAGTCTAGGCCCGGCGCGTCAGCCGCCGCTGTGCCCGGGCGGCGGCCAGATGGTCCGCCGTGAACACGATCAGCGCCAGCCAGATCAGGCCGAATCCGATCCAGCGGCCGGCGGGCATGTGCTCTCCGAACACCGTGACCGCGAGGAGGAACTGTCCGATCGGCGCGATGTACTGCAGGATGCCCAGCACGGACAGCGGCACGGTCCGGGCCGCGGTGGCGAACATGATCAGCGGCACCGCGGTGACCACGCCGGAGGCCGCCATGATCCAGAAGTGCGCCGCCCCGTGCAGGCCGGTGGTCAGCGTGCCCGTCGCGGCCAGCCCGATCGTGCCGCCCACGAACACCGGCAGCAGCACCACGGTCTCGGCCGTCATGGACGCCACCGGGTGCACGGGGGCGCCCGCGCGCTTCTTGGCCAGCCCGTAGAGGCCGAAGGAGAACGCCAGGCCCAGCCCGATCCAGGGCACCTGCCCGGCGTCCACGGTGATGACCAGCACCGCCACCGCGGCGATCGCCACCGCCGCCCACTGGGCGCGGCGCATGCGCTCGCCCAGCAGCAGCACGCCCAGGGCCACGTTGACCAGCGGGTTGATGAAGTACCCCAGGGAGGCCTGCAGCACATGCCCGGAGGTCACCGATCCGGCGTACAGCAGCCAGTTCACCGCCACGGCCACCGCGGCCAGCACCACACCGACGACCCGGCGGCGCGTCCCCAGGGCGGCCCGCAGGTCCCCGAAGCGCCGCAGCACGGCCAGCAGGAGCAGGCAGAACAGCAGGGAGAAGCCGATCCGCATGATGACGATCTCCATGGCGGAGGCCGGCGCCGTGGCCGCCATGTACAGCGGCAGCACGCCCCAGATCGCATAGGCGCCGGCGCCGACGGCCAGACCGGAGGCCTCGGCCGAGGACGAGGTGCCGTCCGCGCTGCCGGGGGGCGGTGCTGAGGACGAGGATCGGGTGGTCACCGGGCCACTGTAGACCCGCCCTGCCACGGGCGGGCGGTGGGCGCGTCACGTCGGGGAGCGGCCGTCGTCGTGGTGCCCCGGGGCGGCGCGGATGGTGACCGGCCTCACCGCGGAAAGCGGCGGTGCGCCGGTAGGATGGACGGTCGGTCCGCCCTGGGCGCAGAGCTCCGCCCGGCTCCCGCGGACCGCCGCCGAACACCTCCACCGGAAGGACACCCACGCCGTGACCACGCGTCCCGACCGCCCGCTGCGCATCGCCATCGTCGGAGCAGGCCCCGCCGGCGTCTACACGGCCGACATCCTCACCAAGGAAGAGCGCGACTTCCAGGTCTCGATCGACCTGTTCGACCGCTACCCGGCCCCGTTCGGCCTGATCCGCTACGGCGTGGCCCCGGACCACCCGCGCATCAAGGGCATCGTCAACGCCCTGCACAAGGTGATGGACCGCGGTGACATCCGCTACCTCGGCAACGTGGACTACGGCACGGACCTGTCCCTTGAGGACCTGCGCCGCCACTACGACGCGATCGTGTTCGCCACCGGCGCCGTCAAGGACGCCGCCCTCGACGTGCCGGGCGTGGAGCTGGAAGGCTCCTTCGGCGGCGCGGACTTCGCCTCCTGGTACGACGGCCACCCGGACGTGCCGCGCGAGTGGACGCTGGACGCCAAGGAGATCGCGGTCATCGGCAACGGCAACGTGGCCCTGGACGTGGCCCGCATCCTGTCCAAGCACGCGGACGACCTGCTCACCACCGAGATCCCGGACAACGTGTACCAGGCGCTCAAGGCCTCCCCGGTCACGGACGTGCACGTGTTCGGCCGGCGAGGACCGGCGCAGGTGAAGTTCACGCCGCTGGAGCTGCGGGAGCTCGCCCACTCCCGGGACGTGGACATCGTGCTCTACGAGGACGACTTCGACTTCGATGCCGGCTCGGAGGCCGCGATCGAGTCCAACAACCAGACCCGCACCATGGTCGGCACGCTGACGAACTGGCTGATGGAGCAGGAGGACCGCACCTCCTCCGCCTCGCGCCGCCTGCACCTGCACTTCCTGCAGGCCCCGGAGGAGTTCCTAGACGCCGACGGCGACGGTCGCGTGGACGGCCTGCGCATGCGGCGCATGGAGCTGGACGGTGAGGGAGGCATCCGCCCCACGCAGGAGACGGTGGACTACCCGGTGCAGGCCGTGTACCGCGCGGTGGGCTACTTCGGCTCCCCGCTGGACGGCGTGGAGTTCGACGACGTCCGCGGCGTCATCCCGAACGCCGAGGGCCGCGTGCTCGGCGCCGACGGCGCTCCGGTCCCGGGCCTGTATGCCTCCGGCTGGATCAAGCGCGGCCCGGTCGGCCTGATCGGACACACCAAGGGCTGTGCCCTGGAGACCATCACCCACCTCATCGAGGACGTGGACTCCCTGTACACCGCGCAGGATCCGTCCGAGGACTCGATCATCACGTTGCTCGAGGACCGCGGTGTGGAGTACACCACCTGGGCCGGCTGGCACGCGCTCGATGACCACGAGAAGGCCCTCGGCCGCGAGGCCACCGAGGCCGGTCCGGTGGAGCGCGAGCGGGTGAAGGTCGTGGACCGTGCCGAGCAGATCCGCATCATGCGCGAGGCCGTCCAGGGCTGAGCCTGACAGAGACCGACGTGCCACGGGCCGTCGTCGTTCGCCTCCGGGGGCACGACGACGGCCCGTCGCCTTGGCGGATTCAAGCGGTCCTCGCAACACCCTGAGTTTCAGGAGGTTGCGAGGACCGTGTCGTCTGACCAGCTCAAGGAAGCATTCTTCAAAGCCCTGCCGAAGCACCGCGGCTCGATCAGGCATGCCGCCCGCGCGGTCGGGGCGAATGAGAACACCGCCTACCGGTGGGCTCGCAAGGCAGGGGTGAAGGGCATGGGCTCGCCCGGGCCCGGCCCGGATCCTCGCAAACCGGTCTTCGCCCGGTTGCGTGCTGAAGGTGCCAGCATCAAACAGGCAGCCGCGCAGGTCGGGGTCCATCCACGCACCGGCTATGACTGGGACAAGGGCGTGCGCAAGATCGGGAACTCACGGCTCTACCCGGATGGCACCCACGTGCGGTACACCACTGACATGCGCATCAGTCGTGCTGACGTGGCAGTGCTGAGCACACTGCATCCCAGGTTCCTGAGCATCGCCGAACGCGAGCAGATCGCGGACCTTCTCCGGCAGGGGGCCTCCCTGCGTCAGATCGGCTGGGTACTGGGCCGGGCCGCCTCGACGATCAAACGCGAGATCGATGCCCGTTCCACGAACGGGACCTATCAGCCCTACACCGCCCATCGCCAATGGGCTGCCTCTCGAGCACGCCCGAAACCGGCGAAGCTGGCCATGGACTGCCCGCTGCGCCGTGAAGTGATCGGGTTGCTGCAGCGCAGATACTCCCCACGACAGATCCGGCAGACATTGCTCAAGCGGTTCCCGGATGATCCGCTAATGCATGTGAGCCACGAGACGATCTATCAGGCCCTGTACTTCCAGGCCCGCGGGAACCTGCGCGCGGAGGTCAAGAACGCTCTGCGCACCGGCCGGGCCCGCCGCAGGCCCCAGCGCCGGGACGAGGCGGGGCAGCGGCGGTTCGTCGATGAGATGGTCATGATCTCCGAGCGCCCGGCCGAGATCGAGGACCGGGCCGTGCCCGGGCACTGGGAAGGAGACCTGATCCTCGGGGCCGGAAACAAGTCCGCGATCCTGACCCTGGTCGAGCGCCACACCCGGTACGTGATGCTCGGGCACCTGCCGGCCGGTCATGACGCCGTGCAGGTCAGAGACGAGCTGGTCCGACTGATCCAGACCCTGCCGGAACATCTGCGCGGTTCGCTCACCTGGGACCAGGGCGCTGAGATGGCCCGGCACAAGCAGGTCACGATCGCCACGGACATGCCGGTGTACTTCTGCGACCCGCACTCGCCCTGGCAGCGTGGATCGAACGAGAACACCAACGGGCTGCTGCGTCAGTACTTCCCGAAGGGCACGGACCTGTCAGTGCACTCCCGAGAAGACCTCGAGTTCGTCGCTCAAGAACTCAACGACAGGCCACGCATGACGCTCGACTGGGATACCCCAGCCGAGCGCCTGCGTGGTCTACTGATCCCACCCACACCCGAGGGTGTTGCGAGGACCGCTTGAATCCGCCCTTTCCGGGCGCCGCGCCTCAGTCGGCGGCGGCCACGACGCCGCGGCCGCGGCGGGTGCCGCGCAGCGCGTAGAGCGCCGCGCCGAGGACGGCCAGGGCACAGCCGACGAGGAGGCGTTGTCCCTGGAGATCGGGGTTGAACAGCACGTCGACGTGCCAGGGGAGCGGCCCGAAGCCCAGGGCCGCCACGACGGCCGCCGGCAGCAGGGTGCCGGCGAGCGGGCCGAGCAGGACGTCGCCGAGCAGGCAGAGCCCCCACAGCAGCGGCAGACAGGACAGCCACGCGGCGCCGGCGGACAGGTGCGCCGGGAGCAGTGGTGCCCCGAGGACGGCGCCGAGACCTTGGGCCGCCAGCGGCAGCAGAACCCACCCACAGCGCATCCGGCGCACCGGACGGGCGGCCACGTCCGTGGCCCACGCGAGGCGGTCCACCAGGAGCACCGGCAGCAGCCCCACGGCCAGGGCCAGGGCGAGCAGGCCGAGGTGCGCGGGGTTCAGGGTCGGGTCCACGGTGACGTCCGCCGGTGGGGTGTGCGGCAGCGGCCAGCGGGCGAGCAGGGCAGCGAGGGCGGGGCCGAGGACGAGCGCGGCCAGCAGGCCCGGGCGGGCGCCGTGTGCGGCGAGCCAGCCGCGGGCCGGCAGCGGCAGCGGGAGGGAGGCGCGGCTCATCGGGACGCCTGCGGCAGCTCGTCCAGGGTCAGCGTGCAGCCCTGCACGGCCGGCAGGTGCTCCCGCCACCAGGCGTCCCGCTCGCCCTCGGACAGGGCCGCGAACGCCTCAGCCCGCGCGGCGACCTCGGCGCCGCCCTCCAGCTGGTCGACCGGCGGTGCGAAGGAGTCGCGGAACTCGGCCGGGCGATGCCCCCGCAGCACCCCGTGGGCGTAGTAGAGCACCGTGCGGGCCGTGACCCGCTCCGAAGCCAGCCGCTCCAGGACCTCCGGGGAGCCGCCGGCGAGTTCCTCCTCCGTGGGCAGGCAGGGCCGCTCGAACACGGCGCGGGCGAGCTCGCGGTCCACGGCCGCCGCGGTGCCGGCGCCGCCCGTGGGCCCGCCGTCCTGGGGAAGCGGCACCAGCAGAGACCGCCCCTCCGCGGCCTCCTCCGGAGACGTCGTCACGTGCTCCGGACGAAGGGCTGCCGGCAGGGCGGCGGCGGACTCGCGCACCTGCCGGGCGTGCGTCGCCAGTGCACCGGACTCCGGCAGTCCGCCGCAGACCGTCAGCACCTCGCCCTCCGCGGAGGCGTCCCGCGCACAGACCCGGGCCTGTGAGGTCGCGGTGTACAGCGGTCCGGTCTCTCCGCGCTCGAGCCGTTCGGGGGTGACCGGGGCCGCCGCAGGGGCCGCGGTGATCACCAGGGCGAGGGCCGCGCCGGAGGCGAGTGCCGTCGTCGGGAGGCTGCCGACGGCGATGCCGACGAGGGCCGCCGCCACGAGCACGGCGAGCAGCAGGCGGAGGCCGGAGGCCAGCGGAGACGGGGCCACGTCATGCCAGGCGGACTGGCCGTCCAGGCTGAGCAGGCGTGCGGCGTGCGCCCAGGACGTCCCGCTCGGCCGGGTGGCGGCCACGAACGTGGCGTAGGCGAGCACGCCGGCGACGGCCGGGGCCAGCCGTGCCGGGACCCAGCGCCCCACGGCGGCGCCCACCAGGCACAGCGCGGTCAGCCACGCCCAGGCGGAGACGAGCCGGGCGGCGACCGCGAGGAGGTCCATCCCGTCCGCCCACAGGCCGACCGTGGCCGCCGAGATCCCCACAGCGGAGGACAGGGAGAGCAGCAAGACGGCGGCGGACCACACGGCGGACCGGGAGACGGCGAAGCGCAGGCGGGCCAAGGGTGTCCGGGCGCTGAGCAGCGGGGCGTCGCGGTGCCGCGGCGCGTGCAGGGGAGAGACGAGCCAGGCCAGCAGGGCGGCGCCGGCGCAGCCGCCCACGGTGACCGCGAGGTCGGCGGTGATGACCAGCGTGCTGGTGAGCCAGCCGCCGGAGGCGTGGCGGTCGTTCCAGAAGGTCCAGCAGACCAGGGCCGTGACCGCCAGCGCGGTGGCCAGGCTCGGCACGAGGGCGCGACCGCGCGGGCCGCTCATGCCGGCGCCCCGTCCGTCTGCCCGCAGGCACCGCCGCGCGGCGCGATCAGCCCGGTGACCGCGGCCCGGGCCTGCTCGGCGCTCGCCCCCGAGGCCACGATCTCGTCCAGCAGAGCGTCGGCCACGACGCGCCCGTCCGCGAGGACCAGGATGCGGTCGGCCACGGTGAGGACGTCCTCCACCAGGTGTGTGGAGACCACCACGGTCCTCTCCCGGGAGGCCTGCCGCACCGCGCCCATGATCTCTTCGCGCTGCAGCGGGTCCAGTCCGGCGGTCGGCTCGTCCAGGACCACCACGTCCGGGTCACCGGCCAGTGCGCACGCCAGCCCGAGGCGGCGGCGCTGTCCGCCGGAGAGGCGGTCCGCGGGGCGCCGGGCGAGCTCGGTCAGGTCCGCGGTCTCCAGGGCGGCCACGCGGTGCGCCCGCAGGGTGCGGCGGGGGCGGCCGCGCAGCCAGCAGGCGTACTCCACGGCCTCGGCCACGGTCACTCCGCGTGGGAACTCCACGTCCTGCGGCATCCAGCCCAGCCGCGCGTGGAAGGCGCTACGTGAGGCCGCGGTGGCCAGCACCTTCTCACCGTCGAGCCGGACTGTGCCGGAGGCGGCCGGCAGCAGCCCGAGCAGGGCGCGCAGCAGGGTGGTCTTGCCCGCCCCGTTGTGCCCGATCAGGGCGGTCGTCCCGGTGGGCAGTGCACAGGTCACGCCGCGCAGCACCTCGGTGCCGCCGCGGCGGACCACGAGGTCCTCGGCCGTCAGCATGTCCTCCATGCTACGGAGCCGCATGGCCGGTGGCCTGGCCCTAACGTCGGAATCCGGCCCGTCCGGAGCGCCTGCACCTCATCCCTTAGGCTGACCGGCGTGCCTCTACTCCTCGCCGACCTCACCCCGCTGAAGGTCTCGCCCGGCTTCCGCCGCCTGTGGCTGGGCAACGTGCTGTCCGCGGTGGGCACGCAGCTCACGCTCACGGCCGTGGCGCTGGAGGTCTTCGCACTGACCGGCTCCTCGTTCGCCGTGGGCATGCTGGGGCTGGCGGCGCTCGTGCCCCTGATCATCGCGGGGCTCTACGGCGGCGCGGTGGCGGACCAGTTCGACCGCCGCACCGTAGCCCTGGGATCGTCTTCCGTGATGTGGCTGACCACGGTGGGCATCGCCGCGCAAGCGTGGGCGGGCTGGGAGTCGGTGGCGCTGCTCTACGCGCTCACCGCGGTGCACTCGGCGGCGTCCGGCGTGAACCAGCCGACGCGCGGCGCCATCATCCCTGCGCTGGTGGGCGTGAAGCTGCTGCCGGCGGCCAACGCGCTGAACATGATGACCTTCTCCGTGGCCATGATGGCCGGACCGCTGCTCGGCGGCGTGCTCGTCGCCTCGATCGGCTACGCGTGGACGTACTCGGTCGACGTGGTCACGTTCCTCGCCGCCCTCTACGCACTCTGGCGGCTGCCGGCGCTCCCGCCGGAACGTGCGGACGGTGCTGTAGCCACGAGGCGCGTCGGGATCTCCTCGGTGGTGGAGGGGTTCCGGTTCCTGGGCACCAGGCCGAACGTGCGCATGACGTTCCTGGCGGACATCGTGGCCATGGCCACCGCGTTCCCGCGAGCCCTGATCCCCGCGATCGGCGCCATGATGCTCGGCGGCGGCGAAGCCGCGGCCGGCCTGCTCCTGGCCGCCATGGCCGCCGGGGCGTTCCTCGCGGGCCTGTTCTCCGGCACCTTCACCCGCGTGCACGCCCAGGGGCGCGGCGTCTATGCCTCGATCCTCGTCTGGGGCGCCGCCGTCGCCGCGTTCGGCGTGGTCGTCTGGTGGGCGTCCGGACTGCTGGCCGGCGATCCGCGCCTGGGCTTGGCGCTGGCCGCCTCGGCCGTGTGCATGGTGGTCGCCGGCGCCGCGGATTCGGTGTCCGCGGTGTTCCGCACCACGATCCTGCAGTCCGCCACCCCGGATCACCTGCGCGGGCGTCTGCAGGGCGTGTTCATCGTGGTCGTGGCCGGCGGACCCCGCCTGGGCGAGATGATCCAGGGCGGCGCTTCCGCGGCGTTGGGGGAGGGGCTCACCCTGGTGGTCGGCGGCGTGCTGTGCATGCTCGGCGTGAGCCTGCTGATGCGCGCCCAGCCGTCGTTCCTGCGCTACGACGCCCGCGACCCCTCGCCCTGACGGCGCCGCACGCCTCCTCCTCGTCGCACCTCTGCACTGATGACGACGGCCGGTGACCAGTGCATCCGCACGGAAGGTCACCGGCCGTCGTCGTGAAGCCCCCGAGGGGGCAGGGGATCAGGCGATGCCGATCAGGCGCGGTGCAGCTCGGCGGAGGTGGCCTCCGGGAGGATGCCGCCGAGGGACTGCCAGTGGCGGACCAGCTCCTGCTTCACGTCTGCCTGCAGGATCTCGCGGGCCTTGTCCTCGGCCTCGGACAGACGGGACTTGTGGCCGGACAGGGCGTTCTTCACCATCATGGCGCGCTCATGCAGGCGGGTGCGGCGGTCCTCTGTGTCCCGGCCGACGGCCTGCACCTGGACGGCCACGGCCTCCTGGTTGCGGCCGGAGGCCTTGAGCTTGGACGGGGCCAGGGCGTGCTGCACGAAGCCGGCGTCCAGCATCAGGCCCTTGGAGCACTTCACGCCGTGGCGCAGGGCGATGTCCAGGTAGTCGTCGTAGTCCAGGAGCATCGCGGCCCGGTGCCAGCCCTGGTCGTCGATGCGGCGGCCGTCCACGCGCTCGCGGGCACGGGCGGCGCCGACGGTGGTCTCGGCCTGGTGCACGTGGCCGCGCGGGTCGATCAGGTAGAGCATGTCTCTCCTTGCGGGGTGGGCGCGTCAGCGGAAGTTGATGAACTGCAGGTCCGCGTCCTCGAAGCCCTTGAGCAGGGCGATGGTCGCCTGCAGGTCGTCGCGGGACTTGGAGGAGACGCGCAGCTCGTCGCCCTGGATGGTGGCCTTCACCGACTTCGGGCCTTCGTCGCGGATCAGCTTGGTGATCTTCTTCGCGGTGGGCTGGTCGATGCCCTCCTTGATGGCGGCCTCGATGCGGGTCTCCTTGCCGGAGGCGAACGGCTCGCCGGCGTCCAAGGACTTCAGGGAGATGCCGCGCTTGACCAGCTTGGACTCGAAGACGTCCTTGACCGCCTTCACGCGCTCCTCGGAGTTCGCCTTCATGAGGATCTTCTCTCCGGAGAAGTCGATCTCGGCGCCGACGCCCTTGAAGTCGTAGCGCTGGGCAATCTCCTTCTGCGCCTGGTTCAGGGCGTTGGACACCTCCTGCTTGTCCACCTTGCTGACGACGTCGAACGTGGAATCGCTGGCCACGGAGTGCTCCTTCTCTCGGTGATGTCTGGGGCAGGCCGTGCTGAGCCGTCCGAACGGCGGCAGGCGGGGTTCCCGCGGCGTCCGGCACGGCGGCGCACGGCCGCATCTGCGCCCAGCCTACCGGGGCAAGGGCGGTCCTGGCCCCTCCCGGTTGGCCGCGTCCGGCACTTTGCTGTAGAGTCTTCTCTCGCCTGTTGGGAAGCGTCGATCGGCGCCGACCGCGGGTCGCACGGCAGATTACCCGAGCGGCCAAAGGGGGCTGACTGTAAATCAGCTGGCACTGCCTACGGGGGTTCGAATCCCTCATCTGCCACCGTGCTGGAAGGGCCCGGAACCGGTTCACGGTTCCGGGCCCTTCGTCATGTGCGGCCGTGGTCGCGCTCGGGCCCACCGTCATGCCCGGGCCCGCGTCGCCCGACCGCCATGCTTCGGAGCGATCGTTCGGACGTCCTCGCATTTCTCCGGTGATCGGGGGTACGCTCCACGGCGACGGCACGATTGTGCTCTGCATCACAGCGGGCGGGGGTGTCCGACGCCCACGTCACCGCTCTGCTGCGGCGTAGCCGTGCCCGTCGACCCAGCCGACGACGCCGCCAGGAGGGCACCGATGACCGAGCAGCAGTCCAACGCCGAGATGTCCTACACGTCCGGCCCCACCGATGTGGAGCTGCTGGAGCAGACGCTCGCGCAGAACCTGGATGCGACCGCCGCGGCCCACCCGGACCGCCCGGCCCTGCTCGAGTCCTCCACCGGCCGCTCCTGGACCTTCGCGCAGCTGCAGGAGGACTCCCGCACCGTGGCCAAGGCCCTCATCGCGGCCGGCTACGAGAAGGGCGACCGCATCGGCATGTGGAGCCCCAACGTGGCCGAGTGGACCACGCTGCTCTACGGCGCCGCCCGGGCCGGCGTCATCCTGGTGAACCTCAACCCGGCCTACCGGACCCACGAGCTGACCTATGTGGTGGAGCAGTGCACCATGCGCGGCCTCGTGGTCGCCTGCCCGGACGACCGTATGAACCCGCCGCGCACCGCCCGTGAGGTGGCCGCCGGCTCCGCCCCGGAGCTTCGCCAGCTCATCATGCTCCCCACCCCGGGCGAGCCGACCGAGGACTCCTACCCGCACGCCCGCCCCGGTGAGGTCCCGAGGCGCGTGGCCGAGACCCCGGTGGAGGAGAGCACCTGGACAGCCTTCCTGGCCGGTGCCGAGCGGGTCTCGGACGAGCAGCTGGCCGCCCGCGAGGCCGAGGTGGGCGCCGGAGACCCGGTGAACCTGCAGTACACCTCGGGCACCACCGGATTCCCCAAGGGCGTCACCCTGTCCCACCTGAACATCCTGAACAACGGCTTCCACATCGGCGAGCTGCTGGGCTACACCGAGCAGGACGTACTGGTGATCCCGGTGCCGTTCTTCCACTGCTTCGGCATGGTCATCGGCACCATCGCCGCCGTCTCCCACGGCACCCTGTCCGTGATCCCGTCCCGCGGCTTCGAGCCGGTGGCCGCCCTGCAGGCCGCCGCGGACACGAAGGCGACATCGCTCTACGGCGTGCCGACCATGTTCATCGCCATGCTCGCCCGTCCCGAGGCCGAGC
Source organism: Micrococcus lylae NBRC 15355 (assembly GCF_001570885.1). GTDB lineage: Bacteria > Actinomycetota > Actinomycetes > Actinomycetales > Micrococcaceae > Micrococcus > Micrococcus lylae. The sequence continues at coordinate 81,605 of NZ_BCSN01000002.1, read as the reverse complement.
AGCTGGATCTGTCCACCCTGCGCACCGGCGTGATGGCCGGCTCCACCTGCCCGGTGGAGGTCATGCGCCGCGTGATCGACCGCCTCCACATGTCCGAGGTGGCCATCTGCTACGGCATGACCGAGACCGCACCGGTGTCCACCATGACCCGCCGCGACGACTCCCTCGCGCGCCGCACCGAGACCGTGGGCCGCTCCATGCCGCACGTGGAAACCAAGATCATCGACCCGCTCTCCGGTGAGGTCGTCCCGCGCGGCGCCACCGGCGAGCTCTGCACCCGCGGCTACTCCGTGATGTCCGGCTATTGGGACGACGCCGAGCGCACCTCCGCCGTGCTGGACGAGGACGGCTGGATGCACACCGGCGACCTCGCCTCCATGGACGAGGACGGCTACGCCCGCATCGAGGGGCGCATCAAGGACCTCATCATCCGCGGAGGCGAGAACATCTCCCCGCGCGAGGTGGAGGAGTTCTTCTACTCCCACCCGGACATCCAGGACGTCCAGGTGGTCGGCGTCCCGGACGAGAAGTACGGTGAGCAGCTCATGGCCTGCCTGATCATGCGCGAGGGCTCCTCCCCGCTCACCGCCTCGGACCTGAAGGAGTACGCCACCGGGAAGATCGCGCACTACAAGATCCCCGCCTACGTGCAGGTGATGGACGCCTTCCCCATGACGGTCTCCGGCAAGGTCCGCAAGGTCGAGCTCCGCGCCGAGGGCACCAAGCTCGTGGAGGCCCAGAAGGCGGCTCAGCAGGGCTGACCGGGGCAGGGGAGCGGGTAGACGTCCCACACGGTGCAGAGCGCGTCCGGGCGGGCGCCGCTGATCGCGCGGTGGTACATCCAGCCCCAGGCCGAGACCCCGTTGTCGTCCGGGGGAGCGGTCGGCACGTTGCCGCGGTGGTACCAGACGCCTCCGCAGAGGATGAACTCCACCAGCTCCGCCGGGGACTCGGTGCGCGGCGGCTGGAGGCCGTCCTGCAGCACGTCCGCATTCGCCACGGCGAACGCCGACGTCGCCTCCGTGTCCAGCACCAGCCCGCAGTCCCGCTCGAACGCCTCGATCCACTCCAGCGCCTCGTCGATCCCGTCGTCCGGGCCGGCGGACTGCGCCACGATCATCACCGACGCCCGCTTGCCCGGACGCATCGTCCCGGGCGTCCCCGGGCCGTGGACACCTGCTGCTGCCGCCTCTTCCGGCGTCCTCCTCCGCCTGTGCTGCTCGATCATCGCCCCTCCGTCGGTCGCGTCTGCCGGGACGTCCCTCGGGTCGCCCGGGGAGTGCCCCTGCGGCGCCTCCGCCACCCACGCTGGCAGGGAGGGCCTTCCCGCCGTGGGGGCGCCGCCTGCCGGCGCGGCGCGTCTGTGGAGAACGACGTCGGCCGGTCGCCTGTGGAGGACCCCTCACCGTCCGCGGTGGTCCTCCGGGGCCAGCTTGGGGCCGAACCGCTCTCGGCGCTCGCCGGAGAGCCCGATCATCCGCACCAGCCGCTGCCGGTGCCCGGACCAGGGCTCCAGGAGGCGCAGCATCCCGGCGTCGTCCACGCGGCGGCCGGTGAGGACCTGCCCCACGTAGTGGGCCAGGTGGAAGTCGCCGACGGCCACCAGGTCCGCGGCGCCGTGGCTGCGCTGCAGCGCCTCGGCCACGGTCCACGCCCCGATCCCCGGCAGGGTCTGCAGCCGCCGGGCCAGCTCCGCGGTGGCCGCCGCGTCCCCGGGGCGCACCTGCCGGCTCAGCCGGTCGATGCTCTCCGCCCGCTCGGCCACCCGCAGGATGGCCTTGGACTGCGGCGGCTGCACCCAGAACCGGTGCCAGTCCCAGCTGGGCACCCGCAGCACCGCGGCCGGATCCGGCGGCAGCAGCATCCCGTGCGGCACCGGCCCCGGTGCCGGCTCGGAGACCGCGCGCACCAGCTGCCGCCAGCCGTGACGGGCCTGATCATGGGTGACCTTCTGCTCCAGCACCACGGTGATGAGCTGCTCGGCCAGGCGGCCGTGCGCCGGCAGGCGCAGGCCGGGCCGCGTCCGCCGGGCGGAGGCCACGTGGTGGGGAAGCCGCCGCCCACCGGAGGCGAGGAGGTCCTCGAAGGCGACCCAGCCGTCGTCGTGAAGCCCGAGGAGCGCCTCGGCCTCCGCCACGGCCGCCTCCGCGCCCGGCCCCCAGGCCTCCACGCGGATCGCGGACGGCCGCACCGCGGAGGCGGCCGGGCGCACCAGCAGGCTCGCCGGCACCGGCGCCCCGTCCGCGTCCACGCGGCGGGTCAGCCACACGCCCTCCGGGGCCGCCCGCACGCACGGGTCCGCGTGGCCGCGCTGGAGCACGCCCAGGGTCAGCGCCACGTCCACCGGGACGGCGGGGCGCAGCGTGCGTGACGCGTCGGGTCCGGACATGACCCCGAGAGTACTGTCGTGTCCGGGCGTGCCAGTACCGTGGACGCCGTGACTGAGAACCGAGCACCCCAGAACGAGTCCGCCCCGCGCTACGCCGAGAACGTCCTCGACCTCATCGGCCGCACCCCGCTGGTGAAGCTGAACAGCGTGACCGAGGGCATCGCGGCCACCGTCCTGGTGAAGGTGGAGTACCTCAACCCGGGCGGCTCGGTGAAGGACCGCATCGCGCTGAAGATGATCGAGGCCGCCGAGGCCGAGGGGAAGCTGCGCCCGGGCGGCACCGTGGTGGAGCCGACCTCCGGCAACACCGGCGTCGGCCTGGCGATCGTGGCCCAGCAGAAGGGCTACCGCACCGTCTTCGTCACCCCGGACAAGGTCGGCCAGGAGAAACGCGACGTCCTCGCCGCCTACGGCGCCGAGCTGGTGGTCACCCCCACCTCCGTGGACCCGCACTCGGACGAGTCCTACTACGGCGTGGCCAACCGCCTGGAGCGGGAGATCGAGGGGGCGTTCCAGCCGAACCAGTTCTTCAACCCGGCCGCCCCGGAGTCCCACTACGAGACCACCGGGCCGGAGATCTGGGAGGACACCGCCGGGACGGTCACCCACGTGGTCATCGGCGCCGGCACCGGCGGCACCATCACCGGCACCGGCCGGTACCTCAAGGAGGTCTCCGCGGACCGCCCGTCCGGCCCCGTGCGCGTCATCGGCGCGGACCCGGAAGGCTCCGTGTACTCCGGCGGCACCGGCCGCCCCTACTTCGTCGAGGGCGTCGGCGAGGACATGTGGCCGGGCAACTATGACAAGGACGTGCCGGACGAGGTCATCGCCGTGGACGACGACGCCGCCTTCGCCATGACCCGCCGCCTCGCCGCCGAGGAGGGACTCCTCGTGGGCGGCTCCTCCGGCATGGCCGTGGTGGCCGGCCTGCGCGCCGCGAAGGAGCTCGGCCCGGACGACGTCATGGTGATCGTCCTGCCGGACTCCGGCCGCGGCTACCTCGGCAAGATCTTCAACGACCCGTGGATGGACGAGCGCGGCCTGTCCTACGCCCGCCAGGAGACGATCCTCCCGGAGTGGGCGCAGGGCCGCTCCCGCTCGGCCGTGAAGGACGACGACGGCGCCGCCTCCGCCGCGCCCGTCGCCTCCTCCTCGGCTGCTCAGGGCGCCCTCGGCGCCGGCGGCGCCGGGACCCGGCCCCAGGCGGACCCGCGCTGGGAGGACGAGGTGGGGGCCGTCGTCGCGGACAAGGAGGACCTGTTCCCGGGCTCCGTCCCGACCCTGGTGACCGCCGCGCCGACCACCACCGTGGCCGAGGCGATCGCGACCATGAACCGCTACGGCGTGGACGCCCTGCCCGTGGTGGCCGAGCCGCGCCACGACCTGCGCATCGGCGAGGTCCGCGGCACCGTGACCGTCAGCGCGCTCTCCGCGGCGCTCGCGTCCGGCCGCATGGCCGCCGGGGACCCCGTGGAGGCGCTGATGGGTCCGATGCTGCCGATCGTCGGCGCGCACGCGACCGTGCGTCAGGTGGCCGAGCGCCTCCAGTGTGAGGACACCCTCCTGGTGACCCGCGGGGGAGTGGTGGCCGGGATCGTGACGCTGCACGACCTGCTGGCCTACGTCACCGCCTGAGACCGAGAGAGGATGGAGCACATGAGCGAGAACACCCAGAAGGACTCCGCCCGCGAGCAGGGCTTCGGCACCCGCGCCGTCCACGCAGGACAGCACCTGGACGAGGTCTTCGGCGCCGTGGTGCCGCCGGTGCACCTGTCCAGCACCTACGCGCCGGTGAAGATCGGCCAGCTGCGCCGCGGCTACGACTACGGCCGCGGCACCAACCCGACCCGCGACGCCCTGCAGGAGCAGCTGGCCGCGCTCGAGGCAGGCGTGGACGAGCACGGTGCGCCGCAGGCCACCGCCCTGACCTTCGCCTCCGGCCTGGCCGCCGAGACCGCGCTGATCATGGGCGCGGCCGAGCCGGGCACCACGATCGTGATGGGCAACGACGTGTACGGCGGCTCCTACCGCCTGATCACCAAGGTCCTGGCCAAGTGGGGCGTCAAGCACGCCGTGGTGGACATGGGGGACGCGGCCACGGTCGCCGCGGCCGTGGACGCCGCGAAGGCCGAGGGTCCGGTGCTGGTGTGGCTGGAGACCCCCTCCAACCCGATGATGAAGGTCTCGGACATCGGCGCGATCGCCGACGTGGCCCACGCCGCAGGCGCCCTGCTGGTGGTGGACAACACCTTCGCCACGCCGTATCTGCAGACCCCGCTGGCCCTCGGCGCGGACGTGGTGGTGCACTCCACCACCAAGTACATCGGCGGCCATTCGGACGTCATCGGCGGCGCCCTGGTGATCCCGGACGCGGAGCTCGCCGAGCGCGTGAAGTTCCAGCAGTTCGCCGCCGGCGCCGTCAACGGCCCGTGGGACGCCTACCTGACCACCCGCGGCCTGAAGACCCTGGGCGTGCGCATGGACCGCCACGCCGCCAACGCCCAGGCCGTGGCCGAATGGCTGGAGGGCCGCCCCGGCGTGGAACGCGTGCTCTACCCGGGCCTGGCCGACCACCCCGGCCACGAGCTGGCCGCCCGCCAGATGCGCGGCTTCGGAGGCATGGTGTCCGTGCAGTTCACCGGCGGCGCGGCCGCGGCCAAGCAGGTGGCCGAGTCCACCCGCCTGTTCCAGCTGGCCGAGTCGCTCGGCGGCATTGAGTCCCTGATGAACTACCCGGCAGAGATGACACACGCCTCCGTGGCCGGCACCGAGCTGGCTGTCCCGGACAACCTCGTGCGCCTGTCCGTGGGCATCGAGGACGCCGCCGACCTGATCGACGACCTGGACCGGGCCATCTCCGCACTCTGACCGGGCTGTCTGGGCACTCTCCCTGGGCTGCCCGGGCACTCTGTCCGGGCTGCCCGGGCTGCCGGCGCCCTTCGCCCGGGCTGCCTGCGCCCCGTTCGGAACGCCGGGACCACCGACGCCTCGATCCGATCCGGAGCATGCCTCGCGTGCTCCGGATCGGAACGAGCGCTGGGGGATCGGATCGAGCGCTGGGGGATCGGAACGAGCGCTGGGGGATCGGGTCGAGCGCTCGGGAATCATCCTTCCTCGCTACGGTGGAGGGCATGAGCACCCTCGCCTTCACCAATGCACACATCGTCCCGATCGAGACCGAGCCGTTCGACGGCACCCTCGTGGTCGAGGACGGGAAGATCACCGCGCTCGGCCCGGACGTGCCGGTCCCGGCCGGCGCCGAGACCGTCGACTGCCAGGGCCAGTGGCTGCTGCCCGGCTTCGTGGACGCCCACGTGCACCTGGGCATGCATGCCGAGGGGGAGGTCGGCTCCACCGCGGACGTGAATGAGACGACCGACCCGGTGATGGCCGGCGTCCGCGCCCTCGACGCCGTGGACCCCAACGAGCCCGGCTTCCGGGACGCGCTCGCCGGCGGCGTCACCACCGTGAACGTCAACCCGGGCTCCGGCAACCCGATCGGCGGGCAGGCCGTGGCCATGCACACCCACGGCCGCACCGTGGACGAGATGGTCCTGCGCAGCCCCGCCGGGGTGAAGTCCGCCCTCGGCGAGAACCCGAAGAACGTCTACAAGGAGAAGAACCGCACCCCCTCCACCCGCCTGGGCACCGCCTACGTCATCCGCAAGGCCTTCATGGAGGCCCAGGGCTACATGGCCCGCCGCGCCGAGGCCGAGGAGTCCGGCAAGCCGTTCGCCAAGGACCCCCACATGGAGGCCCTCGCCCTGGTGCTGGAGAAGAAGATCCCGTGGCGCCAGCACTGCCACCGCACCGACGACGTGGCCACCGCCCTGCGCCTGGCCGACGAGTTCGGCTACGACCTCGTCCTGGACCACGGCACCGAGGCCCACCCGATCGCCGACACCCTCGCCGAGCGGAACATCCCCGTGCTGATCGGCCCGCTGTTCACCACCAAGTCCAAGCCGGAGCTGCGCGGCCGCTCCCTGCGCAACCCGGGCCGTCTGGCCCGCGCCGGCGTGGAGATCAGCATCATCACCGACCACCCGGTCATCCCGATCGACTTCCTCGTCTACCAGGCCGCCCTGGCCGTGAAGGAGGGCCTGGACCGGGAGACCGCGCTGCGTTCGATCACCATCAACCCGGCGAAGGTCCTCGGCCTGGACGAGCGCCTCGGGTCACTGGCCGAGGGCAAGGACGCGGATCTGGTCCTGTGGTCCGGTGACCCGCTGGACGTCATGCAGCGCGCCCGTCGGGTGTGGATCGGCGGCCGCCAGGTCATGGAGTACGACGACGTCACGCACGCCCCGCAGATCGCCGCGGCCCGTCCCCCGCTCGACTGAGCCGGCTCCGCCTCGCCCTGCCGTCGGCGACGGGTCCTCACCGGCCCCGGCGACGGACGCACCCAGGGTGCGGTGCCGTCGTCGGAAAGCAGGTGCAGACGCAGGGCGGGGTCCGCCGCCACTGCGGCTGGCCCCGCCCTTCGTCCGTGCGTGGGGGAGAGGTCAGCGGACGACGCGGTCGGCAGCGCGTTCGGCGGCCCGGGCCGTCTTGCCCTTGCGCAGACGGGACTTGACCGGCGGCAGCCAGACGAGCACGGCGCCGATGATGAACAGGGCCGTCATGATCAGCAGCAGTGCGTTGCCGCGCACCAGGGACGGCACGCCCACCAGCACGGCCAGGGTGGTGAGCGTGTTCACGGCGGACGCCCGCCGGCGGTAGAGGGCGATGGTGCCCCACAGGGTGAACAGGCCGATCACGGCGACGAATCCGGCCAGGGCGAACTGGCCCGTGGCGCCGCCGAGCACGCCGACGGACTCGATGCCCGTGGTGAGGTCCACGACCGGGCCGCCCTCGCGCTGGGCGCGCAGGCCGTTGAACAGGAACACCGCGGCCAGGCCGAAGATGATGAGCGTGGCCGCCGTCCACCACTTGCGAGCCAGGCCCAGCAGCGGATGGACGCGGCCGGCCTCGAGCTCGTCGCGCTCGTCCAGGGCGCGCTCCTTGGCCGCATGGCGTTCGGCCAGGCGCGTCTCGTCCGCCTGACGCTCCTGCACGCGGCGCTCGGCGAGGCGCTCGTTGTCTGCCCGCTGCTGCTCACGGAAGGCGCGGGCGGCGCGTCCGGCGGCGCGGGCGAAACGGTGGTCGTTGGTGTTCTCTGCCACGGAATCGAGCCTAACGGGTGTCCGGTCCGGTGCGGGCGCATAGACTGGGGACTCCGGTTCCGGACTCTCCCCCTGTGATGAGTGAGCGTGGACGCGTGATGCCACGCCGGTGTGCGCTGATAAGGGCGCAGATGTGTTGAGAGGCGACGAACGTCGTCGCCGTGGGGGTACGTGCCGATCTGACCGGCCGACCTTGTTTCCACCCCAGCAGCGCAGCGCCGCACCGACTCCGAGACGCGACCGGAGCGTGCCCGGCGTCCGCCTGCGCGTCCCCACACAGAGGAGACCGCCATGACGCACACCCCGAACACCCCGCTCGACGACGAGGTCCGCCCGGACCAGACTGCCGTCGAGGCCGCCGAGACCGTCGAGAACTCCGCCGCAGCGGATGCCGCTGCCGAGGCCGTCCCGGCCGATGAGCCGGAGGGCACGTCCTTCATCGACCTCGGCCTGGACGCCCGCGTGCTCTCCGCGATCGAGGAGCTGGGCTACACCGCCCCGTCCCCGATCCAGGAGCAGACCATCCCGCTGATCCTGGAGGGCCGAGACGTGGTCGGCCTGGCGCAGACGGGCACCGGCAAGACCGGCGCCTTCGCCCTGCCGGTGCTGTCCCGCCTGGCCGAGTCCGCCGACGTGAACGGCCGCGCCGACGCCCCGCAGGTGCTCGTGCTCGCCCCGACCCGCGAGCTGGCCCTCCAGGTGGCCGACGCCTTCGACACCTACGCCCAGCAGATCGACGACGTCTCCGTGCTCGCCGTCTACGGCGGCTCCCCGTACGGCCCGCAGCTGGCCGGCCTGCGCCGCGGCGCCCAGGTGGTCGTCGGCACCCCGGGCCGCGTGATCGACCACCTCGAGCGCGGCTCCCTGGACCTGTCCCAGCTGCAGACCCTCGTGCTGGACGAGGCGGACGAGATGCTCCGCATGGGCTTCGCCGAGGAGGTGGACCGCATCCTCGCCTCCACCCCGGAGGCCAAGCAGACCGCCCTGTTCTCCGCCACCATGCCGCCGGCCATCCGCCGCATCTCCGCGCAGTACCTGAACGACCCGCAGGAGGTGGCGGTGGCCCGTCAGGCCACCACCTCCGCGACCATCCGCCAGCGCTGCCTCATCGTGGGCCACCAGTGGAAGCTCGAGGCGTTCACCCGGATCCTGGAGACCGAGGAGCACGACGGCGTCATCGCGTTCGTCCGCACCCGTGCCGGCACCGAGGACCTCACCCGCCGCCTGAACGAGCGCGGCTTCAAGGCGGTGGCCATCTCCGGCGACATCGCGCAGAAGCAGCGCGAGAAGACCGTGGAGGACCTCAAGGCCGGCCGCGTGGACATCCTCGTCGCCACCGACGTCGCCGCCCGTGGCCTGGACGTGGAGCGCATCTCCCTGGTGGTGAACTACGACGTCCCGCACGACTCCGAGTCCTATGTGCACCGCATCGGCCGCACCGGCCGCGCGGGCCGCTCCGGCGACGCCGTCCTGTTCATCACGCCGCGCGAGCGCTACCTGCTGCGCTCGATCGAGAAGACCACCCGCAAGCCGGTGGAGGAGATGCAGCTGCCCTCGATCGCCCAGGTGAACGAGGCCCGCAAGGCCCGCTTCGCCGACCGCATCACCGCCACCCTCGAGACCGCCGCGGACGAGGACCTCGCGGTGTTCCGGGACATGGTGGTGGACTATGTGGAGAAGAACGAGGCCGAGCCGGACCGTGTGGCCGCCGCCATCGCGATGATGGTCCAGGACGGCCGCCCGCTGCTGGCCGAGGAACCGGACCTGCCGCCGTTCGGGGGCAAGGGCCGCCGTGACCGGGACCGCGGAGACCGTTCGGAGCGCGGCGAGCGCGACGGCCGAGGCTCCCGCGGCCCGCGCCGCGAGCCGGCGGCCGGCAACGCGACCTACTGGGTGGGCGTGGGCCACAACGACCGCGTGAAGCCGGGCCACCTCGTGGGCGCCCTGGCCAACGAGGTCGGCCTGCCGGGCAACGCCATCGGCGCCATCGACCTGCGCGGCAACCACGCGCTCGTCGAGCTGCCGAAGGACCTCACCCCGGAGCAGCTGGAGGCCGGCGCCCGGGCCGAGGTCAACGGCCGGCCTCTGGGCCTGCGCCTGGACACCGGTCGTCCGACCCGCGCCGAGCGCGCGGAGGGGGACGACGACGGCCCGCGCCGCCGCCACGGCGGTCCCCGTGGCGGCCGTGGCCGCCAGGACCGGTTCGACCGCGGTGACCGCGGCGGACGCGTCGATCGTGCCGAACGCGACGGACGCGTCGATCGTGCCGAACGCGACGAGCGCCGGGGTCGCGGCGAGCGCGAGGAGGGGAGCGACGACGGCCGTCACCCTTCAGCCCGCAGGAACCGTGAGGACAATCACACCGGGAAGAAGCCCCGCTGGAGTGCGGACCGGCGCCGCGAGCGGGGTGCCGGCGACGGCCGGGACGGCCGCGGCCGCGGCGATGACTCGTGGGGTCGCGACGGCGGCCGCCGCGGCGGAGCCGACCACGGCAAGCGCGGTGGAAGCCGCGGCAGGTTCGGCTCTGACAAGGGCGGACGCGGTGGCTTCGGCGGCGGCAAGGGTGGACGCGGCTCCGGTCCGAAGCGCTTCGGCCGCCGCCCGCAGCGCTGATCGTGCGTTGATCGGAATCCGGTCGGGCGGGGCCGTCAGGACCGTCCGCCGGGACGCCGCAGGCGATTTGGAACTCTGCGCAGCGCGCTGATAGAGTTTCATCTCGTTGCCCCGATAGCTCAGTGGTAGAGCGCCATCTTGGTAAGATGGAGGTCCCGGGATCGATTCCCGGTCGGGGCTCTGACATGGGAGCCCGTTCTTTCGGCACATATCCGCTGGAAGCACGGGCGTTCTCATGTCGTGGCGGCGTAGCTCAGCTGGTTAGAGCGCACGACTCATAATCGTGAGGTCGGGGGATCGAGTCCCCCCGCCGCTACCGCATCGGAGAGGGTCCGGCCGACAGGCCGGGCCCTCTCGTCGTCTCGGGGCCTCTCGCGGTGGCCCGGGCTTTCGTGGTCTACGGGCGTCTTGGGGCCGGTTCCGGTGCTGAGGCACCCCCCGGGCACCCCCGGTCGCACTCCCGGACGTCCTGCCGCGGCGGCACACCGGGCGCAGCGCCGGTCGCCCTGCCGCGCCGGCCGGTGCCTCGTAGACTCGTGGGCATGCCCTCTTCCCAGCAGCACCGTCCGCAGTCCACCGGCATGGCCGGCATGTGGGACAACGGCTCGCACCTCTACCGCCGCCTTGTCCTGACCGGCTCGGGCCTGTTCCTCGTGGGCATCGTCCTGGCGGTCGTCGGCGCCCTGACCGAGCGGCTGCCGCTGTCCTGGACCGCGCTGGCGATCCTCGGTGCGGGCGTCCTCTGCCACCTCACCGCGCAGACGGTGCGGTTCCGGGACGCCGCCCGCAACCGTGCGGCCCGCGACGTCGCACGGAACGGTGGCGCGCGCGGTTCCCGCCGGTAGGCTGAACCAGCGCCCGCGAACCGTCAGACGAGGAGGAGCGCATGAGCGTCAACCCCGAGGCCGCCGGCCGGCAGTACCCGCCGGCCGAGCCCTACCAGGTGTCCCGTGAGGTGATCCGCGGATTCGCCGCCGCCGTGCAGGCCACGCACCCGGCCCACCACGACGTCGAGGCCGCCCGCGCCCTCGGCCACGCGGACCTGGTGGCCCCGCCGACCTTCGCCGTGGTCGTCGCCCAGCGCGCGGAGGCCGCGGTGGTGGAGGACCCGGAGGTCGGCATCGACTTCTCCCGTGTGGTCCACGCTGAGGAGCGCTTCACCCACACCCGTCCGCTGACCGCGGGGGACGAGGTCACCGCCACGGTGTCCATCGCCTCCGTGAAGCAGCTCGGCGGCAATTCCATGGTCACCACCGTCACCGAGATCGTGGACGGTGCCGGTGCCCCGCTGAGCACCGTGACCTCCACCCTGCTGGTCCGTGCGGACGACGAGGAGGCCGACGCATGAGCACCGAGAACACCGCTGCGCACGCCCAGGCCGTCCCGGCCCCGCAGCTCGAGGGCCTGGAGAAGGGCGCCGTGATCGGCACCCGCACCGTGCACCTGACCCGCGCGGACCTGGTCCGCTACGCCGGCGCGTCCGGAGACCTGAACCCGATCCACTGGTCCGAGTCCTTCGCCACGTCCGTGGGCCTGCCGGGCGTGATCGCCCACGGCATGCTCACCATGGGCACCGCGGTGCAGCTGGTCACCGACTGGGTCGGCGACCCGGCCCGGGTGGTGGACTACCAGACCCGTTTCACCGCCATGGTCCCGGTCGAGGACACCACCGGTCGGCTCGCGGAGGACGGGTCTTCCGTCCCCGGCGCCGTCCTGCAGGTCACCGGCAAGGTCGGCAAGGTCGACCCGGAGGCCGGGACCGCCCGCATCGACCTGGCGGTCACCGTCACCAGCAGCGACGACGCCCGCGCGCTCACCAAGGCGCAGGCCGTCGTCGCCCTGCCGAAGGGAGAGGCCGCGTGAGCGAGCCGACCACCAGCCGCCGCCTGGCGGACCACACCACCACCGGCGTCGGCGGTGCGGCCAGGAACTGGGTCCGCGCCGAGACCGAGGCGCAGGCCGTCCAGGCCATCACCGCCGCGGACGCCGCAGGGGAGGCCCTGTTCGTCCTGGGCGGAGGCTCCAACACCCTGATGGCGGACGCCGGCTTCGACGGCACCGTGGTGCAGATGGCCTTCACCGGCATCGAGGTCCTCTCCGGGGACGCGGATGCCGGTGCCGAGGGCACCGCCGTGGTCGTGCGCATCGCCGCGGGCCACGTGTGGGATGACGCCGTCGCCTGGTCCGTGCAGCACGAGCTGGCGGGCATCGAGGCCCTGTCCGGCATCCCGGGATCGGCCGGCGCCACCCCGGTGCAGAACGTCGGTGCCTACGGCGCGGACATCTCCCAGGTGCTGCGCTCCGTCCGGGCCCTGGACCGCGAGTCCGGGCAGGTCGTGGAGCTCGGCGCCGAGGACCTGCGCTTCGGCTACCGCGACTCCATCATCAAGCGCTCCATGACCGCCGGCGGCGCCCCGTCCCCGCGCTGGATCGTGCTGTCCATCGACCTGGAGCTGCTGCGTGCCGCCCACGGCGCCGAGGCCACGGCCCCGGTCCGCTACGGCCAGCTCGCCAAGGCCCTGGACGTGGAGGAGGGCACCCACGCCCCGCTGGCGACCGTGCGCGAGAACGTGCTGGCACTGCGCGGCTCCAAGGGCATGGTGTCCGACCCCGCGGACCGGGACACGTGGTCCACCGGTTCCTACTTCACCAATCCGATCGTCCCGGCCTCCGTGCGCGCCCGCCTGCCGGAGGGAGCCCCGGCGTTCGGCGTCGGCCACGCAGAGGACGGCACCGAACTGGTCAAGCTCTCCGCCGCCTGGCTGATCGACCACGCCGGATTCAAGAAGGGCTTCGGCCTGCCGGACGTCGTCCCCGGCGAGGGCGAGGTGGACGGCCGCGGCGCGGACGGGCGGGGCCTGGCCGGCGGCCGTGCCTCCCTGTCCACGAAGCACACCCTGGCGATCACCAACCGCGGGGACGCCTCCACCGAGGACATCCTCACGATCGCCCGCACCGTTCGGGACGGTGTGAAGGAGCGCTTCGGCGTCGAGCTGCACGCCGAACCGATGATCATCGGCACCTCCCTCTGAACCCCCGCCCTGCGCCGAACCAGAAGCTTCGGCTGCTTCGAGCGCACCCGAAGGGGCCAGAGTCTCTGGTTCGGCGAGCCAGAAGCTTCGGCTGCTTCGACCGTGCTTGAAGGGGCCAGAGTCTCTGGTTCGGCGAGCCAGAGGGTTTGGTGGGTTCAGCGTCGTCTGAAGGAGCCAGAGTCTCTGGTTCGGCGAGCCAGAGGGTTCGGCGCCCACGGCGTACCCGCGACGACGGCCGGTCGCCTTCTGCGGAAGGTGACCGGCCGTCGTCGTCCCTTCGGATGGACGCTCCGGTGCGGGGAGCGTCAGAGGTTGCCGGTGGCGATCATCAGCATGCGGCGCAGCGGCTCGGCGGCACCCCACAGGAGCTGGTCGCCCACGGTGAAGGCGGACAGGTACTCGGGGCCCATGGTGAGCTTGCGGAGGCGTCCCACGGGGATCCGGAGCGTGCCGGTGGCCGCGACCGGGGTCAGCTCGGCCACGGTGGACTCCTTGTCGTTCGGGACGACGCTGGCCCACTCGGTGCCCTCGGCGATGATCTGCTCGACCTCGTCCAGCGGGACGTCCTTCGTGAGCTTCAGGGTGAGGGCCTGGGAGTGCGAGCGCATGGCGCCCACGCGCACGCAGAGGGAGTCGAAGGGGATGCGATCCGCGCCGGTGCGGCCGAGGACCTTGTTGGTCTCGTCGTAGGCCTTGAGCTCCTCGCGGGAGGTGCCGTTGCCCAGGTCCGAGTCGATCCAGGGAATGAGCGAGCCGCCGAGCGGGACACCGAACTGGCTGGCATCCAGGCGGCCGGAGCGCTGCAGCTCGATCACCTTCCGGTCGATCTCGAGGATCGCGGAGGCCGGGTCCTCCAGCTCTCCGGCGACCTCGCCGTGCAGGGCGCCGAACTGGTTCAGCAGCTCGCGCATGTGGCGGGCGCCCCCGCCGGAGGCCGCCTGGTAGGTCATGGCCGTGCCCCACTCCACGAGGCCGGCGGTGAACAGGCCGCCCAGGCCCATGAGCATGCAGGAGACGGTGCAGTTGCCGCCCACGAAGTCCTTGGTGCCCGCCTCCAGGGCGGCGTCGACCACGGAACGGTTCACCGGGTCCAGGACGATCACCGCGTCGTCCTCCATGCGGAGGGTGGAGGCCGCGTCGATCCAGAGGCCGTCCCAGCCGGCGGCGCGGAGCGTGCCGTGCACGGCCTTGGTGTAGTCGCCGCCCTGGGTGCTGACGATGATCGGCAGGGCCTTGAGCGCCTCGACGTCATAGGCATCCTTGAGGGTGCCGGGGTCCCCGTCCATGCCGGCGAAGGCCGGGGCGGTGCCGCCGGCGTTCGACGTGGAGAAGAACACCGGGTGGATGCGGGCGAAGTCGCCCTCCTCGGCCATGCGTTGCATGAGGACGGATCCCACCATGCCGCGCCAGCCCACCAGGCCCACGGCGGGCAGGGCGGCGGCATCGGCGGGGGCTGCGGCGGTCTGTGCGTGGACGGTCATGCCTCCACCGTATCCGTCAGTCCCGCGGGCGGCGTCGGCGCGTCCACACGATAAGACCGCCGATGGCGAAGGCCTGGGTGAGGACCAGCAGGAACACCAGGCCGCCGAGGATGTGGCCCTGGACCACGAGGATCAGGCCGAAGACGGCGGAGACGAGCGCCAGGATCGGGAAGGCGATCAGCGCGAGGAAGGACAGCATGTCCTTGTCGAAGAACGGCTTGGGGTCGTTCTGGGAGGTCGGGGTGGGGCTCATGGATGCTCCTTCTCGACGGGGTGCACGGACGGAATGCGGAGAGCAGACGTGACGTCCGGCTCAGGCCGGGCGCTCCCAGCGCTCGAAGCGGTAGCGCAGGCCCTCGGCGGAGGTGTGCCAGCCGTCCGGGGACGGGTCGGCCTGCGTGAGTCTCCAGCGGGCGTCCAGGGCGGGGGCATGGGCATCGCCGGAGACGTCCGTGTCGATCACGGTGACCTCGGCGAGGGTGGCCACGTCCAGGGCCTGTTCGTACAGGGTGGCGCCGCCGATGACCCAGACCAGGTCCAGGCCGTCGGCCTCGGAGGCCGCGTGCAGACCCGCCCCGAAGTCTGCGGCCACCACGGCGCCGGTGGCGCGCACGGCGTCCCCGGCGGCGTCGTCCGCGTCCAGGGTGCGGGAGACCACGATGTTCGTGCGGTCCGGCAGCGGCCGGAAGCGCTCCGGGAAGGACTCCCAGGTGCGGCGGCCCATGACCACGGGGTGGCCCAGGGTGCGGTCCTTGAAGTGCTTCAGGTCCTCCGGCAGGTGCCACGGCATGCCCCCGTCGAGGCCGATGACGCGGTCCGGGCTCTGGGCCCAGATCATGCCGATGCGGCTGGGGCTGCCGGCGGGGGAGGTGCGGTGGTGGGCGGCGTCGTTCACGGTGCTGCGGATGCTCCTGTGGTCCTGCGGGTCTCGGGGAGGGCGGCTCAGACGGCGATCGGCGCCGTGATGGTCGGGTGGTGGCGGTAGTCGACGAGCTCGATGTCCTCGTAGGCGTAGTCGAAGATCGACTCGGGGCGGCGGGTCAGGCGCAGCCGCGGGTACGGGTAGGGCTCGCGGCTCAGCTGCTCGCGGACCTGGTCCACATGGTTGGCGTAGATATGGCAGTCGCCTCCGGTCCACACGAACTCGCCGGGGCGCAGGCCGGTCTGCTCCGCCATCATCACGGTGAGCAGGGCGTAGGAGGCGATGTTGAACGGGACCCCGAGGAAGAGGTCCGCCGAGCGCTGGTAGAGCTGGCAGGACAGCCGTCCGGGGCCGCCGTCCTGCGCCGGCTCCACGTAGAACTGGAAGAGCGCGTGGCACGGGGGCAGGGCCATGTCCTCCACCTCGGCGGGGTTCCAGGCGGTGACGATGTGCCGGCGTGAGTCCGGGTTCGTCCGCAGCGACTCCACGACCTTCGCGATCTGGTCGATGCTCCCACCGTCCGGCGTGGGCCAGGAGCGCCACTGGACGCCGTAGACCGGGCCGAGGTCACCGTTCTCGTCCGCCCACTCGTTCCAGATCCGCACGCCGCGCTCCTGCAGCCAACGGACGTTGGAGTCGCCGCGGAGGAACCACAGCAGCTCGAGCGCCACGGACTTGAAGTGGACGCGCTTGGTGGTGATCAGCGGGAAGGAGTCGGCCAGGTCGAAGCGCAGCTGCCGGCCGAACACGCTGTGTGTGCCGGTGCCGGTGCGGTCGCCCTTAAGGGCGCCGTCTGCCAGCACCTCGGCGAGCAGGTCCTCGTAGGGGGTCGGAATGGTCACCGGACCATCGTAGCGAGTCCGCAGAATCGGCTGATTCCGGCGGTTCCGGGAACCCTGGAGGCCTTCAGCCCCAGGCGCGCCCGGCCTCCCGCTCCCAGCGGCTCCGGTCCCAGCCGGCGCCGCGGGCCAGGGCGGAGGCCTGGCGCAGCGCGGCCACCACGGCCGCCGCCTCGGTGGCGGGCGCGTCCTCGGCGATCACGGTGCCGCGGCGTCCTGCGGTGACCACCACGCCGGCGGCCTCGAGCTCTTTGTAGGCGCGGGCCACGGTGCCGGGGGCGATGCCCAGGTCCGCGGCCAGGGCGCGCACCGAGGGCAGCCGGGTGCCCGGCGGCAGTGCCCCGGAGGAGGCGGCCACCGAGATCTGCCGACGCACCTGCTCGTAGGGCGGCGTCGCGGACTCCAGGTCGATGGCGATCTCGGCCGGGCCGGCCGGCGGCTGTGGGGAGACGGGGTGGCTCATCGGCGCGCCTTCGCTCCCGCGGCCACCGGCCCTCCGGTCGCCTCGGGCCTTCCCGACGACGGCCGGTGGCCTCCGTCCTCTGGTCCGTCCGAGCCGTCGGCCGGGTCCTGGGCGTCGCCGATCGGACGGACCAGGGAGGTGCTGGGGAGCAGGGCGGGGATGACGGCGAGGAGGTACAGCAGCGGGGCGACGGACATGGACATCACCAGCTGGCCGACAGCGGTGGCGAGGACCATCAGCATGCCGGTGGTGCCGATGCCGACCATGCGGTCCGCGGTGCGGCGGCGCATGCGGCGGTCCATGAGCGCGGAGGTGCGGGTCAGCGGGTGGCGGCGGAGGCAGACCCGCACGCCGATCGCGGTGAGCATCCCGATCACCAGGAGGGCGGACAGCATGGCAACGGCCAGCGGGACTGCGTCGACGCCGACGCGGGCGAGGGCGCGTTCCTCCCGGACGGCCCAGCCGACGGCCACGAGACCGGCCGTGGCGACGACGCCGAAGAGCACGACGCGCCAGGTGGAGGCGCGGACGCCGCGGGTGCGGGCGGTGGCGGTGCGGTCGGTGTGCTTCATGCGCAGCACGAACTCGGCCAGCAGGTAGCCGACCCAGAGGACGGACAGGGGAGCGAATGCGGCCAGCACGGAGGCGACGGGAGACCCGACGGCGGAGAGCTCCAGGTGCGCCGGCATCGGCAGCACGAACATCGCCACCGTCGTCAGCGCGGCGAGCGGGAGGACGACCGCGGCGGCCGTGTGGCGCAGCTGGATGACATCGCTCAGGGTGCCGGGGCCGCGGGGGACCTCCACCCATTCCCCGGTGGCGTCCTCGTACACGTGGTGCGCCGCGTCCTGACGGAGCACCCTCACCTGGGGCGAGGTCCACACGAGCATCGCCAGGGCCACAGCGAAGACCGCGGCCAGCGACCAGACGGTGAAGGGCCCCATCCGGTTCGGCTCCTGGGACCCGAAGGCGTTGTCCACGGCGACGGGCACGGAGAGAAGGACGACGGTCAGAGTGCGCAGGATGCGGTTGACGGCCACGTGCCGGACGGCGTCGTCCTGGGCCGGGGTGAGCCCTGAGAGGGAGCGCCGGCGGACGACGGCGGCGACCGCCAGTGCGCCGCAGAGGCAGGCCAGGAGCACGAATCCGAGCAGCCACGGGGTCACCAGCGCGCCGCTGCGCACACCCGGGTCCCGCACGAAGGTCTCGGACATCCCGTCCGGGCCGCTGACGCCCGTGTCGGCCGTCGTCAGCGGCCGGCCGTCGGTGGGCAGGAGCATCAGGGCGGCGGCCACGGAGACCAGTGCGACCACGCCGGTGACGATCGTCAGACGGGGTGGGAGGTACTCCCGCCAGGACCGAGCGGTGAGGCGTGCGCTGCGGGTGGGGGCGACCGGGGTCGGCCAGGTGCGCTGGGCGATCCAGTAGACCACTGGCAGCCAGAGGACGGGGGCCAGGGCGTTGAAGCCGACGTCGAACGGCACCGCGGACACCGGGAAGGCGCCTGGGCCGGCAGGGGCGTCGGATGCTCCCGCGGCCCAGGGCGGATCCTCGACGAACACCAGGCTCGTCAGTCCTGAGCCGGTGGCGGCGAACAGGGCGATGAGCGCCGTCACCATGCCGTGGGAGCGGGCGGCCTGGAGCGGGTCGCGCTGCGCGCTGTTGGTGAACAGGCGGATCACCGCGTAGACGACGGCGATCGACACGGCGACCCCGAACAGCGAGGTCAGCAGGAACAGCTGCATGGTCGGTCACTCCCTCCGGTCTGCGGCGCCCCGTCGACGCCACCTTGTTATGTATCAACGTATCAACACATTGATACATACGGAAGGGGGCGGGGCGTCACGGTCCGGACACGACGATGGCCGCGCACACAGCCAAGGTGCGCGGCCGTCGTCGGGAAACGTCGGAGGCAGCCGAAGCGCTCAGCCCTCGTAGACGAGCTCGCGGAACTCCGGGTAGCGCGCCAGGTACTGCTGCACGTAGGTGCACTCCGGGACGATCTGTTCGCCCTCGGCCGCCAGCCGTTGCAGGACCATCGTCACCAGGGCGCGGGCGTAGCCCTTCCGGCCGTAGGCCTCGTCGATGATCGTGTGCTGCAGACGCACCACGGTGCGGGCCTGGCCCTGGGCGTCGTCTTCGGCGGGGATCTCGTCCACGGTGTAGCCCTCGAAACCGATGAAGGTGTCGTCCTGGCGCAGCTCGAAGCGGCCGCGGTCCGGGTCGCGCGTCAGCTTCAGGCGGTCGTGGACGATCAGTTCGGGGCGGTTCACGGTGTCCATGCGGGAAGCCTAGTCCGGGTGTGACGCGCGACTCAACGGTCGGCGGCACGCCGGCGGCCACCACGCCGGGCCGCCCGGAGGCGCCGCGGCCCCGTCAACCGTCCGCCGGCGGCCACCACGCCGGACGGTGTCCCGTCAACCGTCCGCCGGGTCGTAGCACTCCAGTGCCACCACGCGGCCGCCCTGGTTCAGGCCCTGGTGCGCCACCAGCACGCCGCCGGGGCGCAGGTACGGGTCCTCGGCGGGCAGGGCCTTGAGCACGTCCGGGTGCGCGGTGATCGCCTCGATCTCCTGCAGCAGCTCCGGCAGCACGGGTCGGTGCGAACACACCACCAGGGCGCGGCGCTTCTCCAGCAGGCCACGCATCACGCGCCGGGTCTTCTTCGGGTTGTCCTTGGCGCCGGCCTCCGTGAGGGAGGCCTTGTACTTCACGGGCAGGCGGGTGTCCTTCACCAGCGGTGCGAGCGTCTCCACGCAGCGGCGCCACGGGGAGGAGAACAGCTTCTCCGGGGCCCAGGCGGTCAGGAGCCGCCGGTCGGCCAGCGCCTGACGGCGGCCGGTGGCGGCGAGCGGCCGGTCCTCCTCGGCGCGGGACCAGGAGGAGCGGGGCTTGGCCTTGGCATGCCGGAGCAGCACCAGGGGGACGGTGCGCAGGCGGCGCTCGCCGTAGGCTGCCTCGAGGGCGTCCAGCGGCTGACGGTCCGTGGCGTTGGTGAGCAGACGGCGCGCGGCTGCAGGGGAGACCCAGCGCAGCTCGTCCACCTCGTCTCCGTCGGCCTGGCCCTTCTGCCGGCCGGCTTCGGCGGCCCAGTGCCAGACCTCCTTGGGGCGGGTTCCGGGCTTGCCGCCGCGGTTCTTGACCTCGTAGCGGGTCACGGCCAGCGGGATGCCCAGGGCCACGCGCAGGCCGGTCTCCTCTCGGACCTCGCGGACGGCGCACTCCGGCAGCGTCTCCCCGGGGTCGAGCTTGCCCTTCGGCCAGGACCAGTCGTCGTAGCGGGGGCGGTGGATGACCATGACCTCGAGGCCGCTCGGGCCGGTCCGCCAGGGCAGGACACCGGCGGCCAGCACCTCGGCCCGGGGCGCGGGAACGTGGTGTCCCACGGTGGCGCGCGCGGCGGTGAGGGCGGTCTGCGACGTCGGCATGGTGCTCCGTTCGGTCTGCGGGCGGTCCCGGGCGTGGAATCCTACGACGGCCTGGGCCACGGAACCGTCGGCTCAAGGATAGTGGCGAGAGGCGCTCAGACGCGCCGGTACTGCGCGTCCGCGGCGTCGAGCACGAAGCCGAGCTTCTCGTAGAGGCGGACGGCGGCGGTGTTGTCCGCGTCCACGTAGAGGTCCACGCGCCGGGCGCCGCCGTCCCGCATGTGGACCAGGCCCGCCACGGTGAGTGCGCGGCCCAGGCCCAGGCCCTGCGCGTCCGGGGAGACGCCGACGGCGTAGACCTCGCCGACCGTGCCGTCGCCCTCGGCCTTGGTCCAGTGGTAGCCGAGCAGGGTGCCGTCCGCCTCGCGCTCGGCCAGCAGGAAGCCGGCGGCGTCGAACCAGTCCTCGCTGCGGCGGTCCTCCAGGTCGGCCTGCGTCAGCGAGCCCTGCTCCGGATGGTCCGCGAAGGCGGCGGCGTTGAGCTCGAGCCAGGCGGCGTCGTCCGTGCCGGGGACGTAGGGGCGCAGCCGCACGCCCTCCGGCAGCTCCGGGGCGGTCAGCGGAGCGAGGACGGACGAGTCCACGGCCATCCGGCGCAGCTCGCGCACCGGAGTCAGCCCGTGGGCGGCGGCCAGCTCGGCCGCCCCCGGCAGCATCCCGTGGGCCCAGACGCTCACCGCCTCCTGCAGTCCCCTCTGCTCCACGACGACGGCCGCCTCCCCGGCCAGCGCCGTCGCCACGCCGCGGCGGCGGGCGTCGGGGTGCACGACCAGCTCCAGGACCGCGCCCTCGCCTTCGGGGGCCAGGACGGCGGCGCCGTCCGGTGCCTCGTCGGGTCCGGTCAGGAGCACGGCCAGCGCGGTGCCGCGCTGCACGTGCACGCGGGTCTGGTCGGACAGCGGGGGATGCCCGTCGGCGGCGCGGGCCGCGTCGGCCAGGGCGAGCACCGCGGCGGCGGGCACGTGGCCGGGGTCGGTCAGGACACGGACGTCGGGCACGGAGGGGTCGGTCATGCCCTCCACACTACGTGCGGTTCAGGCGGTGCGGGCGTCGAAGCGGTAGCCGACGTTGCGCACCGTGCTGATCAGTTGCTCGTGGTCCGGGCCGAGCTTGGCGCGCAGGCGGCGGACGTGCACGTCCACGGTGCGGGTACCGCCGAAGTAGTCGTAGCCCCAGACCTCCTGCAGCAGCTGCTCGCGGCTGAAGACGCGGCCCGGATGCTGGGCCAGGAACTTCAGCAGCTCGAACTCCTTGTAGGTGAGGTTCAGCGGCTGCCCGTGGACGCGGGCGGTGTAGCCGGCGGCGTCCACCACCAGGTCCGCGGCGCGGATCTCGTCCGGCTCGTGCCCTCCCTGCGGCCCGCTGCGCGCGGTGGCCAGGCGCAGGCGTGCCTCCACCTCCGCCGGGCCGGCGGTGGTGAGCAGGATGTCGGCGACCTGCCAGCGGGCGGAGACGGCGCTCAGGCCGGCGTCGTGGAACACGGCCACCACGGGCAGGTGGGCGGCCAGCGCCGCGAGGTCCGTGCAGACGGTGCGGGCGCCGGACAGGTCCGTACGGGCGTCCACGAAGACGGCGTCCGCCGCGGGGACGCCTGCGGCGGCCGAGGCGCGGCGGGGACGCGCGGTGACGGTGTGGCCGAGCAGGTCCAGGTGCTCGGTGAGGTCGCCGAGTCCGTCTTCCGCATCGGTGAGCAGCACCACATGCGTCACGGCCGCACTCCCTTCGCTCCTGGACACCGGTTCGCGGACACCGCATGCCGAATGTCCGGTGACACTGTACGTCCGCCCGCAGCGGCGGTGCCCACCGTGTCCACTGGCGTGACGCTCGGCGGTGGCCCCGCGACCTGGCAGGATGGGGGCTGTGATGAGACTGTCGATGGCCCTGGCCGCCGCCCTCGCGGCGGTCGTGCTCAGCGCGGCCGCGTTCGTGGGACCCCTCGCGGTCTCCGCCGTCGCCGTCGTGGTGATCCTCGTGATCGCCTGGGGATGGCCCCGTCAGCTCGGGTCCCCGGCCCGGATCTCCCTGTCCGTCACCTTGGCGGTCGTCGGCCTCGTGAGCCTGGGCCTCACCCTGCTCTGGGGCCACGTCGGCCTCGGCGAGCCGGAGAAGGGCGCGCTCGGCCTCTTCCAGCCGATGGCCGTCGTGGCGGGCTGGGGCGTGATCGCGGCGTTCATGGTCCAGCTCTTCCGCGGGACCGGACGGCCGCTGCGCCTCGAGTCCACCGTGGCCACCATGGGCGGCGTTATGATCGTGGTGATGACCTCCGGCTGGGCCGCGCTGGCCCAGTGGAACGCCATGCCGCTCGCCCCCATCCTGCTGCTCAGCATCGGCGCCACCGTCGCCCTGGTGTCCCTGCTCGGCCTGACACCCTGGATGCAGGGCCGTCCGGGCACCCTGGCGGCCGTGCTCATCCCGCTGTCCGTGCTGATCGCCGTGGCGTCGGGCCTGGTCCTGGACGCCGAGCCGCGCAAGCTTGCGATCGCGGCCGTCGCGGCACTGGCCTCCAGCACCCTGGTCGCGCTCACCGCGGCCACCGCGCCGTCTGCGAAGCCGCGTCCCGAGGACCGTCCCGTGGCCACCACCCTGCGTCCGCGGCGGCCCGGCTTCGCCCTGGCGATGGCACCCGTCGGCGCTGCCGGCGTCATCGGCCACGTCATCCTCGCGCTCCTGGGCTGATCGAGGCGACGAGGGCGGCTAGACTGGCCGCCATGGACAACCTTCTTGCACTCGAGATCTTCTTCCTGGGCCTGGTGGGCCTCGCCTCCCTGGGCATGGCCGGCGTGGCCGCCCTGGTCATCGGCGGCCTCTTCAAGGGCCAGCGCTGAGGTCCCCGTGCGGCCGGGATCCGGCCGCACGGTGACCTGAACGCGAGACCGACGTCTCCATGGCCACCGAGCTCCCGTACGACCTCACCCCCGAACTCGCTCCGCTCTCCTGGCTCATCGGCTCCTGGGAGGGGCAGGGGCGCCTCGGCGACGGCGCCGAGGGGACCGAGATCTTCTACCAGCGCGTCGACTTCACGGAGTACGGCCTGCCGTTCTTGGAGTACCGCGCCGAGTCCTGGATCTGCGAGGAGGACGGCACCCTGCTGCGCCCGCTGACCGTCGAGTCCGGGTTCTGGCAGGTGGACCGCCCCCGCCGCGACGGAGACGTCGGCCCCGGCATGGTCCCGGCCGACGTGGTCCCCGCCTACCGTTCCGCCGAGGACGTCGAGTCCCTGCGCGGCGAGGACGAGGCCTTCGGCCTGACCGCCACCATCACGCACCCCGGCTCCATGTCCGAGCTGTACTACGGCCGCATCAAGGGCCCGCAGCTGCAGCTCGCCACGGACGCGGTGCTGCGCGGCTCGGCCGCCGGCGACTACCACCGCGCCACCCGCATGGCGGGCCTCGTGAACAACCAGCTCTTCTGGCGCTGGGACACCGCGGCCGCCGAGGAGCACGACCTCGAGGCCCACGCCTCCGCGATCCTCGACCGCATGCCGGACCGCTCCGAGGGTCGCCTGTCCCCGCACGCGAAGCGTCCACGCTGATGTCCGCCCCCGCGTATCGCAGCCCGCTCCTGCAGCCCCCGCTGTCCGCGGCGGAGGGCCCCGCCACCGGTGCCGTCGAGGGCGAGGGGCCCGACGCCGGCGTCGCCGCGCACTACGGCGCCCCGCTGCGCGAACAGCGCGCGCTGGACCGCGGCAGGGCACTGGTGGACCTGTCCCACCGCGCCGTCCTGTCCGTCTCCGGGCCCGACCGGCTGGAGTGGCTGCACACCCTGACCACCCAGCACCTGTCCCAGGCGCGGCCCGGCACCAGCACGGAGGCCCTCTTCCTGGATGCCAACGGCCGCATCGAGCACGGCGTCCACCTGCTCGAGGACGGCGCCGCCTGCTGGCTCATCCTGGACAGGGCGGACGAGCAGGCGCTGCTGGACTGGCTGACGCGCATGCGCTTCGCCCACGAGGTCACGCTGCGCCGCCACACCGGCACCGTCGCCGTCGTGGGCGCCACCGCGGCCGTTCCGGGCTGGGAGGACCGCACCGTGTGGATCGACCCCTGGCCTGAGGTCGCCCCGGGCGGCTGGGCCTACTCCGGCCCCGACCATCCCGGCGAGGACTGGTCCTGGCGCGAGTACCTCGTGACCCGGGACGACCTCCTCGCCACCGCCGCCCGCCTCGGCGAGGGGGAGCTGGCAGGCTGGTCCCTGGCCGGCACGTCGGCCGCCGAGGCCCTGCGCATCGCCGCAGGCCGCCCCCGCCCGTCCGTGGACGCGGACGCCAAGGCGCTGCCGCACGAGCTGGACCTGCTGCGCACGGCCGTGCACCTGGAGAAGGGGTGCTACCGCGGTCAGGAGACCATTGCCCGGGTGCACAACCTCGGGCGTCCGCCGCGCCGTCTCGTGCAGCTGCTGATGGACGGCTCCGGCCATGCCTTCCCGGCCCCCGGGGCGCCGGTGATCGTGCGGCCCGAGCCGGACACCGAGGAGGCCCGCGCCGCCGCCCGCCCGGTGGGCGTGCTGACCTCCGTGGGCCAGCACCACGAGGCCGGCCACCTCGGCCTGGCCCTGGTGAAGCGCTCGGTTCCGGTGGACGCCCAGCTGATCGTCCGCGACGACTCCGAGGGCGGCGCCGGGCACGTCGCCGCGTCGCAGGAGGTCCTCGTGGCCCCGGACGCCGGGCAGGTCGTCGGCCGTCCTGACGTGCGCCGCCGCTGACCGCAGGCCGTGAGGCCGGCACGGTGTTCCGGCTGTGCCGCGCCGACCACAGGCTCAGGCCCCGCGCGTCAGGCGCCCGGCCCCCAGGTGACGGACGTCTGCGTCCCCAGCGGCTCCATGCCCACCGCCACGGCGATGTGGTGGGCCATGGTGTGTCCCTCCGGCACCCGCGCCGAGGGCACCAGCCCGTCCAGCCAGGCCGACTCCATCGCCGACGCGGCGGCATAGGTGCCCAGCCCCCTGCCGCGCAGGTGCGGCACGGTGAGCACGCCCAGGCGCGCCACGATCCCGGAGAACACGTCGTAGCCGGCGGCCGCGCAGGCCGCACCGCCGCTCCGGCCGTCCTCGACGACCGGGACGAGGGCGGCCGTGTGGTCCCACTGCGGCAGCGCGGCGGCCGTGACGTCGTCGGCAGGGCAGAGCGCCCCGACCTCCAGAGCGTGGGCGGAGTCGAAGGACACCGCGATCGACTGCGCGGGGTCCACCTCCGGCGCCTCGTCCGCGTAGTAGAGGGTGTGCTCGCCGCACGAACGCACCCCGTGCGCCGCGCCGATCCGCAGCAGGGTGGACTCGAGCGCCAGCACCTCGTCGTCCAGGTCCCGGCAGGCCGTCACGAACCACTGCGGGCCGACGACGACGGCCGCCTCGCCCAGGCGGAGGACGGTCGCCACGCGCTCGCCCTGGCCGGGCAGCACGGCCCCGTCGTCGAGGACGACCTCCACGCGCCGGGCGCAGCCCGGCGCCCCCGCCGCCCGTGCCGAGGGGGCGGCGGACGGGACGCCCGAGGCCGGGCCTGGCGAGGCCGCACCGGTGGCGGGCGAGGCGCCCAGGGTGCCGAGCCCGTCGTCAGGAAGCCCGAGCGCACGGGCCCAGGCGAGGCCGACCAGGGCGAGGGTGTGCTCCTGCAGTGCCATGGTCCCGCTCAGCGGCCGAAGAGGACCCTGGCCTCCTCGTAGCGGGCGAGCGGCACCTTCTTCAGGCCGGACAGGGCGGCGGACATGGGCACGGAGATGATCTCGGTGCCGTTGGCGGCCACCATCTGGCCCCAGCGGTGCTCGGCCACGAGCTTCATGGCCTGCATGCCGAAGCGGGTGGAGAGCACACGGTCCGTGGCGGACGGGTCGCCGCCGCGCTGGATGTGGCCGAGGACGGTGGCGCGGGACTCCACGCCGGTGGCCTCCTCGAGCTCGCGGGCCACCCAGTCGCCGATGCCGCCCAGGCGCGGGCGGCCGTCCTTCGCGTTGCCGGCGGCGGCCAACGGGTCGTCCTGGCCCTCCGGCACGAAGCCCTCGGCCACCACCACGAGCGGGGAGCGGCCCTTGTCATGCACCTGCTTCACCCACTCGGCCACCTGGGACATCGGGGTGCGGACCTCCGGGATGAGGATCGCGTGCGCACCGGAGGCCATGCCCGAGTGCAGGGCGATCCAGCCGACGTGGCGGCCCATGACCTCGGCCACCATGCAGCGGTGGTGGGACTCGCCGGTGGTGCGCAGGCGGTCCATGGCGTCCGTGGCGATCTGCACCGCGGTGTCGAAGCCGAACGTGTAGTCCGTGGCCATCAGGTCGTTGTCGATGGTCTTCGGCACCCCGACGATCGGCAGGCCGTCCTTCGCCAGGCGGTTGGCGCCTGCCAGGGTGCCCTCGCCGCCGATGGCCACGACCGCGTCGATGCCCATCTCCTCCAGGTTCCGCTTCATGTTCTCCGGACCGCCGCCGGCCGTGTCGTACGGGTGGGTGCGGGAGGTGCCGATGATGGTGCCGCCGGTGCCGGACAGGCCCCGGACCGCCTGGCGGGGCAGCTCCACCACGTCCTTGTCGATCAGGCCGGCCCAGCCGTTGCGGATGCCGACCATCTCGAAGTCGTAGGTCTTGATGCCGTTGAGCACAGCGGCACGGATGACGGCGTTCAGGCCAGGGCAGTCGCCACCGGAGGTGAGCAGTCCGACGCGCATGGAGGAGTCCTTTCGACGGCAGGAAGGGGGACATGACGGAAGCCGCAGGTCCGGCGGCGCCCCCTGCGGAGGGGATCCGCGGCCTGCGGCTCCAGACTATCGACGCCGTGCCGGGTGCTGTCAGCGGTCCACCGGCGGTGCCGGAGATGAGAGCGCTGGCACCGGGTGGCCGGCGGACCGGTCAGGGCAGGACGATGCTCAGGTTGGCGACGACGCCGATGACGACCATGCCGACGGCGAAGACGCTGGCGGCGGACACGAGGCCGCCGCGGCGTCCGCGCAGGGCGGCGAGCAGCAGCACCGGGGCGAGGACCACGAGGGCGGCGGCGCCGCCGACGATCGTGGCACCGGCCGGCCCGAGCACCGTGCCGACGCCGGAGAAGCCGAACACCACGGAGCCGACCAGCGCGGCCAGGCAGACGACGCCGGCGGCCACGAGCGTCACGGTCTGGGCGATCGCGCCCAGCGCCGGACGCTCGGCACGGGCGGCCGCTGCGCCGCGGCCGGCGGAGGCACGCTCCGCGGCGGCCTGGCGCTCCATCTCGGCGACGCGTTCGGCGGCGCGCAGATCGCGGGAGTGCGGGCGGTCCCGCCACTGGCCGGTCTCCGGGTCGATCCACGAGGAGCGGAAGCCGGCCTCGTCCGGGGCGGACTCCTCCTGCCCAGACCGGCGGCGGGCGTCCATGTACCAGCTGGGGGAGGACGGCGCGCCTGCGGCGTCCGCCGCCCGGAACCCTGCCGAGGGACGGCCGTCGCGGCCGGTGAAGCGCTGACGTTCGGACGCGCCGAGCGCCTTCGGCTCCCGGCCGCGGGTGAGGAGCCACCAGACGAGCAGCGCCGTGCCGGCCAGGACCGTCAGCCCCGCCAGGCCACCGCTGAAGACGAGCGTGGCCGTGAGGCCGGCACCGGAGACCAGGGACACCAGGCCGACGCCGCCCACCACGGCCACGCCCACGCCCGAGCCGGAGAAGTCGCCGCGGCGCAGCTGTGCCCAGAGCACACGTCCGTCCGGTCCCGGCAGCACCGTCCACGCCACGGCATACGCCAGCAGCGCCAGGCCGGCCGAGAGCAGGCAGACGGCCGCGAAGACGCCGCGCACCAGCAGCGGGTCCAGACCGTACCGGGCCGCGACGCCGCCGAGGGCGCCGGAGACCCAGGACTCCTCGGACCGGCTCACGCCCCAGGAGCGCACCGGGCCGCGCAGCCAGGAGGGCAGGGCGGCCAGGCCGTCGGCGGGGCCGGTGTCGGCGCCCGCGCCTGCGGCGGACGGGTCTGCGGTCGGATCGGCGTGGAAGTGCTGGTGGGAGGACATGGCTCCATCCTCCCGCGGGGCGGGGTCGGACACATCCGGGGAATCCCGGAACCCGTCCCGGATGTGCGCTCCGGGGCCCAGCGGGCAGGATGGGGGCATGCAGCACCCCACCCCGCCGCAGGGCGGCCCCGCGCCGCGTGTGCGCCCGCCGCTGCTGCGGCACCACGGCGACCACCCCGTGGCCGGTGTCTGCGCAGGCCTGGCCCGGCACCTCGAGCTGCCCGTGGCCTGGGTGCGCCTGGGCATGGTGGTCCTGGCCCTGACCGGCGGCGTGGGCCTGGCCCTGTACACCTGGCTCTGGCTGTTCCTCCCGCAGGAGCGAGCGGACGGGACGGCGGACGACGACCCCGAGCTGCGCCGCCGCCTCGAGACCGGCCTCGCCCGCGTCCGCGAGGTCGGCTGGCCCGCGGTCCTCGGCGCCGCCGTCGTCTGCGTGGCCGTCCTGGTGGTGGTGCAGGCCTTGGGGGCCGACGTGGACTGGCAGACCGCGGCCCCGGTCGGCATCCTGGTGATCGGCCTCGGCGTGGCCTGGATGCAGGCGGACACCGCCGCATCCCCGGGTCGCAGCCGCGGCACCTGGCTGCGCATCGCCCTCGGCACCGCCCTGGTGCTCGTCTCCGTCCTGGCGCTCGCCGTGGACACGGCAGGCCCGGGCACGCTGTGGCTCGGGCTGCTGCTGGCTGTCGCCCTGCTCGCCGGCCTGGCCCTCGTGGCGGCGCCCTTCGTGCTCGGCCTGGTCGCCCGCCGGGAGCGGGAGCGCACCGCGCTCGCCGTGCAGACCGAGCGTGCGGAGATCGCCGCCCACCTGCACGACTCCGTGCTGCAGTCCCTGGCCCTGATCCAGCGCCGCGCCTCCGACCCGGAGACGGTCGCCCGCGTGGCCCGGGCCCAGGAGCGCGAGCTGCGCTCCTACCTCTTCGACGACCCCTCCCAGGCGCCGGACGCGCTCTCCGAGGCGCTGCGCCGGGTGGCCGGGGAGGTCGAGGACGCCCACGGCCGCCGCATCGAGGTCGTCGCCGTGGGCGAGACTGAGGGCGAGTGGCTGGACCCGCTCGTGGCGGCCTCCCGCGAGGCCATGGCCAACGCCGCCCGCCACGCCGGGGACGCCCAGGTGTACGCCGAGGTCCTCGAGGACGACCAGGGGGCGATCGAGGGCGTGGACGTGTTCGTCCGGGACCGTGGCCCCGGCTTCGACCCGGATCAGCTGCCAGCTGACCGCCACGGCGTCCGCGAGTCCCTGCGGGGCAGGATGGAACGGGCCGGGGAACGGTGCGCATACGCTCCTCTGCCGGCGGCACCGAGGTCCACCTGCACCTCGACGCCCCGGCCGTCGCCCGTCCGGAGGGCGGCGTCAGAGGCACCGACCCGCGAGAGGAGGGCGCATGAGTGAACCGGTGACCGCCGTGATCGTGGACGATCACGCCATCTTCCGGGCCGGCCTGCGCGCGGACCTGGACCCGGCCCGCGTCGAGATCGTCGGCGAGGCCGGGGACGTCGACCAGGCCGTGGCCGTCGTGCTGGAGACGGCCCCGGACGTGGTGCTGCTGGACGTGCACCTGCCCGGCGGCGCCGGCGGCGGGGGAGCGGAGGTCGCCCGCCGCGTCCTCGAACGGGACCCGGAGCGGCGTCTGCTCGCCCTGTCCGTGTCCGACGCCGCCGAGGACGTCGTGGCCGTCATCCGCGCCGGCGCCCGCGGCTACATCACCAGGTCCGCCTCCGGCGCCGACGTGGTGGACGCCGCCGTCCGCGTGGCCGAGGGGGACGCCGTGTTCTCCCCGCGCCTGGCCGGCTTCGTCCTGGACGCCTTCCGGGGTACGGCGGCCCCGGACACGACGGCGGTCCGCCCCTCCGGTGCCCCGGACGCCTCCCCGGTCCCGACGGACCGGGACGCGCAGGACGAGGAGCTGGACCGGCTCTCCGCCCGCGAGCGCGACGTCATGCGCCTGATCGCCCGGGGCTTCACATATCGGGAGGCGGGCGCGGAGCTGTTCATCTCGGACCGCACGGTGGAGTCCCACGTCTCCTCCGTGCTCCGCAAGCTGCAGCTGTCCAACCGCCACGAGCTCACCCGCTGGGCCGCCCGCCGCGGCTACGCGTGAGCCGGTCCGGTCCGGGAGGGGCCGGGCAGACGGAAGGCGACCGGCCGTCGTCGTCGAGGGGATCTCCTCCACGACGACGGCCGGCCGCCTCCTGCATGCGCCCTGACCGGGCGCGGGGCTCACTCGGAGAGCAGGGCGCGGATGCGTTCGGCACCCTCGGCGAGGTCGTCGTCGCCCAGCGCGTAGGACAGGCGCAGGTAGCCGGAGGGACCGAACGCCTCGCCCGGGACCACGGCCACCTCGGCCTCGTTGAGGATCAGGGCGGCCAGCTCGGCGGAGGTCGCGGGGGTGACGCCGCGGATCTCGCGGCCGAGGGCGCCGCGGACGTCCACGTAGGCGTAGAAGGCGCCCTCCGGGGTCGGGCACTCGAAGCCCGGGACGGCGTTCATGGCCTGCACCATGGCCTTGCGGCGGCGGTCGAAGGCGACCTTCATCTCATCGACGGCGTCCAGTGGGCCGGAGACGGCGGCCAGGGCGGCACGCTGCGAGACGTTGGAGACGTTCGACGTCGCGTGGGACTGCAGGTTGGTGGCGGCCTTGATGACGTCCAGCGGGCCGGCCATCCAGCCGACGCGCCAGCCGGTCATCGCGTAGGTCTTGGCCACGCCGTTGAGGATCACGGCCTGCTCGGCGAGCTCCGGGACGGCCTTCACGATCGAGGTGAACGGCACGCCGTCGTAGGTGAGGTGCTCGTAGATCTCGTCCGTGACGACCCACAGGCCGCGATCCAGCGCCCAGCGGCCCACGGCCTCGGTCTCCTCGGGGGAGTAGACGGCGCCGGTCGGGTTGGACGGGGAGACGAAGAGCAGGACCTTGGTCTTGGCGGTGACGGCCTCCTCGAGCTGGTCCACGGTGACCTTGTAGCCCTGCTCCGGGCCGGCGAAGACCTCCACGGGGACGCCGCCGGCCAGGCGGACGGCCTCCGGATAGGTGGTCCAGAACGGGGTGGGGACGATGACCTCGTCTCCCGGGTCCAGCAGGGAGGCGAAGGTGTTGTACACGGCCTGCTTGCCGCCGTTGGTGATCAGCACGTGCTGGGAGTCCAGGGCCACGCCCGAGTCGCGGGCGGTCTTGGCGGCCACGGCCTCACGCAGCTCGGGCAGGCCCGCGGCTGCGGTGTAGCGGTGGTTCTTCGGGTCCTGCGCGGCGGCCACGGCGGCCTCGACGATGTAGCCCGGGGTCGGGAAGTCCGGCTCGCCGGCGCCGAAGCCGATCACGGGGCGGCCGGCGGCCTTGAGCTCCTTCGCGCGGGCATCGACGGCCAGGGTGGCGGACGGGGCGATGGAGCCGATGCGCTCTGAGACGCGGCGGGCGGGTGCGGGTGCCATGGTTTCCTCTTGACTCTCGGGAGTGCGGGCGGCCGGGCGGGTCCCGCGTCCGGCGCGCGACCCGCCTCCAGACTAGTCCGGAGGGCCGGCTGGTTCGACTTCCAGAGCCTCTATGGCGTACGCTGTTCACTCGGCACCGCGACGCGGTCCTCCGGTGAGCGGCCGGAGAACCCGGATCGGTCCCTAGGGTAGTGGCGCAATTGGTAGCGCAGCGGTCTCCAAAACCGCAGGTTGCAGGTTCGAGTCCTGTCTGCCCTGCGCATCGACGCAGCCGTTCCGGCTGCTCGAGATGACGGCAAGAACGTAACGGCGATCCGACTGAGTGAGGCCACGTGTCTGAGACGGCAGTGAGCGGCGGCGGCAGCCGCCCCGCAGACGCCCGCAAGAAGCGTGGCCTCTTCGCTCGCATCGGCCTCTTCCTGCGCCAGGTGATGGATGAGCTCCGCAAGGTGGTCACCCCCACCCGCGAGGAGCTTCTGCGCATGACCGGCGTCGTGCTCGCCTTCGTGGCGATCATGATCCTCCTGGTCATGGGGCTGGACTGGCTCTTCGGCACGGCGGCACGCTTCACCTTCGGCGGCTTCTGACCCGAGGGAGCGGCCGAGTCGGAGAGGCCGCCGCTGCGTTCCACCGTCCGCAGCCTCTGTACCCCGTGAGCAGAAAGCAGGAACCCGTGTCCGAGCAGGAACTCGATCCCCAGGCCACCGAGGACGCCGCCGCCTCCGAGGCGCCCGCCCAGGCTGAGGAGATCACCGCGGACGTGACCGCGGAGACCGCCGAGACCGAGGCGCCCGCTGCCGAGGAGACCGCCGCGCCGGCCCAGGAGCCGGAGGCCCAGCAGGCCCCCGCCGAGGAGGACGAGCCCGAGGTCGACCCGGCCGAGGAGCTCCGCACCCGTCTGCGCCGCCAGCCCGGCGACTGGTACGTGGTGCACACCTACGCGGGCTACGAGAAGCGCGTCAAGACCAACCTCGAGACCCGCATCCAGACCCAGGACATGGAGGACCTGATCTACGAGATCGAGGTCCCCATGGAGGAGGTCGTGGAGATCAAGAACACCACGCGGAAGATCGTCTCCCGTGTGCGCATTCCGGGCTACGTGCTCGTCCGCATGGACCTGACCGACGCCTCGTGGGGCGTCGTCCGCCACACCCCGGGCGTCACCGGCTTCGTGGGCAACGACGCGTACCACCCGCAGCCGCTGTCCCTCGACGAGGTCTTCGACATGCTGGCCCCGTCGGTCATCCAGGAGGCCGCCAAGGCCGCGGAGAAGGAGGGCCGCCCGGCCCCCGCCGCCGCTGGGGAGTCCGGCGCTGAGGCCCAGGCCATCCACGTCGACTTCGAGGTCGGCGAGTCGGTCACCGTCAACGACGGTCCGTTCGAGACCCTCCCGGCCACGATCTCCGAGATCAAGCCGGAGGCCCAGCAGCTGGTGGTCCTCGTCTCCATCTTCGAGCGCGAGACCCCGGTCACCCTGTCCTTCAGCCAGGTCACCAAGATCCTCTGACGGGCAGGCAACACAGTCGTCCCCTCGCCGCCGGCCGCCTGCCGGTGGCGTCAGGGCACCGGCCGCCGCGCCACGGCGGCCACCGCCCGCAGTACGCTCCTGTGCTGCGGGTCCACCAGTGAGAGAAGGATCCGACACATGGCTCCCAAGAAGAAGGTCGCCGGCCTGATCAAGCTCCAGATCCAGGCCGGAGCTGCCAACCCGGCCCCGCCGATCGGCCCGGCCCTCGGCCAGCACGGCGTGAACATCATGGAGTTCTGCAAGGCCTACAACGCCGCCACCGAGTCGCAGCGCGGCAACGTGGTCCCGGTGGAGATCACGGTCTACGAGGACCGCTCCTTCACCTTCATCACCAAGACCCCGCCGGCCGCCGAGCTGATCAAGAAGGCCGCGGGCGTCTCCAAGGGCTCCGGCACCCCGCACACCGACAAGGTGGGCAAGCTGACCCAGGCCCAGTGCGAGGAGATCGCGCAGACCAAGATGGCGGACCTGAACGCCAACGACGTCCAGGCCGCCGCGAAGATCATCGCCGGCACCGCCCGCTCCATGGGCATCACCGTCGAGGGCTGACACCTCCACGGGACGTCCTGACGGGCGTCCACCCCACTCTTTCCACGTGGCAGGACCGAGCGCGGTCCGCAGACCACAACTGCACAAGGAGAAAACGCAGATGGCACAGCGCAGCAAGGCATACAAGGCCGCCAAGGCCGCGATCGAGGATCGCCTGTACTCCCCGGCCGAGGCGATCGCCCTGGCCAAGGAGACCAACCCGTCGAAGACCGACGCCACCGTCGAGGTCGCCATGCGCCTCTCGGTCGACCCGCGCAAGGCCGACCAGATGGTGCGCGGCTCGGTGTCGCTGCCGAACGGCACCGGCAAGACCGCCCGCGTGGTCGTGTTCGCCACCGGTGAGCGCGCCGAGGCCGCCCGTGCGGCCGGCGCCGACTTCGTCGGCGACGACGACCTCATCGCCAAGGTCCAGGGCGGCTGGGTCGACTTCGACGCCGCCGTGGCCTCCCCGGAGCTCATGGGCAAGGTCGGCCGTCTCGGCAAGGTCCTGGGTCCGCGCAACCTGATGCCGAACCCGAAGACCGGCACCGTGACCCCGGACGTGGCCAAGGCCGTGACCGACATCAAGGGCGGCAAGATCGACTTCCGCGTCGACAAGCACTCGAACCTGCACTTCATCATCGGCAAGACCTCGTTCGACGCGAAGGCGCTGACCGAGAACTACGCCGCAGCCCTGGAGGAGATCCTCCGTCTGAAGCCGGCCTCCTCCAAGGGCCGCTACATCACCAAGGCGACCGTGGCCACCACCTTCGGCCCGGGCGTCCCGATGGACCCGAGCGCCACCAAGGCCGAGGCCGAGGGCTGATCCTCGCCTGATCACACGGTCGCCTGACCGTCCACGACGACGGCCGGTCGCCTTCCTGCGGAGGCGGCCGGCCGTTGCCGTGTCCGGGGGCCCTGTGCGCCGAACCACGCACGGGACCCTGTACGCCGAACCATGGTCGGGACCCTGTGCGCCGAACCATGGTCGGGACCCTGTGCGCCGAACCAGAAGGAACGGCTGCTTCGCCGCGCGGGGAAGGGGCCGATTCTTCTGGCTCGACGTGTGAGGCGCGCGCAGGTGGTTTGGCGCGCGGGGCGCGCGGCGCGCGCAGGGCGGTTTGGCGCGCGGGGCGCGCATGGGATACGATGGTCGAACCGAAGACCGCCGGTTGCGGTGCTCCATGCCCTCGGGCAGGAGAGCCGCCGAAGGTCCTCCGAGCGGAGGCGACCTGCGCAGGTGAAACGTGAGGCACGCGCTGACACATGGACTCCTTCGTGGAGCCCGCCGTCCCGCCGCGCCCCGTGCACCTGCACGGGGCGTTTCTCTTTGTGGGGATCGCGCGGTTCCGAATGAAGATCCCATTGAGAGGAGTGCCATGGCGACGTCTGCAAAGAAGACGGCGGTGGCCGAGCTCGCGGACCTGTTCCGTGAGTCCAGCGCCGCTGTGCTGACGGAGTACCGTGGCCTGACGGTGGGCGAGCTCAAGCAGCTTCGCGACGCCCTCCGTCAGGACGCGACCTACGCCGTGGCGAAGAACACGCTCACTGAGATCGCGGCCAAGGAGGCCGGCGTGGAGGGGCTCGAGTCCCACCTGACCGGTCCGACCGCGATCGCCTTCGTGACCGGTGACCCGGTCAACGTCGCGAAGGCTCTGCGTGACTTCGCCAAGGACAACGACAAGCTCGTGCTCAAGGGCGGCTACATGGACGGCCAGCCTCTGGACGAGGCCGGCATCAAGAAGATCGCGGACCTCGAGTCCCGCGAGGTGCTGCTGTCCAAGTTCGCCGGCGCCATGAAGGGCTCCATGAACAAGGCCGCCGCCCTGTTCCAGGCCCCGCTGTCGAAGTCCGTCCGCACGGTCGAGGCGCTGCGCGCCAAGCAGGACGCCTGAGCGTCCTACCCACCCGATGGGCCGCGCGGCCCTCATCCACACCTACTTCACGTAGCAAACACGTAAAGGAGCCATCATGGCCAAGCTGACCACCGACGAGCTGCTCGCCGCCTTCGAGGAGCTGACCCTCATCGAGCTCTCCGAGTTCATCAAGGCGTTCGAGGAGAAGTTCGACGTCACCGCTGCCGCCCCGGTCGCCGTTGCCGCCGCCGGCGGTGCCGCTGCCGGCGGCGAGGCCGCCGCCGCCGAGGAGAAGGACGAGTTCGACGTCATCCTCGAGGCCGCCGGCGACAAGAAGATCGGCGTCATCAAGGAGGTGCGCGCCCTCACCTCCCTCGGCCTGAAGGAGGCCAAGGACCTGGTGGACGGCGCCCCGAAGCCGGTCCTCGAGGGCGTCAACAAGGAGACCGCCGACAAGGCCAAGGAGCAGCTCGAGGGCGCCGGCGCCACCGTCACCCTCAAGTGATGATCGCGGCCTCGCGCCGCATCTGAGCTTCGCACCCGACCCCCGTTCCGCCCTTGCGGAGCGGGGGTCGCGTCGTGTCCGGGGGCGGTCGGCGACGACCCCGGGGAAGGCGAGCATCCGTCGTCGGGAAGGGCCGCGGGGGAGGCGGGCAGGCTCCCTGCCCGCCACGCGGAGCCGAGGTGACGCGGGCCCGGTGGACAACCGTGGTATGGGGCGATACTCTAGATCTTTGCATCTCCCTGCTTCCGCGCGCCCTGACGACAGACCGTCGATTCAGGGCCGACGGCGCGGACGAGCGTGGCCTTCATATGGCGGTGGGCCCGCACACGGCATCTGGGCCGTTCTGGGAGAGCCGAACACGGACCCCCGAAAGCCTGTGGAAGGATCCTACGTGGTCGCCTCGAGCACCTCCAACGAAACCGCTTCCGTCTCCCCGCGTTCCGGCGCCTCCGCCGGTCGCATCTCCTTCGCCAAGATCGCCGAGCCGCTGGACGTGCCCGATCTGCTGGCGCTGCAGACCGACTCCTTCGACCGCCTCGTCGGCAACGAGCGCTGGGCCGCGCGCGCCGAGCAGGCCCAGGCCGCCGGCGACCACTCCGTGCCGGTGACCTCCGGCCTCACGGACATCTTCGAGGAGATCTCCCCGATCGAGGACTTCCAGGAGACCATGTCCCTGTCGTTCTCCGAGCCGGAGTTCGCGGACGCGAAGATGCCGGAGGAGGAGTGCAAGGAGCGCGACGCCACCTACGCCGCGCCGCTGTACGTCAAGGCCGAGTTCATGAACAACACGACCGGCGAGATCAAGCAGCAGACCGTCTTCATGGGCGACTTCCCGCTCATGACCAAGAACGGCACCTTCATCATCAACGGCACCGAGCGCGTCGTCGTGTCCCAGCTGGTCCGCTCCCCGGGCGCCTACTTCGAGCGCACCCCGGACAAGACCTCGGACAAGGAGATCTTCTCCGCCAAGATCATTCCCTCGCGCGGCGCCTGGTTCGAGCTCGAGGTGGACAAGCGCGACCAGGTGGGCGTCCGCCTGGACCGCAAGCGCAAGCAGCCGGTGACCGTGCTGCTCAAGGCCATGGGCTGGACCGAGTCCCGCATCCTCGAGGAGTTCGGCCAGTACGACTCCATCCGCGCCACCCTGGAGAAGGACGGCACCGCGGACCAGGACGAGGCCCTGCTCGACATCTACCGCAAGCTGCGCCCGGGAGAGCCGGCCGCCGTGGATGCCGCCCAGACCCTGCTGAACAACCTGTACTTCACCCCGAAGCGCTACGACCTGGCGAAGGTGGGCCGCTACAAGCTCAACCGCAAGCTGGGCGTGGACGTGCCGCTGTCCGATCCGCACTCCACTGTGCTGACCGAGGACGACGTGGCCCAGATGGTGCACTTCATCTGCGCCCTGCACGCCGGCGAGTCCACCATCAAGGGCACCCACGACGGCGAGGACGTGGACGTGCGCGTCGAGATCGACGACATCGACCACTTCGGCAACCGCCGCATCCGCGCCGTGGGCGAGCTGATCGAGAACCAGATCCGCACCGGCCTGTCCCGGATGGAGCGCGTCGTGCGTGAGCGCATGACCACCCAGGACGTCGAGGCGATCACCCCGCAGACCCTGATCAACATCCGCCCGGTCGTGGCGTCGATCAAGGAGTTCTTCGGCACCTCCCAGCTGTCCCAGTTCATGGACCAGAACAACCCGCTGGCGGGCCTGACGCACAAGCGTCGCCTGTCCGCGCTCGGCCCGGGCGGCCTCTCGCGCGACCGTGCCGGCATGGAGGTCCGCGACGTCCACCCGTCGCACTACGGCCGCATGTGCCCGATCGAGACCCCTGAGGGGCCGAACATCGGCCTCATCGGCTCGCTCGCGACCTTCGGTCGCATCAACTCCTTCGGCTTCATCGAGACCCCGTACCGTCGCGTCGAGGACGGCAGGGTCACCGACAAGGTCGACTACCTGACCGCGGACGACGAGCTCGGCTGCCAGATCGCGCAGGCGAACGCGCCGGTGGGCGAGGACGGCCGCTTCATCGAGGACCTGGTCCTCTGCCGTCAGCGCGGCGGCGGCGGCGAGCCGGTGCTGTCCGCTGTGGACGACATCGACTACATGGACGTCTCCCCGCGCCAGATGGTGTCGGCCGCGACCGCCCTGATCCCCTTCCTCGAGCACGACGACGCCAACCGCGCGCTCATGGGCGCCAACATGCAGCGCCAGGCCGTGCCGCTGCTGCAGTCCGAGGCCCCGTACGTGGGCACCGGCATGGAGAAGTACGTGGCCGTGGACGCCGGCGACTCCGTGACGGCCACCGCGGCCGGCGTCGTGACCGAGGTGGCCGCCGACCTGGTGACCGTCATGAACGACGACGGCACCACCACGCACTACCCGATCATGAAGTTCGCCCGCTCGAACCAGGGCAACGCGTACAACCAGCGCGTGCGTGTGTCCGAGGGCGACCGCGTGGAGCCGCTGAGCATCATCGCCGACGGCCCCGCCACCGACAACGGCGAGCTCGCCCTGGGCAAGAACCTGCTCGTGGCGTTCATGCCGTGGGAGGGCCTCAACTACGAGGACGCCATCATCCTGTCCCAGCGCATGGTCTCCGACGACGTGCTGACCTCGATCCACATCGAGGAGTACGAGGTCGACGCCCGTGACACCAAGCTGGGCGCCGAGGAGATCACCCGGGACATCCCGAACGTGTCCGACGAGGTGCTGTCCCAGCTCGACGAGCGCGGCATCATCCACATCGGCGCCGAGGTGGAGGCCGGCGACATCCTCGTCGGCCGTGTCACCCCGAAGGGCGAGACCGAGCTGACCCCGGAGGAGCGCCTGCTGCGCGCCATCTTCGGCGAGAAGTCCCGCGAGGTGCGCGACACCTCGCTGAAGGTGCCCCACGGCGAGTCCGGCACCGTCATCGGCGTGCGCATCTTCGACCGCGACGAGGACGACGACCTGCCTCCGGGCGTGAACCAGCTGGTCCGCGTCTACGTCGCGCAGAAGCGCAAGATCACCGACGGAGACAAGATGGCCGGCCGTCACGGCAACAAGGGCGTCATCTCCAAGATCCTGCCGGTCGAGGACATGCCGTTCCTCGCCGACGGCACCCCGGTGGACGTCATCCTGAACCCGCTGGGCGTGCCGGGCCGAATGAACCTCGGCCAGGTCATGGAGCTGCACCTGGGCTGGGCCGCCTCCCGCGGCTGGGACATCCAGGGTGAGCCCGAGTGGATCAAGGACCTGCCGAACTTCCCGCGGCAGTCCGGACCGG
This sequence comes from Micrococcus lylae NBRC 15355, assembly GCF_001570885.1. GTDB lineage: Bacteria > Actinomycetota > Actinomycetes > Actinomycetales > Micrococcaceae > Micrococcus > Micrococcus lylae. The sequence goes on along the minus strand of NZ_BCSN01000002.1, from coordinate 42,190 downwards.
TCAACGTCGCCACCCCGGTGTTCGACGGTGCCGAGGCCTACGAGATCGAGGGCCTGCTGGGCCATGTCAACGTGACCCCCGACGGCGAGCGCCTGATGGGCACCGACGGCAAGGCCCGGCTGTTCGACGGCCGCACCGGCGAGCCGTTCCCGGACCCGATCTCCGTCGGCTACATGTACATGCTGAAGCTGCACCACCTCGTGGACGACAAGATCCACGCGCGCTCCACCGGCCCGTACTCGATGATCACCCAGCAGCCGCTCGGCGGAAAGGCCCAGTTCGGTGGCCAGCGCTTCGGCGAGATGGAGGTGTGGGCGCTCGAGGCGTACGGCGCCGCGTTCACCCTCCAGGAGCTGCTGACCATCAAGTCCGACGACATCCACGGGCGTGTGAAGGTGTACGAGGCCATCGTGAAGGGCGAGAACATCCCGGAGCCGGGCGTTCCGGAGTCCTTCAAGGTCCTCATCAAGGAGATGCAGTCCCTGTGCCTCAACGTGGAGGTCCTCTCCGCGGACGGGCAGACCGTCGAGATGCGTGACTCGGATGACGAGAGCTTCCGGGCCGCCGAGGAGCTGGGCATCGACCTGTCCCACGCCGAGCCGAGCTCGGTCGAGGAAGTCTGAGCCCCTCGCTCCCGCACCCACAAGACGTCACCTGAGAACCACTGAACTGAGGAGTTCACCGGAACATGACCGTTCACAGCATGTCCACTGACAACTCTTTCGGCCTGATGCGCATCGGCCTGGCCACGGCGGAGGACATCCGCCGCTGGTCCTACGGCGAGGTGAAGAAGCCGGAGACCATCAACTACCGCACCCTCAAGCCGGAGAAGGACGGGCTCTTCTGCGAGCGCATCTTCGGCCCGACCCGTGACTGGGAGTGCGCCTGCGGCAAGTACAAGCGCGTGCGCTTCAAGGGCATCGTCTGCGAGCGCTGCGGCGTCGAGGTGACCCGCTCCAAGGTGCGCCGCGACCGCATGGGCCACATCGAGCTCGCCGCCCCCGTGACCCACATCTGGTACTTCAAGGGCGTGCCCTCGCGCCTGGGCTACCTGCTGGACCTGGCCCCGAAGGACCTCGAGAAGGTCATCTACTTCGCGGCCTACATGATCACCTCTGTGGACGAGGAGGCCCGCCACAAGGACCTGCCGAACCTGCAGGCCGAGCACGACCAGGAGACCCGTGTCCTGGCCGAGCAGCGCGACGCGGACATCGCCGCGATCGCCGGTGACCTGGAGAAGGACCTGGCCAAGCTGGAGTCCGAGGGCGCCAAGGCCGCGGAGAAGAAGAAGGCCCGCGACGCCGCGGACAAGACCATGGCGCAGATCCGCAAGCGTGCGGACGCGGAGCTGGACCGCAAGGAGCAGGTCTGGGACCGCTTCAAGAACCTCAAGGTCGCCGACCTCGAGGGCGATGAGGGTCTCTACCGCGCCATGCGCGACAAGTACGGCCAGTACTTCACCGGTGCCATGGGCGCGGAGGCCATCCAGAAGCGCCTGGAGACCTTCGACCTCGAGGCCGAGGCCGAGATGCTGCGCGAGACCATCAAGACCGGCAAGGGCCAGCGCAAGACCCGCGCCCTGAAGCGTCTGAAGGTCGTCAACGCGTTCCTGACCACGGACAACTCCCCGGAGGGCATGGTCCTCGACGCGGTCCCGGTGATCCCGCCGGAGCTGCGCCCGATGGTCCAGCTGGACGGCGGCCGCTTCGCGACCTCCGACCTCAACGACCTCTACCGTCGCGTGATCAACCGCAACAACCGCCTGAAGCGCCTGCTCGACCTCGGTGCCCCCGAGATCATCGTGAACAACGAGAAGCGCATGCTCCAGGAGTCCGTGGACTCCCTGTTCGACAACGGCCGTCGCGGCCGCCCGGTCACCGGTCCGGGCAACCGCCCGCTGAAGTCGCTGTCCGACATGCTCAAGGGCAAGCAGGGCCGCTTCCGCCAGAACCTGCTCGGCAAGCGCGTCGACTACTCGGGCCGTTCGGTCATCGTGGTCGGCCCGCAGCTGAAGCTGCACCAGTGCGGCCTGCCGAAGCAGATGGCGCTGGAGCTGTTCAAGCCGTTCGTGATGAAGCGCCTCGTGGACCTGAACCACGCGCAGAACATCAAGTCCGCCAAGCGCATGGTGGAGCGTTTCCGCCCCCAGGTGTGGGACGTGCTCGAAGAGGTCATCACCGAGCACCCGGTGCTGCTGAACCGCGCACCCACCCTGCACCGTCTGGGCATCCAGGCCTTCGAACCGCAGCTCGTCGAGGGCAAGGCCCTCCAGCTGCACCCGCTGGTCTGCTCGGCGTTCAACGCGGACTTCGACGGCGACCAGATGGCGGTCCACCTGCCGCTGTCGCCGGAGGCCCAGGCCGAGGCCCGACTGCTCATGCTCTCGAGCCACAACATCCTGAAGCCGTCGGACGGCCGCGCCGTGGCCGTCCCCGCACAGGACATGATCATCGGCCTGAACCACCTGACCACCGTCCGCGAGGACGAGGTCGGCGCCGGCCGCGAGTTCTCCTCGGTCGCCGAGGCCATCATGGCCTTCGACGCCGGCGAGCTGCACCTGAACGCCCCGGCCAGGATCGCGGTGGAGGGCTTCGTGCCCTCGGCCGCCGTGTCCGCTCCCGAGGAGTGGAACGAGGGTGAGCCCGCCCTGATCGAGACGACCCTGGGCAAGGTCATCTTCAACGACCTGCTGCCGGCCGACTACCCGTGGCTGGACACCCAGGCCACCAAGGGCACCCTCGGCAAGCTGGTCAACGACCTGGCCGAGCGCTACCCGATGGCCGTCACCGCCCAGACGCTGGACAACCTCAAGGACGCCGGCTTCTACTGGGGCACCTGGTCGGGAGTCACCGTGGCCATCTCCGACATCACCTCGGACATGGACAAGGCCGCCATCATGGAGGGCTACGAGGAGCAGGCCCGCCGTGTGCAGGCCCAGTACGACAAGGGCCTCATCGCGGACGACGAGCGTCGCTCCGAGCTGATCGACATCTGGAACAAGGCGACCGACGAGGTCGCCGAGGCCATGCGTGCCGGCCTGCCGACGCTGAACACCATCAACCGCATGGTGACCTCCGGTGCACGAGGCAACTGGCTCCAGGTGCGCCAGATCGCGGGCATCCGCGGCCTGGTGGCGAACCCGCAGGGCGAGATCATCCCGCGTCCGATCAAGTCCTCCTACCGCGAGGGCCTGTCCGTGCTCGAGTACTTCATCGCGACCCACGGCGCCCGCAAGGGCCTCGCGGACACCGCGCTGAAGACCGCGAACTCGGGGTACCTGACCCGACGTCTCGTGGACGTCTCCCAGGACGTCATCGTCCGCGAGGAGGACTGCGGCACCGAGCGCGGCCTGGCTGTGACCATCGCCGTGGCCGACGCCAACGGCGAGCTGCGGCAGCACGAGACGGTGGAGAACTCGGCGTTCGCCCGCACCCTGGCGACCGATGTGGAGGTCGACGGCACGGTGGTGGCGAAGGGCGGCGCCGACGTGGGCGACGTCCTGATCGGCGAGCTCGTGGCCGCCGGCGTGACCGAGATCAAGGTGCGCTCCGTGCTCACCTGCGAGTCCGCCGTGGGCACCTGCGCGAAGTGCTACGGCCGCTCCATGGCCACCGGCCAGATGGTGGACATCGGCGAGGCGGTGGGCATCATCGCCGCCCAGTCGATCGGTGAGCCGGGCACCCAGCTGACCATGCGTACCTTCCACACCGGCGGTGTGGCGTCCGCGGACGACATCACGCAGGGTCTGCCGCGTATCCAGGAGCTGTTCGAGGCCCGCACGCCGAAGGGCATGGCCCCGATCTCCGAGGTCGCCGGCCGTGTGACCGTCGAGGACGACGAGACCTCGATCCGCCTGATCCTGACTCCGGACGACGGCTCCGAGGAGATCGCCTACCCGGTGCTGCGCCGTGCGCGCCTGCTGGTGGAGGACGGCGAGCACGTGGCCGTGGGCACCCAGCTGGTGGCCGGTGCGGTGGACCCGAAGCAGGTGCTGCGCGTGCTCGGCCCCCGAGCTGCCCAGCGCTTCCTCGTGGACGAGGTGCAGAACGTGTACCAGTCCCAGGGTGTGGGCATCCACGACAAGCACGTGGAGGTCATCGTCCGCCAGATGCTGCGTCGCATCACTGTGATCGAGTCCGGTGAGACCGACCTGCTGCCGGGCGAGCTGACCGACCGCGTCCGCTTCGTGGCCGCCAACCGCGCCGCCGTGTCCGAGGGCCGTCAGCCGGCCTCCGGCCGTGACGAGCTCATGGGCATCACCAAGGCCTCGCTGGCGACCGACTCGTGGCTGTCCGCCGCGTCCTTCCAGGAGACGACCCGCGTGCTCACGCAGGCCGCCATGGAGGGCAAGGAGGACCCGCTGCTGGGCCTGAAGGAGAACGTGATCATCGGCAAGCTGATCCCGGCCGGCACCGGCCTGGACCGCTACACCCAGACCGTGGTGGAGCCGACCGAGGAGGCGAAGGCGAACCTGTTCACCTCGCCCTCCGGCTTCGCGGACTTCGACTACCCGGGCCTGGACCAGTCCATGGGCGGCGACTTCCACGCCATGACCCTGGACGACTACGGCCGCGGCGGCGACTTCCGCGCCTGACCCGGTCCGGACCCGTCGGTCCGGTCGGCTGAGCTGAGGGCCCGTCCCGCTCCCGCAAGGCGGGGGAGGGGCGGGCCCTCCGCCGTGCCCGCCGGGGACGGGGCGGACCGGCGGGCGGAGGCGGGTGCCGTCGTCGTGCCGCGCCGGGACGGCATAGGGAACGACGACGGCCCGGCCCCTCCGTGCGGAGGGCGCCGGGCCGTGGGCTCCCGGGAGCGGACGCGTCAGCGACGCGACATGTACAGGGTGAACGCCTTGGCGAGGAGCCTGTTGACCGGGAAGTCCCACTCTCCGTGGGTCTGCACGATGTTGGCGCCCTGCGTCGTCTTGAACTCGGTGAGGCCGGTGATCCGGTTCTCGTGGTCCACGGAGCCGGGCACGCCGCCCAGGTCCAGCCAGTGGCAGCCGTCGGCGATGCCGGCCTCGATCTGGGTGAGCTGCAACAGGCGGGGGGCGTCCCGCTTGCGCTCCTTCTGGGAGGAGGCGGAGTAGGGGCGGTAGCAGATGTGGCCCTGGCGGAAGTGGAAGGCCGCGGCGACCGGCTCCCCTTCGTACTCGGCGATGTAGTAGGTGACGTCGGCGATCTCAGAGCCGCCCAGCTGCTCGATCACGCGCTGGAAGTACTCCTTGGGTCGGCCGGTGAACTTGTCGCGCTCGGCGGTCTCGTCCTGCAGGGCCTCCCACTCGCCGAGGCGCTCGACGCCGGCGGTGACGACGTCCAGGTCGTTGCGGGTGGAGCGGCGGGTGCGCTTGCGGGAGGAGCCGGACATGCGGGTGAGCACGCCGTCCACGTCCAGGTCCTTCAGCGGGATGCGGGCCTGGAACATCGGCTGGCCCGCGGAGAAGCCCTCGAGGACCTCGGGGGCCTGCCAGCCGGCGGCACGGAGCTCGTCCTGCAGCTCGAGGGCGCCGGGAGTGACCTCGCAGGGCAGGTCGGTGAGCACCGTGTACTGCGGGTCCGTGAGGGACTTGCGGACGGTGTCCGCCTCCCAGGTGCGGACCACGCCGGGCGGGCCCACGCGGACCAGGAAGGCGCCCTGGGACTTCAGCAGCTGCACCAGCGGGGTGAGCGCGTCCACGAGGCGTACGCCCTCGTCGAGGACCGGTCCCTCGGCGATGTAGGCGAGGAAGGCCTTGCCCAGCACGGGCACGCGGGCCGGCACCGGCAGGGGGCGGGCGAGCACGAGGGCCGCGCCCACGAGCTCGGTGCCGCGGAAGATGCCCACGGACTGGCCGCGCCAGTCCGTCTTCACGTTGGCCCAGCGCGGGTTCTGGAGGAAGGAGGCCTCCGGGTGGCGGGCGAGGAAGGCGGTGTGCTGAGCCTCGTCGATGCCGCGCACGGTCAAAGGACCGGACGGGGCGGACGGGGTCGTCTGTGCTGCATCAGGTTCGGGTGTCACGCGGCCAGTCTACGGCGGGGGCGCGGGGAGCGCCCGGGATCGCGGCCCGGCCGATGTGTCCTCTCGCACCCCGTGTTGGCGCGTGTGGGCGCGCATGGTATTCTCGATCCGATTGTTTTTCGTGTGGCAGTATGGACGCGGTCCGGGTTGCGGGGAAGTTGCGCAACGAATGCCACACTTTTGCACGCCTGCGGACGTTTGCTCATGGAGCCCCACAGGAGAGGCAGAACGAGGAACGAGCAGCCGCCGAACCCGAGGCCCTCTGGCCTGCCGGCTCGGCAGATCACGTCAGCGATCACCGAAACACAGGAAGGCTGAAGAGTGCCTACGATTCAGCAGCTGGTCCGCAAGGGCCGCTCACCGAAGATCGTCAATACGAAGGCCCCTGCGCTGCAGGGCAACCCCATGCGTCGTGGCGTGTGCACCCGCGTGTACACCACGACCCCGAAGAAGCCGAACTCGGCGCTGCGCAAGGTCGCCCGTGTCCGCCTCAGCGGCGGCATCGAGGTCACCGCGTACATCCCGGGCGAGGGTCACAACCTGCAGGAGCACTCGATCGTGCTCGTCCGCGGCGGTCGTGTGAAGGACCTGCCCGGCGTGCGCTACAAGATCGTGCGCGGCGCGCTCGACACCCAGGGCGTCAAGAACCGCGGTCAGGCCCGCTCCCGTTACGGCGCCAAGAAGGAGAAGAAGTAATGCCTCGTAAGGGTCCCGCGCCGAAGCGCCCCCTCGTCGTCGATCCCGTCTACGGCTCCCCGCTGGTCACCCAGCTGATCAACAAGGTGCTGGTCGACGGCAAGAAGTCCACCGCCGAGCGCATCGTCTACGGTGCCCTCGAGGGCACCCGTCAGAAGACCGGCAACGATCCGGTGGCCACCCTGAAGAAGGCCATGGACAACATCAAGCCGGCCCTGGAGGTGCGCTCCCGCCGCGTCGGCGGTGCCACGTACCAGGTCCCGGTCGAGGTCAAGCCTGGCCGCTCCACCGCCCTGGCCCTCCGCTGGCTGGTCGGCTTCTCCAAGGCCCGCCGCGAGAAGACCATGACCGAGCGGCTGATGAATGAGATCCTCGATGCGTCGAACGGCCTCGGCGGCGCCGTGAAGCGCCGTGAGGACAGCCACAAGATGGCCGAGGCCAACAAGGCCTTCGCCCACTACCGCTGGTGACGTCGTCGGCCCGGGGCGGGGAGGTGTCCTCCGCGCTCCGGGCCCTCCGCCGCCGGGGAGTGATCCCCGCGGCCTTCTCCGTACCACTCTGACGAGCCCCCACCCCACCCGACACAAGGGAGACACCGTGGCACAGGACGTGCTGACCGACCTGAACAAGGTCCGCAACATCGGCATCATGGCGCACATCGATGCCGGCAAGACCACCACCACCGAGCGCATCCTCTTCTACACGGGTGTGAACCACAAGCTCGGCGAGACCCACGACGGTGCGTCGACCACCGACTGGATGGAGCAGGAGAAGGAGCGCGGCATCACCATCACCTCCGCCGCGGTGACCTGCTTCTGGAAGAACACCCAGATCAACATCATCGACACCCCCGGCCACGTGGACTTCACCGTCGAGGTGGAGCGCTCCCTGCGCGTGCTCGACGGCGCCGTCGCCGTGTTCGACGCCAAGGAGGGCGTGGAGCCGCAGTCCGAGACCGTGTGGCGCCAGGCCGACAAGTACGAAGTGCCGCGCATCTGCTTCGTCAACAAGATGGACAAGCTGGGTGCCGACTTCTACTTCACCGTGGACACCATCGTCTCCCGCCTCGGCGCCAAGCCGCTCGTGATGCAGCTGCCGATCGGCGCCGAGAACGACTTCGTCGGCGTGGTCGACCTGATCTCCATGAAGGCCTTCGTGTGGCCGGGCGACGCCAAGGGCGACGTGACCATGGGCGCCGAGTACGTGACCGAGGAGATCCCGGCCGACCTGCAGGAGAAGGCCGAGGAGTACCGCAACCAGCTGCTCGAGGCCGTCGCCGAGGCCGACGAGGAGCTCATGGAGAAGTACCTCGAGGGCGAGGAGCTCACCGAAGAGGAGATCGTCGCCGGCGTGCGCAAGCTCACCGTGAACGCCGAGGCCTACCCGGTGTTCTGCGGCTCCGCGTTCAAGAACCGTGGCGTGCAGCCGATGCTCGACGCCGTGGTCGCCTACCTGCCGAACCCGCTCGACGCCGGTGCCGTGAAGGGCCACGCCGTCAACGACGAGGACGAGGAGCTCACCCGCGAGCCGTCCAAGGAGGAGCCGTTCTCGGCCCTGGCCTTCAAGATCGCCTCGCACCCGTTCTTCGGCACCCTCACCTTCATCCGCGTGTACTCCGGCCGTCTGGCGACCGGTGCGCAGATCCTCAACGCCACCAAGGGCAAGAAGGAGCGCATCGGCAAGCTCTTCCAGATGCACGCCAACAAGGAGAACCCGGTGGAGGAGGTCGTCGCCGGCCACATCTACGCGGTGATCGGCCTGAAGGACACCACCACCGGCGACACCCTCTGCAACCCGGACCACCCGATCATCCTCGAGTCCATGTCGTTCCCGGAGCCGGTGATCGCCGTGGCCATCGAGCCGAAGTCGAAGGGCGACCAGGAGAAGCTCTCCGCCGCCATCCAGAAGCTCGTCGCCGAGGATCCGACCTTCCGCGTCAACCTCAACGAGGAGACCGGCCAGACCGAGATCGGCGGCATGGGCGAGCTGCACCTCGACGTGTTCGTGGACCGCATGAAGCGCGAGTTCAAGGTCGAGGCCAACGTGGGCAAGCCGCAGGTCGCGTACCGCGAGACCATCAAGCGCACCGTCGAGAAGGTCGACTACACCCACAAGAAGCAGACCGGCGGCTCCGGCCAGTTCGCGAAGGTCCAGCTCAAGTTCGAGCCCCTGGACACCGCCGACGGCGAGGTCTACGAGTTCGAGAACGCCGTGACCGGCGGCCGTGTGCCGCGCGAGTACATCCCGTCGGTGGACGCGGGCATCCAGGACGCCATGCAGTTCGGCGTGCTGGCCGGCTACCCGATGGTCGGCGTGAAGGCGACCCTCCTCGACGGCGCCTACCACGACGTCGACTCCTCGGAGATGGCGTTCAAGATCGCCGGCTCGCAGGCCTTCAAGGAGGGCGTGCGCAAGGCGAACCCGGTCCTCCTCGAGCCGCTGATGGCCGTTGAGGTCCGCACTCCGGAGGAGTTCATGGGCGACGTCATCGGCGACCTGAACTCCCGCCGTGGCCAGATCCAGTCCATGGAGGACGCCACCGGCGTGAAGGTCGTCAAGGCCCTCGTGCCGCTGTCGGAGATGTTCGGCTACATCGGCGATCTGCGCTCCCGCACCCAGGGTCGCGCGGTCTTCTCGATGACCTTCCACTCCTACTCCGAGGTCCCGAAGGCCGTCGCCGACGAGATCATCGAGAAGTCCCAGGGCGAGTGACCCCAGGTCACACGTCGGAAACCGACTTGCTCCCCGCGGCCGCACGCGCTGCGGCCGCGGGGAAGCACGGGAGCCGCACCACCCCGGCGGCGCGGCTCCCGCACAGGACGGGTCAGGTCCGGTCCGCTTCAGGCGGCACTGCTGGCCTGGAACCGGACTGGTCCTCACATCCGCCGGGATTTTCCCAACACCACATCGACGCGTAGACTCGGGAGAGTTGTCAGCACGCCCTGCGACGCTGCATGAAATCTTCAAGTCTTCGCGATGATGAACACGTTCTAGGAGGAACTGTGGCAAAGGCAAAGTTCGAGCGCACGAAGCCGCACGTCAACATCGGCACCATCGGCCACGTCGACCACGGCAAGACCACCCTGACCGCGGCGATCTCGAAGGTTCTGTACGACCAGTACCCGGACCTGAACGAGGCCCGTGACTTCGCCACCATCGACTCCGCTCCGGAGGAGCGCCAGCGCGGCATCACCATCAACATCTCCCACGTGGAGTACCAGACCGAGAAGCGTCACTACGCCCACGTGGACGCCCCGGGCCACGCCGACTACATCAAGAACATGATCACCGGCGCTGCCCAGATGGACGGTGCCATCCTCGTGGTCGCCGCCACCGACGGCCCGATGGCCCAGACCCGTGAGCACGTCCTCCTGGCCCGCCAGGTCGGTGTGCCGGCCCTGCTCGTGGCCCTGAACAAGTCCGACATGGTCGAGGACGAGGAGCTCCTCGAGCTCGTCGAGATGGAGGTCCGCGAGCTGCTGTCCTCCCAGGAGTTCGACGGCGACGAGGCTCCGGTCGTGCGCGTCTCCGCTCTCAAGGCCCTCGAGGGCGACGAGAAGTGGGTCAAGTCCGTGCAGGACCTGATGGCCGCCGTCGACGAGTACATCCCGGATCCGGTCCGCGACCGCGACAAGCCGTTCCTGATGCCGATCGAGGACGTCTTCACCATCACCGGCCGCGGCACCGTGGTGACCGGCCGTGCCGAGCGCGGCACCCTCGCCATCAACTCCGAGGTCGAGATCGTGGGCATCCGCGACCTGCAGAAGACCACCGTCACCGGCATCGAGATGTTCCACAAGCAGCTCGACGAGGCCTGGGCCGGCGAGAACTGCGGTCTGCTGCTGCGCGGCCTGAAGCGTGACGACGTCGAGCGCGGCCAGGTCGTCGTGGCCCCGGGCTCGATCACCCCGCACACCAACTTCGAGGCCAACGTCTACATCCTGTCCAAGGATGAGGGCGGCCGCCACAACCCGTTCTACTCGAACTACCGCCCGCAGTTCTACTTCCGCACCACCGATGTCACCGGCGTCATCACCCTGCCGGAGGGCACCGAGATGGTCATGCCGGGCGACACCACCGAGATGTCGGTCGAGCTCATCCAGCCGATCGCCATGGAGGAGGGCCTCGGCTTCGCCATCCGTGAGGGTGGCCGCACCGTGGGCTCCGGCCGCGTGACCAAGATCACCAAGTGATCGTCTGATCGCAGCCGGTCGGCTCCCTGAGCCGATCACAGCGACGACGGCCCCTCGCCTCTTCGGAGGCGGGGGGCCTTCTCGTGTGCTCGGGGCGGCGACGGGCACCGGTACGCTGGTGGGCATGGAACTCCTCATCACCCTGCTGGTCCTCGCGGCGGTCGTGGCCGTCGGCCTCGGCCTCTACCGACACTTCAAGCCGGAGATCGAGCGCGCCCGGCGCATCCGTCGTGCGAACCGCGGAGGGGAGATCGAGCGGTGACCGCCGCCGCTCCACGTCGACTGTTCGGGATCACCGCCGCGGCGGAGATGGTCACCTGGGCGCTGCTGATCCTGGCGATGGCCCTCAAGTACACCGGCGTCACCGAGGCGCTCATGCCTGTGGGCGGCGGTGTCCACGGCTTCGTCTTCCTCTGCTATGTGGTGGTGGTGGTCGCCGTCTGGATCGATTCGCGCTGGTCTGCCGGGCGAGGACTGGTGGCGCTGGGATCGGCGGTCATTCCCTTCATGACCGTGCCTTTCGAACGCGCGATGGGACGGCGGGGCGAGCCGGCGGACCGCTGGCGTGTGCTCGACGAGCCCGGGCGGGACTCCGCTGCGGACCGGCTGCTGCGCGCGGTGCTCGCCAGGCCGGTCGTGAGCGTGCTGATCGCCCTCGTCGTGGTGGCGGTGGTGTTCGTGGCGCTGCTGATGGCGGGCCCGCCCACCGAATGGGGGAACTGACTGCCCGCACCGGCGTTCTGGGCCGGCGCGTCCAGGATCACAGGACGGCACCGATGCGCCGGTTGGCGGACGGTGCCGTTCTCTGTCATACTGGATAAGTTGCTCAAGCGCTCCAGGCGCCGCCGCCCATGTGTCTCGTGGCCGGCTGCGGAGCCCAGATGCACAATCCCTCCAGTCCGACGCCGGCGCGTCTGCTCTCCCGGAGAGAGCGACACGCCCGACCGCGTGGACCGGAGCCCGACGAGGGCGAGGAACCCGGCTCAGCCGGATTCACCCCGGACGGGTCGAGGACAAGATGCAGGACGGACGTGTCCTGCGCACAGGGACAGGAACAGCTACTCGACGAGAGAGGCGTGACGCCATGGCGGGACAGAAGATCCGCATCCGGCTGAAGTCGTACGACCACGAGGTCATCGACGTCTCGGCCCGCAAGATCGTTGACACGGTCACGCGCGCAGGCGCAACGGTGGTCGGCCCCGTGCCGCTGCCGACGGAGAAGAACGTGTACTGCGTTATCCGTTCTCCGCACAAGTACAAGGACAGCCGTGAGCACTTCGAGATGCGCACCCACAAGCGGCTGATCGACATCATCGACCCGACTCCGAAGGCCGTCGACTCGCTCATGCGACTGGACCTGCCCGCGGACGTCAACATCGAGATCAAGCTCTGAGAGGGAGGTGCTGAGAGACTATGACCAACACCCGTAACGTCAAGGGCCTGCTGGGCACGAAGCTCGGCATGACCCAGGTCTGGGACGAGAACGGCAAGCTCATCCCCGTCACCGTGGTCCAGTCCGAGTCCAACGTGGTCACCCAGCTGCGCAACGAGGAGACCGACGGCTACACCGCCGTCCAGATCGCCTACGGCCAGATCGACCCCCGCCGCGTGACCAAGCCGCTGGCCGGTCACTTCGAGAAGGCAGGCGTGACTCCGCGCCGCCACCTGGTGGAGCTGCGCACCGCCGACGCCGCCGAGTACGAGCTCGGCCAGGACCTGTCCGTCGAGGTCTTCGAGGCCGGCCAGAAGGTGGACGTCGTGGGCACCACCAAGGGCAAGGGCTTCGCCGGCGCCATGAAGCGCCACGGCTTCGCCGGTGTGGGCGCCTCCCACGGTCAGCACAAGAACCACCGCAAGCCGGGCTCCGTCGGCGGCGCCGCCACTCCGGGCCGTGTCTTCAAGGGCATGCGCATGCCGGGCCGCCTGGGCGCTGTCCGCCAGACCACCCACAACCTCACGCTCCACGGCATCGACGTGGACAACAACCTGCTGCTGATCAAGGGCGCTGTCCCCGGCCCCAAGGGCCAGGTCGTGCTCGTGCGCAGCGCCGCGAAGGGAGCCTGAGACCCATGGCCAACTCTGTGAAGACCGTCAAGGTCGACCTGCCCGCCGAGATCTTCGACGTGCAGGCGAACGTCCCGCTGATGCACCAGGTCGTCGTGGCCCAGCTCGCCGCCGCCCGCCAGGGCACCCACAAGGCGAAGGACCGCGGTGAGGTGTCGGGCGCCGGTCGCAAGCCGTTCAAGCAGAAGGGCACCGGCCGTGCACGCCAGGGCTCCATCCGCGCTCCGCACATGACCGGCGGTGGCATCGTCCACGGCCCGACCCCGCGTGACTACTCGCAGCGGACTCCGAAGAAGATGAAGGCCGCCGCTCTGCGCGGCGCCCTGTCCGACCGGGCCCGCCACGGTCGCATCCATGTGATCGAGGCCCTCGTCACCGGCGAGACCCCGTCCACCAAGGCGGCGAAGGCCGGCCTGGAGTCGCTGAACACCGGCCGCAAGAACATGCTGGTCGTCATCGACCGCGCCGACGACGTCGCCGCCCTGTCCGTCCGCAACCTGCCCGCCGTGCACACCCTGTACGCCGACCAGCTGAACACCTACGACGTGCTCGTCTCCGACGACGTCGTGTTCACGCAGGCCGCCTACGAGGCGTTCGTGGCGCGCGCCACCGGTGCCAAGAAGGAGGATGCCCAGTGAGCGGCTCCATCAACAAGGATCCCCGCGACGTGATCATCGCTCCCGTCGTGTCGGAGAAGAGCTACGGTCTGATCGACGAGGGCAAGTACACCTTCCTCGTGGACCCGCGCTCCAACAAGACCGAGATCAAGCAGGCCGTCGAGCGCATCTTCGACGTGTCCGTCGCCTCGGTGAACACCCTGAACCGTCCGGGCAAGCGCCGTCGGACCCGCTTCGGCTGGGGCCAGCGCAAGTCCACCAAGCGTGCCATCGTCACGCTGAAGGACGGAACGATCGACATCTTCGGAGGTCCGCTCGCCTCCTGAGGCGTTGCGGAGACCACTTAATCGAGGAACAGGTACATGGCTATCCGTAAGTACAAGCCGACCACCCCGGGCCAGCGTGGCTCGTCGGTGGCCGACTTCGCAGAGATCACCCGGTCCACGCCGGAGAAGTCCCTTCTCCGTCCGCTGCATAAGACCGGTGGACGCAACAACACCGGCCGCATCACCACCCGTCACAAGGGCGGTGGCCACAAGCGGCAGTACCGTCTGATCGACTTCCGTCGTCACGACAAGGACGGTGTGCCGGCGAAGGTCGCTCACATCGAGTACGACCCGAACCGCACCGCGCGCATCGCGCTGCTGCACTACGCCGACGGCACCAAGCGCTACATCCTGGCCCCGGCCAACCTGCGTCAGGGCGCCGTGGTCGAGGCCGGCCCGAACGCCGACATCAAGGCGGGCAACAACCTCCCGCTGCGCAACATCCCGCTGGGCACCATGATCCACGCCGTGGAGCTGCGTCCGGGCGGCGGCGCGAAGCTGGCCCGCTCGGCCGGCGCCGCGATCCAGCTGGTCGCCCGTGAGGGCAAGTACGCCCAGCTGCGCCTGCCCTCCGGTGAGATCCGCAACGTCGACGTGCGCTGCCGCGCCACCGTCGGCGAGGTGGGCAACGCCGAGCAGTCCAACATCAACTGGGGCAAGGCCGGCCGCATGCGCTGGAAGGGCGTTCGCCCGACCGTCCGCGGTGTCGTGATGAACCCGGTCGACCACCCGCACGGCGGTGGCGAGGGCAAGACCTCCGGCGGCCGTCACCCGGTCAACCCGAACGGCAAGCCCGAGGGCCGCACCCGCCGTCCCAACAAGGAAAGCGACAAGTACATCGTGCGTCGTCGCCGTTCCGGCAAGAACAAGCGATAAGGGAGCTGAGAAGACATGCCTCGCAGCCTGAAGAAGGGCCCCTTCGTCGATCAGCACCTCTACCTGAAGGTTCTGGCGGAGAACGAGAAGGGCACCAAGAACGTCATCAAGACCTGGTCTCGCCGGTCGATGATCATCCCGGACATGCTCGGCCACACCATCGCGGTGCACGACGGCCGCAAGCACATCCCGGTGTTCGTCACCGAGTCCATGGTGGGCCACAAGCTCGGAGAGTTCGCCCCCACGCGGACGTTCCGCGGTCACGTGAAGGACGACAAGAAGGGCAAGCGCCGCTGAGCCTGACGGTTCGTGGAGCTTGACCTTCGAGAGATTCGAAAGAGAGAAGCAATGGAAGCCAAGGCAATGGCGCGCCACCTGCGCGTGACGCCGATGAAGGCCCGGCGCGTCGTCGACCTGGTCCGTGGCAAGGACACCGTGGAGGCCCTGGCCATCCTGAAGTTCGCCCGTCAGGGCGCTTCGGAGCCGGTCTACAAGATCGTCGCCTCCGCCGTGGCCAACGCCCGTGTGAAGGCCGACCGTGAGGGCCTCGCGTTCGACGAGGACTCGCTGTACATCAGCGAGGCCTACGTGGACGAGGGCCCGACCATGAAGCGGTTCCAGCCGCGTGCCCAGGGCCGCGCCTACCGCATCGACAAGCGCACCAGCCACGTGACCGTGGTGGTCGCCACCAAGGACGAGAAGGGTGGGAACTGAGTAAATGGGCAACAAGATCAACCCGAACGGTTTCCGTCTCGGCGTCACCACCGACCACGTCTCGCACTGGTTCGCTGACTCCCACAAGGACGGTCAGCGCTACAAGGACTTCCTCAAGGAGGACGTCAAGATCCGCGAGCTGATGACCAACGGCATGGAGCGCGCCGGCATCTCCAAGGTGGAGATCGAGCGCACCCGTGACCGCGTGCGGGTGGACATCCACACCGCTCGTCCGGGCATCGTGATCGGTCGTCGCGGCGCTGAGGCCGACCGCATCCGCGGGGAGCTCGAGAAGCTCACCGGCAAGCAGATCCAGCTGAACATCCTCGAGGTCAAGAACCCCGAGACCGATGCCCAGCTGGTCGCCCAGGGCGTGGCGGAGCAGCTGTCTTCCCGCGTGGCCTTCCGCCGCGCGATGAAGAAGGCCATCCAGTCGGCCATGCGTGCCGGCGCCAAGGGCATCAAGATCCAGTGCTCCGGCCGCCTCGGCGGCGCCGAGATGAGCCGTTCCGAGTTCTACCGCGAGGGCCGCGTGCCGCTGCACACCCTCCGGGCGAACGTGGACTACGGCAAGTTCGAGGCCCGGACCACCTTCGGTCGCATCGGCGTGAAGGTCTGGATCTACAAGGGCGATCTCACCGCGAAGGAGCTGGCCGCCAAGGAGGCCGCTCAGCCGTCCGGCCGTGGCCGCGGCGACCGTCGCGGTGGCGAGCGTCGCCGTCGCAACGATCGTGCTGAGCGTGCTCCGCGCCGCGAGAACACCGCGCCGGCCGCCGCTCCCGCTGAAGGAGGAAACGCCTGATGCTGATTCCCCGTCGCGTCAAGCACCGCAAGCAGCACCACCCCAAGCGCACCGGCACCGCCAAGGGCGGCACCGCCGTGACCTTCGGTGAGTGGGGCATCCAGGCGCTCACGCCGGCCTATGTGACGAACCGTCAGATCGAGGCCGCGCGTATCGCCATGACCCGTTACATCAAGCGTGGCGGCAAGGTGTGGATCAACATCTACCCGGACCGTCCGCTGACCAAGAAGCCCGCCGAGACCCGTATGGGCTCCGGCAAGGGCTCGCCCGAGTGGTGGGTGGCCAACGTGAAGCCGGGCCGCGTGCTGTTCGAGCTGTCCGGTGTGTCCGAGGACGTCGCCCGTGAGGCGCTGCGCCTCGCGATCCACAAGCTGCCGCTGAAGGCCCGAATCATCCGTCGAGAGGGTGGTGAGTGATCCCATGGCCATCGGAACCAAGGATCTGAACGTCGAGTCCCTGGACGGCATGGACAACGGCCGTCTCCAGGAGGCCCTGAAGTCCTCCAAGGAGGAGCTGTTCAACCTGCGCTTCCAGGCCGCCACCGGTCAGCTGGACAACTCCAGCCGACTGAAGGCCGTCAAGCGTGACATCGCCCGCATCTACACCATCCTGCGTGAGCGCGAGCTCGGCATCCGCGAGGACGTCGTCGCGCCGGGCAAGGCTGACGAGAAGAACGAGGAGGCTGCCAAGTGAGCGAGCAGACCGCCGCCGCCTCCGAGGAGCGCGGCTACCGCAAGTCCGTCCGCGGCATCGTCGTCTCGGACAAGATGGACAAGACCATCGTGGTCGAGGTCGAGGACCGCAAGAAGCACGCGCTGTACGGCAAGGTCATGCGCACCACCAAGCGTGTGAAGGCGCACGATGAGGAGAACGCCGCCGGTGTCGGCGACCGCGTTCGCCTCGCTGAGACCCGACCGCTGTCGGCGTCGAAGCATTTCCGTCTCGCGGAGATCGTCGAGCGCGCCAAGTGACGCGTTCGGCGTGAGCCGAATGACAGGCGAAGGCCCGTCCGCTGCCGTTGGCAGGGGCGGGCCTTTGCTGTAGACTTCTATGTTCGTGCGCCCTTTGTTGGCAGGACCATCCATCCTGCGTGCCGAGGGAGTCGCACGCCGATCCCGGAACCGCCTCGGCCTTGCCCTGCGTTCCGCAGCCTGCCCCGAACCGCGCCGCTGTCTGAAGATGCGGTGGGGGAGAGGTGTGGGCCCGAACGCGAGAGGGGCAGGGGTAAGCACGCCGGGATCACCGCTTGACCGTTCCGCAAGGCTCACCCACCGGGGGTGAGAACCGGCGCGACGCTAGGAGAGATAAGTGATTCAGCAGGAGTCGCGGCTGAAGGTCGCCGACAACACCGGTGCGAAGGAGATCCTGACCATCCGTGTTCTCGGTGGCTCGGGACGCCGCTACGCAGGCATCGGCGACACCATCGTCGCCACCGTGAAGGACGCCATCCCCGGCGGCAACGTCAAGAAGGGCGATGTCGTCAAGGCTGTGGTCGTGCGGGCTCGCAAGCAGTCTCGCCGTCCGGACGGCTCGTACATCCGCTTCGACGAGAACGCGGCCGTCATCCTCAAGAACGAGAACGAGCCGCGCGGCACTCGTATCTTCGGCCCCGTGGGCCGTGAGCTGCGCGACAAGCGCTTCATGAAGATCGTGTCGCTCGCTCCGGAGGTGATCTGACCCATGGCGAAGATCAAGAAGGATGACCTGGTCCAGGTCATCGCCGGCAAGGACAAGGGCATGCAGGGCAAGGTCCTGCGCGTGTTCCCGTCCACCGACCGCGTGCTGGTCGAGGGCGTCAACCGCGTGACCAAGCACCTGCGTGCCGGCCAGAACAACAACGGCTCCACCGAGGGCGGCCTGCAGGTCGTCGAGGCCCCGATCCACATCTCGAACGTGGCCGTGGTGGACCCGGAGACCAAGAAGCCGACCCGCGTGGGCTACCGCTTCGAGACCGTCGAGAAGGACGGCGTGAGCACGACCGTGAAGGTCCGCTTCGCCAAGGCCTCGGGGAAGGAGCTGTGATGACCGAGGTTCAGCAGACCACCAAGGTCACCCCGCGTCTGAAGACCAAGTACCGCGATCAGATCCGCGCCGCCCTGCAGGAGGAGTTCTCCTACGGCAACGTCATGCAGGTGCCGGGCGTCGTCAAGGTCGTCGTCAACATGGGTGTCGGCGAGGCCGCCAAGGACTCGAAGATCATCGACGGCGCCGTGGCCGACCTGACCCTGATCACCGGTCAGAAGCCGATGATCACCAAGGCCCGCAAGTCCATCGCGCAGTTCAAGCTGCGTGAGGGCATGCCGATCGGCACGCACGCCACCCTCCGTGGCGACCGCATGTGGGAGTTCCTGGACCGCCTCGTCACCTTCGCGCTCCCGCGCATCCGTGACTTCCGGGGTCTGTCCGACCGCCAGTTCGACGGCAACGGCAACTACACCTTCGGCCTGTCCGAGCAGACCGTGTTCCACGAGATCGATCAGGACAAGATCGACCGCGTGCGCGGCATGGACATCACCGTGGTGACCTCTGCCAAGAACGACGACGAGGGCCGCGCGCTGCTGAAGGCGCTGGGCTTCCCGTTCAAGACCGAAAAGTAAGACCTCTACGCCACAGGTCCCG
The DNA here is from genome assembly GCF_001570885.1 of Micrococcus lylae NBRC 15355. Lineage (GTDB taxonomy): Bacteria > Actinomycetota > Actinomycetes > Actinomycetales > Micrococcaceae > Micrococcus > Micrococcus lylae. The sequence continues at coordinate 23,289 of NZ_BCSN01000002.1, read as the reverse complement.
TGCCGGTGAACCGGAGCGGGAAACCGCGGCGAGAAAGGGCGTGAAGCCCACATGACCATGACCGATCCCGTCGCAGACATGCTGACGCGTCTGCGCAATGCGAACTCGGCCTACCACGACACCGTGTCCATGCCGTCGTCCAAGCTGAAGACCCGCGTGGCCGACATCCTCAAGGCCGAGGGCTACATCGCCGACTGGCGCGAGGAGGAGGCCGAGGTCGGCAAGAAGCTGATCATCGACCTGAAGTTCGGACCGCAGCGCGAGCGTGCCATCGCCGGCCTGCGCCGCATCTCCAAGCCGGGTCTGCGCGTGTACGCGAAGTCCACCAACCTCCCGCACGTGCTGGGTGGTCTGGGCATCGCCATCCTGTCCACCTCCTCCGGTCTGCTGACCGACCGGCAGGCCGCCAAGAAGGGCGTCGGCGGCGAAGTCGTCGCCTACGTCTGGTGACGGACGAGACCGAAGAAAGGCTGTATTGACATGTCGCGAATCGGACGTCTGCCGATCACCGTTCCCAGCGGCGTCGATGTGACCATCGACGGCGCCCGCGTCACCGTGAAGGGCCCGAAGGGCCAGCTGGAGCACACCCTGCCCTCCCCGATCACGGCCACCCTCGAGGACGGACAGGTCACCGTGGCCCGTCCGGACGACGAGCGTGAGTCCCGTTCCCTGCACGGCCTGTCCCGCACCCTGATCAACAACATGATCCTGGGCGTGACGGAGGGCTTCTCCAAGCAGCTCGAGGTCATCGGCACCGGCTACCGCGTGCTGGCCAAGGGCCAGGACCTGGAGTTCGCCCTGGGCTACTCCCACCCGGTTCCGGTGAAGTGCCCGGAGGGCATCTCCTTCGCCGTCGAGGGCAACAAGGTCACCGTCTCCGGTATCGACAAGCAGAAGGTCGGCGAGACCGCCGCCAACATCCGCAAGCTGCGCCGCCCGGACCCGTACAAGGGCAAGGGCGTCCGCTACGCGGGCGAGCAGATCCGCCGCAAGGCCGGAAAGGCAGGTAAGTGATGTCTACTCTGAAGGTGAAGGGCAAGGGCAAGTTCAACGCCCGTACCCGCCGCCACCTCCGTGTCCGCAAGCGGATCTCCGGCACCACCGCCCGTCCGCGCCTGGTCGTGAACCGCTCTGCACGCCACATGTTCGTGCAGGTCGTCGACGACACCCAGAGCCGCACTCTGGCCTCGGCCTCCACCATGGAGGCGGACCTGCGTGCATTCGAGGGCGACAAGACCGCCAAGGCCAAGCGCGTGGGCGAGCTCGTCGCCGAGCGTGCGAAGGCTGCGGGGATCGAGACCGTCGTGTTCGACCGCGGTGGCAACAAGTACCACGGCCGTGTGGCCGCCGTCGCCGACGGTGCCCGAGAGGGTGGGCTGCAGCTGTGACCGAGACCAACAACCAGAAGGACACCCAGGTGACCGAGAACACCGAGACCGCTGTCGCCGAGACCGCTGCCGGCTCGGCCAGCCAGTCCACCGAGCGTTCCGGCGGTCGTGGTGGTCGTGACAACGGCCGCGGCGGCCGTGACGATCGCCGCGGCGGCCGTCGCGACGACCGCAACCGTCGTGGCGCCCAGGACGAGGACAAGGACGCGTTCCTCGAGCGCGTCGTCGCCATCAACCGCGTGGCGAAGGTCGTCAAGGGCGGCCGTCGCTTCAGCTTCACCGCCCTGGTCGTCGTCGGCGACGGCAACGGCATGGTCGGTGTGGGCTACGGCAAGGCGAAGGAGGTCCCCGCCGCGATCCAGAAGGGCGTGGAGGAGGCCAAGAAGTCGTTCTTCCGTGTCCCGCGCGTCGGCTCCACCATCCCGCACCTCGTGCAGGGTGAGGACGCCGCCGGCGTCGTGCTGCTCCGTCCGGCCTCCCCGGGTACCGGCGTGATCGCCGGCGGCCCGGTGCGCGCCGTGCTGGAGTGCGCCGGCATCCATGACGTGCTGTCCAAGTCCATGGGCTCCGTGAACGTCATCAACATCGTTCGCGGCACCGTGGACGCCCTCAAGAAGCTCGAGGAGCCCCAGGCCGTGGCCGCCCGCCGCGGCAAGGCCCTGGACGAGATCGCCCCCCACGCCATGCTGCGCACCATGGAGGCCGACCGCGCCCAGAAGAGCACCGAGAAGGCAGGTGCCTGAGCCATGTTTGAGCCCACTCGTAAGAACATCCAGCCCTCGGACGCCACCCTGGTCATCACCCAGACCCGCGGCGTCTCGGGCGTGAAGCAGAACCAGCGCGACACCCTGCGCTCGCTGGGCCTGAAGCGGATCGGCCACCAGGTCACCCGCAAGGCCGACGCGGCGACCGTCGGCATGGTGAACACCGTGCCGCACCTGGTGTCCGTGGAGGAGGTCAGCAATGGCTGAGAACGACGCCATCCGGATCCACGACCTGCGTCCGGCCCCGGGCGCCAAGACCGCGAAGACCCGCGTGGGCCGCGGTGAGGCCTCCAAGGGCAAGACCGCCGGCCGTGGCACCAAGGGCACCAAGGCCCGTTACCAGGTGCGTCCGGGCTTCGAGGGCGGCCAGCTTCCGCTGCAGATGCGTCTGCCGAAGCTGCGCGGCTTCAAGAACCCGTTCCGCACCGAGTACCAGGTCGTGAACCTGGACAAGCTGAACACCGCCTTCCCGGAGGGCGGCGAGGTCTCGGTCGAGGCCCTCGTCGAGAAGGGTCTGGTCCGCAAGAACCAGCCCGTCAAGGTGCTCGGCTCCGGTGAGATCTCCGTCGCCGTGCAGGTGAAGGCCCACGCCTTCTCCGCCTCGGCCGTGGAGAAGATCGCTGCCGCGGGCGGGTCCACCGAGACCCTCTGACCCCCGCGGTCGCACAGAGGCCCCCGATCCCCAGGTCCGCCTGGGGGCCGGGGGCCTCTTGCATCGCCGTGTAGACTGCCCTGGTGGTCCGCGTGGGCGGTGCCACAGCCCGTCGCGTCGAGAGGCGGGGACCACCACACCGACCGCACACAGGAGGACGCGTGTTCAAGGCCATCGGCCGGATCTTCCGGACGCCAGACCTGCAGCGCAAGATCTGGTTCACGCTCGGCATCATCGCCATCTACCGACTGGGTGCCTTCATCCCGTCGCCGGGTGTGGACTACGGCAACGTGCAGATGTGTCTGGCAGCGGGCAACGCCTCCGGTGGCCTGTACTCGTTCGTGAACATGTTCTCCGGCGGCGCGCTGCTGCAGGTCTCCATCTTCGCGCTGGGCATCATGCCCTACATCACCGCGTCGATCATCGTGCAGCTGCTGCGCGTGGTGATCCCGCGCTTCGAGCAGCTCCACCAGGAAGGCCCGCAGGGCCAGGCGAAGCTGACCCAGTACACGCGCTACCTGACCCTGGCGCTGGCCCTGTTGCAGTCGACCACCATGGCGTCGCTGGCCCGCACCGGCGCGCTGCTGAGCTGCCAGCTGCCGCTGCTCGTGGACGACTCCATCGTCACGGTCCTCATGGTCGTGCTGGTCCTCACCACGGGCACCGTCCTGGTGATGTGGATGGGCGAGCAGATTACGGAGCGCGGCGTCGGCAACGGCATGTCCCTGCTGATCTTCGCCTCCATCGCCGCCGGCTTCCCGTCCGGCATCGGCCAGGTGTGGCAGACCCAGGGCGTCCGCACGTTCCTGATCGTCATGGTCATCGGTCTGCTGACCATGCTCGCGGTCGTCTTCGTGGAGGAGTCCCAGCGTCGCGTCCCGGTCCAGTACGCCAAGCGGCAGATCGGCTCCCGCACCCTCTCCGGCCACTCGACGTTCATCCCGATCAAGGTGAACATGGCCGGAGTGATCCCCGTGATCTTCGCGTCCTCCGTGCTGACGCTCCCAGGCATCCTGGTCCAGTTCAACACCCCGCAGGACGGCTCGAACCCGCCGGCCTGGGTGACGTTCCTGGCCGAGTACTTCACCGGTGGCGACCACCCGGTCTACATGGCCCTGTACCTGCTGATGATCGTGGGCTTCACGTACTTCTACGTGTCCATCACCTTCAACCCGAAGGAGATCTCGGACAACATGAAGCGCTATGGCGGCTTCATCCCGGGCGTCCGTGCGGGCCGCCCCACGGAGCGGTACCTTGAGTACGTGATCAGCCGCATCACCTTCCCGGGAGCCCTGTACCTGGGCGTGGTCGCGATGATCCCGCTGATCGCCTTCGTGCTGATCAACGCCAACCAGAACTTCCCGTTCGGCGGCACCTCGATCCTGATCATGGTGGGCGTCGGCCTGCAGACCGTGAAGCAGATCAACGCCCAGATGGAGCAGCGTCACTACGAGGGCCTGCTGCGCTGAACCGGACCCACGACCCCCTCCACCGATCCCGACAGTGAGGAACAAGAAATGACTCGCATGCTGATCATGGGCCCTCCCGGCTCCGGCAAGGGCACCCAGGCCGCCCGGATTGCCGACAAGCTGGGGATCGTGGCGATCTCCACGGGTGACATCTTCCGCCACAACGTGAAGGAGATGACCCCGCTCGGCGTGGAGGCCAAGCGGTACATCGACAACGGCGACTTCGTCCCGGACGAGGTGACCAACCGCATGGTCGCCGACCGCATCGCGCAGCCGGACGCGTCCTCCGGCTTCCTGCTGGACGGCTACCCGCGCACCGCCGGGCAGGTGGAGGCGCTGGACTCCATGCTCAAGGACTCGGGCCACGCCCTCTCCGTCGTGGTCGAGCTGACCGTCCCGGACGAGGAGCTCGTCGCTCGCCTGCTCAAGCGCGCTGAGATCGAGGGCCGCGCCGACGACACCGAGGACGTCATCACCCACCGTCTCGACCTGTACCACCAGGAGACCGCGGCGGTCATCGAGAGCTACCAGGACCGCGGCATCGTCACCCGCGTGGACGGCACCGGCCAGGTGGACGACGTCACCGAGCGCCTGCTGCAGGCCGTCTACTCCGTGCGTGCGGCCACCGGCACCCTGCCGGTGGTGGACCAGGGCTCCGAGGAGGCCTGATCGGGTGTTCGCCCGTCGTTCCCTCGAGCTGAAGACCACCTCCGAGCTGCAGACCATGCAGCGCGCGGGGGTGGTCCTCTCGCGCGCCCTCGACGCCGCCGTCGGCGCGGCGGCCCCCGGGGTGACCACCGCAGAGCTGGACCAGGTGTTCCGTGCCGTGCTGGACGAGCACGGCGCCACGTCCAACTTCCTCGGCTACCACGGGTTCCCGGCGACGATCTGCACGTCGGTGAACGAGGAGGTCGTCCACGGGATCCCGGGCGAGCGCGTGCTGCAGTCCGGCGACGTGGTGAAGATCGACGGCGGCGCGATCGTGGACGGCTGGCACGCCGACTCCGCGCGCACGGTGATCCTCGGCTCCTCGGAGGCCGGCACGGCGGATCCGGAGGACGAGCGGCTGTCCGAGATCACCCGTGAGGCCCTGTGGGTGGGCATCGCCGCCCTGGCGACGGCGAGCAACGTGGGCGAGGTCGGCGACGCGATCGACGACTTCGTCACCCGGCAGCCGGGGCCCCCGCTGGGCATCCTCGAGGACTACGTCGGCCACGGCATCGGCTCGAAGATGCACATGCCGCCGGACGTCTTCAACTACCGCACCGGGCACCGCGGCCCCAAGGTGCAGCCGGGCATGGCCTTGGCGATCGAGCCGATGCTCGTGCGCGGCGGCATCGAGACCGTCACTCTGGAGGACGACTGGACGGTCGTCACCACGGACGGCGGGCGGGCCAGCCAGTGGGAGCACAGCGTCTGCCGGCATCGCGGGGGAGTGTGGGTGCTCACCGCGCCGGACGGTGGTGCCTCCGAGCTCGCGCGCTTCGGCGTCACCCCGGTGCCGCCGGGGGAGTGATCCCGGCGCCCGCGGCCGGCGCTCGGCCTGCGGGGAGGTCCTGATCCAGACCCCGACGACGGCCCCGCGCCTTCGGCCGGCGAGCGACCGTCGTCACCGGTTCACCGGGGAGCGCACGAGGCGACCTGCGCATTGCTCCGCGACGCCGTCGGCGGTTGGAATCAATCCGGAGATGGGGTAAGCTGGGGCGCTGACTGTGCCTCTGCCTGTCCAGGTGGAGGTGGGTCGAACCCATTCCTGTCCCATCGCGCGAGGGCCTGTGCCCTGGCGAGGCGGGGCCCAACGATTGTGGAGGACATGGCTAAGAAGGAAGGTGTCATCGAGGTCGAGGGCACGGTGACCGAGGCATTGCCGAATGCAATGTTCCGGGTCCGCCTGCAGAACGAGCACATCGTGCTCGCGACGATCTCCGGCAAGATGCGTCAGCACTACATCCGCATCCTCCCCGAGGACCGGGTCGTGGTCGAGCTTAGCCCGTACGACCTCAACCGGGGTCGCATCGTGTACCGCTACAAGTAAACCGTCCGACAAGCGAGCGCAAGAGGAGGAACCGTGAAGGTTCAGCCGAGCGTGAAGCGGATTTGCGACAACTGCCAGGTCGTGCGCCGTAAGGGCCGCGTGCTGGTGATCTGCTCGAACCCGCGCCACAAGCAGCGCCAGGGCTGAGCGTCCGCCCCGGTCCGGGGCGGCGCCGCCTGAGTGCACATCACCCATATTCACATCGGCCATCAGGGCCGAGACATCAGGACAGCGTCCACCGCCTGCGGGCGGGGCACGGACGCAACCTCCGGTCGCAGGGGCCGGAGACCGCTCGCGGCGGGGCCGCCGGCACGGACCCACACCGGAACACTTCCCCGGTGCCGTGCACCGGGCCGCGCAGGCCGCCAGGCCACGTGGGCGGGACGTCACTGGTGCAGACCCCTGCTGCAGAAGGAACAGGAGGGCGGCCATATGGCTCGTCTTGCAGGCGTTGACATCCCGCGCGAGAAGCGCGTGATCATCGCACTCACGTACATCTACGGTGTGGGCAGGACCCGCGCCGAGGAGACCCTGGCGGCAACGGGCGTCGACCCGAACATCCGCGTGAAGGACCTCTCGGACGAGCAGCTGGTGAAGCTGCGCGACCACATCGAGGGCACCTACAAGGTCGAGGGCGACCTCCGCCGCGAGGTCGCCGCCGACATCCGCCGCAAGGTCGAGATCGGCTCCTACGAGGGCCTGCGTCACCGTCGCGGCCTGCCCGTGCGCGGCCAGCGCACCAAGACCAACGCCCGTACCCGCAAGGGTCCGAAGAAGACGGTCGCCGGCAAGAAGAAGTGATCCCCGGCGCCACGGTCCCCGCCGCACAGGACGGGCCGAGGCGCTGCAGGTAGATCCACCCCAGCTTTCCCGTAGGAGATATCCATGCCCCCGAAGACTCGCGCAGCGGTTCGCAAGCCGCGTCGCAAGGCAAACAAGAACATCACTGTGGGCCAGGCCCACATCAAGAGCACGTTCAACAACACCATCGTGTCCATCACCGACACCACCGGCGCCGTGATCGCCTGGGCCTCCTCCGGCGAGGTCGGCTTCAAGGGCTCCCGCAAGTCCACCCCCTACGCCGCGCAGATGGCCGCCGAGCAGGCCGCCAAGCGTGCGCAGGAGCACGGCATGCGCAAGGTCGATGTGTTCGTGAAGGGACCGGGCTCCGGTCGTGAGACCGCGATCCGCTCCCTGCAGGCCGCAGGCCTCGAGGTGGGCTCCATCCAGGACGTCACCCCGATGGCGCACAACGGCGCCCGCCCGGCCAAGCGCCGTCGCGTCTGACACCTGTCGAGTCCCCGTGGCCCTCGCCTGAGGGGCGCGGGGACAGGTCCTCGGACCTGCCCACCCATAGAACTCGTTTCCACCCCCTGCGTGCGTCATATGGCGGACGCCCGCCGAAAGGAAATGTCCGTGCTCATTGCACAGCGCCCCACGCTGACCGAAGAGGTTGTCTCCGATCGTCGTTCCCGGTTCGTCATCGAGCCGCTGGAGCCCGGCTTCGGCTACACCCTCGGCAACTCCCTGCGCCGCACTCTGCTGTCCTCCATCCCCGGTGCTGCCGTGACCAGCATCCGCGTGGACGGTGTGCTGCACGAGTTCAGCACCATCAGCGGTGCCAAGGAGGATGTCACCGAGGTCATCCTCAACATCAAGAAGCTCTCGGTCTCCTCGGAGAACGACGAGCCGGTCGTCGCCTACCTGCGCAAGCAGGGTGCGGGCGTCGTCACCGCCGCTGACATCACCGCGCCGGCCGGCGTGGAGATCCACAACCCGGACCTGCACATCGCGACGCTGAACGCGAAGGGCAAGTTCGAGATGGAGCTGACCATCGAGCGCGGTCGCGGCTACGTGACCGCGGCCCAGAACAAGCTGGCCGACTCCGAGATCGGTCGCATGCCGATCGACTCGATCTACTCGCCGGTGCTGAAGGTCACCTTCAAGGTGGAGGCCACCCGTGTGGAGCAGCGCACGGACTTCGACCGTCTGATCCTGGACGTGGAGACCAAGGAGTCCATGCTTCCGCGTGACGCCGTGGCCTCCGCAGGCTCCACGCTGGTCGAGCTGTTCGGCCTGGCCCACGAGCTCAACGTCGAGGCCGAGGGCATCGACCTGGGCGAGGCCCCGGCCGACGCCGCCGTCTCCGCGGACCTGGCACAGCCGATCGAGGAGCTGGAGCTCACCGTGCGCTCCTACAACTGCCTCAAGCGCGAGGGCATCCACTCCGTGGGTGAGCTCGTGGCCCGCTCCGAGGCCGACCTGATGGACATCCGGAACTTCGGCGCGAAGTCCATCGACGAGGTCAAGGAGAAGCTCTACGAGCTCGGCCTGTCCCTCAAGGACTCGCCCGCCGGCTACGACCCGCAGGCCCACGCCGAGCAGATGGACGACGATCCGTTCTCCGAGTACTGAGCTCGACGCACCACCAAACCTGTCCGCCGATCCCGTGAGGGGTCGGGGATCACCTGAGGAGAAACACCATGCCTACCCCCACCAAGGGTCCGCGCCTGGGCGGCAGCCCGGCCCACGAGCGCATCATGCTGGCCAACATGTCTGCCCAGCTGTTCGAGCACAAGTCGATCACCACGACGCTCACCCGCGCCAAGCGTCTGCGCCCGTTCGCCGAGCGCCTCATCACCTTCGCCAAGAAGGGTGACCTGCCGGCCCGTCGCAAGGTCCAGGGCATCATCGCCGCGAAGAACCGTACGAACAAGACCGTGGTGCACGAGCTGTTCACCGTGATCGCCCCGGCCATGGCCGAGCGCGACGGCGGCTACACCCGCATCACCAAGATCGGCAACCGCAACGGCGACAACGCCCCGATGGCCGTCATCGAGCTGGTCATGGACCCGGTGTCCGCCAAGCAGGCCGTCGTGAAGGAGGCCGAGCAGGCCACCGCCGCCGCCCCGGCGGATGCCGCCCCGGCGGAGCCGCAGGTGGACGAGGCCCAGGCCGCCGCCGAGGCCCCGGCCGAGGAGACCGCCCCGGCCGAGGAGGCCGCCGCGACCGGCAACGGCCCGATCCCGGCCAACGAGGACGGCTCGGCGCCGGAGGGTGCCGACATCAAGGGCAATGCGGGCTCCATGAAGTACCACGTGCCCGGCTCTCGCTGGTACGACCAGACCACCGCCGAGGTCTGGTTCGCCTCCGTCGAGGACGCCAAGGCCGCGGGCTACGCCCCGGCCGGCGGCGAGGCCGCCCAGAAGGTCTCCGAGTGATCTTCGCGCCGGTGCGCTGACGCCGGCACCGTGCCAGGGGTCGTTCCCTCCGCTGTGGAGGGGGCGGCCCCTTCGCCGTGCCCGCCGTCTCCGCTCGGTGCGTCGCCGGTCCCGCCGTCTCTGCTCGGTACACTGCCAGAGTGTTCGGCGACCCCTCTCTCGACAGCCTGGCGGCCTACCTGATCGACGTGGCCCCGGGCCTGCTGCTGGTGGTCGCAGCCCTGGCGCTCGTGCCCGGGCGCATGGTCGCCGCCCGTGTCCTCGTGGCGATCCTCGGCGTCGTGCTGCTGCGGGACGCCATGGTGGGGCACGGTCTGTTCACGTTCGGCACGGCGGGGGAGCGGCCCGTCCTGTGGCTGCGCTTCACCTCGGACCCGATCCAGCTGATCAGCCTGTCCGTGCTCGCTCTGGCGGCGGTCGCCGGCCTGGTGGCGGCCTTCCGGCAGCGCTCCCGTGGGATGCGGTGGACGGCGGACCGCGCCTGGCTCTCCGGCCCGGTCGGACTCCTCGGTGCCGCTGTGATCGTCCTTCCCTTCGCGGTCCTCTACGGCTCGGTGCCCGCCCTCTCGGCGGCGCTCGGGCTCGGCGACGTCCCGCTCGACGTCCGTGGCGGTGCCGTGGCGGCCGGCATCCTCGTCCCGCTGCTGGTGTTCGCCTTCTGCGCCGGCCTGCTCGTGGAGGTCCTGTTCCGCGGTCTGCTGCAGTCCGAGCTGGAGCACCACACCACCGTGGCGCGCGCGGCCCTGGCCTCGGCGGCGTTCTTCGCCGCCGGCCACGTCTTCCTAGCCTCCACCGTGACCGAGGTCGGCTGGCCGATCCTGGCCTTCACCCTCGTCGAGGGGCTCGTCTGCGCTGCGATCGCGATCCGCCACGGCGTGCTCGGCTCGACCATCGCCCACGGCGGCGCGATCTTCCTGCTGACCTCGGGGCTGGTGTGATGACCGCCGTCACCGCCGCCGCGTCGGCCACCGGCGAGGAGCCGCGTCTGGTCCGTGTGCGCCTGGACCTCGCCTACGACGGCACCGACTTCCGCGGCTGGGCCGCCCAGCCTGGTCTGAGCACCGTGCAGGGCACCCTCGAGGATGCGTTGGAGACCATCCTGCGCCGACCGGTGCGCACCGTCGTGGCCGGTCGCACGGACGCGGGCGTCCATGCGGCCCACCAGGTCGTCCACCTCGACCTCACCGAGACCGAGTGGGAGGGCCTGGTCCGCGGCCGCGCAGGCCTGGAGCCGGGGGAGACCCTCGTCCGGCGCCTGCACGGCGTGCTCCGCCGCGCATCGGACGCGCTCGTCATCCGCTCGGCCGTCCGCGCCCCCGAGGGCTTCGACGCCCGCTTCTCGGCCCTGTGGCGCTCCTATCGCTATCGCATCAGCGACCGGCCGGACACCCGCGATCCCCTCCGCCGCAGGGACACCTACTGGCATCGCGAGCCCCTGGACGAGGCGAGGATGCAGGCGGAGGCGCGTTCCGTCGTCGGGCTCCACGACTTCCTGAGCTACTGCAGGCCGAGGCCGGAGGGGACCACCATCCGCGAGCTGCAGGCCTTCACCGTGGAGCGCGGCTCGGACGGGGTGCTCGAGTGCCGCCTGCGCGCGGACGCCTTCTGTCACCACATGGTGCGCGCCCTCGTCGCCGCGGCCGTGGCCGTGGGGGAGGGGCGTCAGGAGCCGGGGTGGATGGCCGAGCGTCTTCAGGCGCAGGTCCGCGACTCCCTGTCCCGTCTCGCCCCGCCGCATGCCCTGGTCCTGGACCACGTCGAATACCCCGACGACGGCTCCCTCGCCTCCCGGGCGGAGGGCACCCGGGCCCGGCGTGACGCCGCGCAGATCGACAGGGACGCCTGAGGGCGCGTGCGGAGGGCGACAGCGTCCCCGGTGGCAATCGGGGTGACGAACCGATATGATGTGATGTCGTTGCGCATGTCCGCATCCGGATTCAGGCGCGCCGCGAGAGGCTCAGTTGCATGGCCGTGATCTCGCCGGCGCCCATCGGATGTTCAGGGCCCGGATGCTCGCCAGTCCTCACCTGGCGCCCGGCGCGCGCGGAGAACTGACAGTCGCGTCAGGCCTGACTCACGCCCGGCCCGGCACGGCTGTGACCGAACTACCGACCATGAAGGCAGACAACGTGCGTACGTACACTCCCAAGCCCGGTGACGCCGACCGTCAGTGGCACGTCATCGACGCCACCGATGTGGTGCTCGGCCGCCTGGCCTCCCAGACCGCGATCCTGCTGCGCGGCAAGCACAAGCCGACGTTCGCCCCCCACATGGACATGGGCGATCACGTCATCATCATCAACGCCGAGAAGGTGGCCCTGACCGGCGCCAAGCTCGAGAAGAAGCGCGCCTACCGCCACTCCGGCTACCCGGGCGGCCTCAAGTCCGTCTCCTACGAGGAGCTCCTGGAGAAGAACCCGGTGCGCGCCGTGGAGAAGGCCGTCAAGGGCATGCTCCCCAAGAACTCCCTGGCCGCCCAGCAGCTGTCCAAGCTGAAGGTGTACCGCGGTGCCGAGCATCCGCACGCCGCCCAGCAGCCCAAGACCTTCGAGATCGGCCAGGTCGCCCAGTAATCGGCGCCCGCCCTTCGAGACCTCTTCAAGGAGACCCCATGACCATCAATGAGAACGAGGGCGCGGAGCTGACCAGCTACACCTCCGAGTCCGCTCAGACCTCCGACGCCCCGGCCGCCACCGAGCGCCCGGCCCTCACCGTCGCCGGCTCCGCCGTGGGCCGCCGCAAGGAGGCCGTGGCCCGCGTCCGCGTCGTCCCGGGCTCCGGCCAGTGGACCATCAACGGCCGCACCCTGGACAGCTACTTCCCGAACAAGCTGCACCAGCAGGAGGTCAACGACCCCTTCACCCTGCTGGAGCTCGAGGGCGCCTACGACGTCATCGCCCGCATCCACGGCGGCGGCCCCTCCGGCCAGGCCGGTGCGCTGCGCCTGGGCATCTCCCGTGCGCTGAACGAGATCGATCGCGAGCACAACCGCCCGGCCCTGAAGAAGGCCGGCTTCCTGACCCGCGACGCCCGCATCATCGAGCGCAAGAAGGCCGGCCTGAAGAAGGCCCGCAAGGCCCCGCAGTACTCGAAGCGCTGATCCTCGCCGCCGCGAGGGGCAGGTCCGGCTCTCCGCGACGGACCGGCCGCTTCGCCGGCACAGCAGACCGTGGCCGGTCACCCCGTCTGGGGTGGCCGGCCACGGCCGTGTCCGGGGCCTGCGGCGGCGACCCCCGATGGGGGCCGCCGCCGTCCGCCGCAGGGTGCCTTCAGAGCACCTTGGAGAGGAACTCCTGGAGCCGTGGGGTCTGCGGCGCATCGAAGATGCGCTCGGGCACGTCCTGCTCCATGATCCGTCCGTCCGCCATGAACATGACGCGATCGGCGACCTCGCGGGCGAAGCCCATCTCGTGCGTCACCAGCACCATCGTCATGCCCTCGTCGGCCAGGTCACGGATGACCTGCAGCACTTCGCCCACCATCTCCGGGTCGAGGGCGGAGGTCGCCTCGTCGAAGAGCATGACCTCCGGGCTCATGGCCAGTGCGCGGGCGATCGCGACGCGCTGCTTCTGCCCGCCCGAGAGTGATCGAGGGCGTGCCTGGGCCTTGTCCCCGAGCCCGACGCGCTCCAGGAGCCGCTGAGCGGTGGCGCGAGCCTCCTGCTTCGTCGCCAGCCCGAGCTCGACGGGGGCCAGCGTGATGTTCTCCTCGACGCTGAGGTGGGGGAAGAGGTTGAAGTGCTGGAACACCATGCCGATGCGTCGACGGACCTCGTCGATGTCCACGGAGGCGTCCGAGAGGTCGTCGTCCCCGATCAGCACGCGCCCGGAGGTGAGGTCCTCCAGCCGGTTCAGGCAGCGCAGGAACGTCGACTTGCCGGAGCCCGAGGGGCCGATCACACAGACGACCTCTCCCTCCGCCACGGTCGCGTCGATGCCCTTGAGGACCTCGTTGTCGCCGAAGTGCTTGTGCAGGTCCTCCACCACGATCTTGGGGGCGGCGGACTCTGCCTCCGGGCGGGGTCGGGTGTCGTTCACGGGAGCCTTCACTTGTTGATCTTCCTCTCCACGAAGTTCGCCAGCTGTGTGAGGAGCCAGATGGCCACGAAGTAGATCGCGGCCACGATGAACAGCACCTCGGTCACACGGAAGTTGGACGCGTACACCTGCTGGGCCTGGTACAGCAGCTCGGCGAAGCCGATGGCCAGCAGCAGCGAGGAGTCCTTCAGCATGATGATCAGCTGGTTGATCAGGGACGGCGTCATGATGGTGAACGCCTGGGGGAGGACCACGCGGCGCATGGTCTTGCCGTATCCCAGGCCGAGGGAGCGTGCCGCCTCGGCCTGGCCCGCGTCCACGGACTGGATTCCTCCGCGGACGATCTCGGCGATGTAGGCGGCTCCGTTGAGTGCGAGTGTCAGCACGCCGGCGACCCAGATGTTCACGGGGACGCCGATGATGCCGGGGAGCCCGAAGTAGAAGAAGAAGGCCCACACCAGCAGCGGCGTGCCTCGGAAGACGTTGATGAAGATGTTGGCGATGCCGCGCAGCAGGACGTTGCCGGAGACCTTCATGAAGCCGAAGAGCAGGCCGAGGGCCATGGCGGCGAGGAAGGCGATGCCCGTGACCAGCAGGGTGTTCTGGAGGCCCTTGAGCAGGGCAGGCATGATCTGCGTGAGCATCTCGAAGAACGACGGCGGCTCAGGGGTGCCGTCGCCGGCCGCGTCGCCGAGATATTCGGCGACGATCTCGTCGTACTCGCCGGACTCCTTCAGCTCGGCCAGACCGGCGTTGAAGTCGGCGAGGAGCTGCTCGTTCATCCCCTTGTTGACGGCGAATCCGTAGTTGCCCGTGTTGATGGGCTCGGCGACCAGCTTCAGGCCGGAGCCCTGGGTGACCCCGTACGCCAGCACGGGACGGTCGTCCATGAGGGCGTCCGCGTTTCCGGTCTTCACGGTCTGCACCATCGTGGTGCTCTGGTCCAGGGAGGTGAGCTCGAAGTCGATCTCCTCCTGCTTCTTCTTGGCCTCGTCCTCGGAGAGGGATCCGGTCTTCACCGCGACGGTCTTGCCTTCGAGGTCCTCCCACGACGTGATCTCGTCGTTGCCCTCCGGCACGGCGAGCTGCAGCTCGGACGTGAAGTAGGGGTCGGAGAAGTCGTAGACCTGTGCACGCTCATCGGTGATGCCCATGCCGGCGATCACGCCGTCGACCTGGTCGGAGGACAGTGCCTGCAGCGCGGCGTTGAACCCGATGGACTCCCATTCGACCTGGAAGCCCTGCTTCTCGGCGATCGCCTCCATGAGGTCGACGTCGATGCCGGTCAGCTCGCCGTCCGGCCCTCGGAACTCGAAGGGTGCGAAAGTGGAGTCGGTGCCGATCGTGTAGGTGGGGCCGTCCGCGGCTCCGCCGGAGTCGGTGTCCCCGCCGGCGGTGCAGGCCGAGAGGAACAGGGCGAGGAGGACGCCGAGCAGGACGAGGGGCGCGGCAGGACGTCGCCGGGGGGATGGACGTTGACGGTGCGTGACCATGGGTCTCCTCATGTCGGGTGCGATGGCCGTCGACCTCCGCGTGGGCACGGGGGAGGACGGTCGTGCCATGCTAGCCGGTTGGTGGTGGAGGACACAGAAACCCCACATGTCCAGGCGAGGAAGAGTAAAATGACGGCCGTCGCGGCAGAGGCGCCGTGACGGGATGAGCGCGTCCGGGCCGTCCGCACAGGCCAGTGCGTAGAGTCGACGCGAGCCCTGCCGACCGGAGCACCGAGGAGCCGCCCGTGGCCGAGAACAGCACGCCCACCCCGAAGTCGTCCGAGAAGGGCGATGCCGAGAACAAGGACGTCGTCGCCGGCGGCCACCAGATGGAGTCCGGGCAGGACCGGAAGGCCTTCGCCGTCACCGAGGACTACGCCGCCGAGCTCGACGAGCTCGCCGAGCTCGGGCGCAAGCTCGACCCGAGCGCCGCCCTGCCGCAGCTGGACAAGAACGCGTGGCGCGAGGGCTACCCCTATGACAAGAAGCTCGACCGCAAGACCTATGAGAGGCGCAAGCGTCAGCTCCAGATCGAGCTGCTGAAGATGCAGCTGTGGGTCAAGGAGACCGGCCAGAAGGTCCTGATCATCTTCGAGGGCCGCGACGCCGCCGGCAAGGGCGGTGCCATCAAGCGCTTCAACGAGCACCTCAACCCGCGCGGTGCGCGCACGGTGGCGCTGGAGAAGCCCACGGAGGAGGAGGCCTCGCAGTGGTACTTCCAGCGCTACATCCAGCACCTGCCCTCAGGCGGCGAGATCGTCATGATGGACCGCTCCTGGTACAACCGCGCCGGAGTGGAGCGGGTGATGGGCTACTGCACCGCTCAGCAGTACCTGGAGTTCATGCGGGAGACCCCGGAACTGGAGCGGATGCTGGTGAACTCCGGCATCCACATCATCAAGTTCTGGTTCTCCGTGTCCCGCAACGAGCAGTTGAACCGCTTCGCCACCCGTGAGACCGACCCGGTCCGCCGCTGGAAGCTGTCCCCGACCGACCTGGCCTCCCTGGACAAGTGGGACGACTACACCATGGCGAAGGAGGCCATGTTCTTCTACACCCACACGGCCGACGCGCCGTGGACGGTCGTGAAGTCGAACGACAAGAAGCGGGCCCGCCTCGAGGCCATCCGCCACGTGCTCAACACCCTCCCGTACCCGAACAAGGACGAGTCGATCGTGCGGACTCCGGATCCGCTGATCTGCGCCTCGGCCACCGAGCTGTCCGAGGTGAACGAGGACACCGGTCACGGCGCGTTCCCGCGCGTGCGCTGAGCTGAACGCCGGCGGAACGTCCCGGAGGCGTTGCGCAGCGACGACGGCGCCCCTCCTTCCGCGGCGGCGGGGGAGGGGCGTCGTCGTGCGTCCTGCCGGGGCAGGCTCAGAGGCTGTCGAGGTAGTCCTGGTCGACGTGGGTGTCGTCCAGGAGATTGTCCGCGCCGAAGCCTTCGGACACGTGGTACTCGCCGGCCTCGAGAGACCGGCGGACGTCGTCGCGCAGGATCGGCAGCTTCGCGTAGAAGGCATCGCCGCAGCAGCTGGTCTTCACCAGGTCGCGGTGACCGATGATGCGCTTCGGGGGCAGGTCGTACTGCTGGCAGATGAACGCGCACAGGTGGACGAGGCCCTCGTACAGGCTCTGCGGCGGCGGGTTCACCATGTAGATGCCCTCGCACTCGATGCCGAGCGCATAGGCGTTGAAGCCCAGGGCGTGGATGCCGAGCATGAAGGTCTCGCCGGTCTCGAGGGCGTTCTTCGAGCCGTGGCGGGCCTCGAGGATGTGGCCGCCGCGGGACATCGTGAAGTGCTGGCCGGAGTCGCCCCACCCCTGGCCCACGTGGCCGTTCTGCACGCGTTGGGCGAGGTCGATCGCGGCCTCGCGGGAGCCGTCGGTGACGTTCGGGGTGGTCGTGTGGTGGATGACCAGGTACGAGGGGTGCTCGTTGATGGTCTGAAGGTGGGAGCGCGGCTGGGTGGCGCCCCACTCCGCCGTCGAGATGATGGTCGGCTGCGGCAGCTTCCGACGCTCCTCGGTGGGGTCCGTCATGACGGACTCACCGGCAGGCCGTGCCTCGCCACCGGTCTCACCGCCGGTGTCGCCGTCGGTGCACGCGGCGAGTGTGCCGGCCAGGGCGAGTCCGGTGGTGCCGAGCACCGTCCTCCGTCGCCAGGGGCGCTCGGTGGTGCTCTCGCGGTCCTCCGCCATGTGTCGGTGCCTTCCGAAAGGGGATCGGGACGGGCCGCAAGCGGACGGAAGGTCAAGCCCACCGCCGCCGACGGCATGGTTCAACCGCCCATGGTACCGCGTCCGCTCCGGCCGCGCCGTGGTTCCAGGCGGACCCGGGTCGTGAGGTGCGCGACGTCCTGGTGCCGGGTCCGGAGGCGGGCGGCGGGAGGTTCTGGTGCGCCGCGCAGGCCTTCCGCGCGGGCACGGGGGACGTAGACTGACGTGCATCATGACTAGATTGTTCGGAACCGACGGCGTCCGTGGCCTGGCCAACGAGACCCTCACTGTGGAACTGTCCATGCGCCTGGCTCAGGCCGCAGCCCCCGTGCTCGGCGGCGACGCCTTCGAGGGCGGGCGGCGCCCCACCGCCGTCGTGGCCCGCGACCCCCGCATCAGCGGTGAGTTCATCAACGCCGCCGTCGTCGCCGGCCTGGCTTCCTCGGGCGTGGACGTCTGGGACGCCGGCGTGCTGCCGACCCCGGCCGCGGCCTTCCTCGTGGCGGACCTGGACGCGGACTTCGGCGTGATGATCTCCGCCTCCCACAACCCCGCCCCGGACAACGGCATCAAGTTCCTGGCCCGTGGCGGCGAGAAGCTCTCGGACGAGGAGGAGGACGCCATCCAGCAGCGGCTGGAGCAGGAGGAGCCCCTCCGTCCCACCGGCGCCGAGGTCGGCCGCGTGCGCCGCTTCTCCGACGCGGAGGACCGCTACGTCCTCCACCTGCTCACGTCGCTGCCGAACCGCCTCGAGGGCCTGAAGGTCGTCCTCGACTGCGCCCACGGTGCCGCCTCGGGCTGTTCGCCGGAGGCCTTCAAGGGCGCCGGTGCCGAGGTGATCGTGATCGGCGCAGACCCGGACGGTGTGAACATCAACGACGGCTGCGGCTCCACCCACCTGGAATCCCTGCAGGCCGCCGTGAAGGAGCACGGCGCGGACCTCGGCATCGCCCACGACGGCGACGCAGACCGCTGCCTGGCCGTGGACGAGAACGGCGAGGTCGTCGACGGCGACCAGATCATGGGCATGATGGCGCTCGCGCTCAAGGACCGCGGTGCCCTCAAGGACGACACCCTGGTGGTCACCGTCATGTCCAACCTCGGCCTGAAGCTGGCCATGCGTGAGGCCGGCGTGCGCGTTGTGGAGACCCGTGTGGGAGACCGCTACGTGCTGGCGGGCATGAAGCACGGCGCGTACTCCCTGGGCGGCGAGCAGTCCGGCCACGTGATCTTCTCCGACTACGCCACGACCGGCGACGGCGTCCTGACCGGCCTGCAGATCGCGGCCCGAGTGGCGGGCACCGGCAAGCGCCTGTCCGAGCTCGCCACGGTCATGGAGCACCTGCCGCAGGTGCTCATCAACGTCTCCGGCGTGGACAAGTCCCGCACGGCCGAGGACCCGGAGGTTCAGGCGGCCGTCTCCACCGCCATGGCGCGCCTCGGCTCCGAGGGCCGCGTCCTGCTCCGTCCCTCCGGCACCGAGCCGGTCGTCCGCGTGATGGTGGAGGCCCCGGACGAAGACGTCGCGCGCCGCGAGGCGGAGGAGCTGGCCGAGGTCGTCAAGCGCGAGCTCGCCCTGCACCACTGACGTGGCTTCGGAGCAGCTCCGCGACGATCAGGTGCCGGTGGTCCCGGACGGGCCGCCGCACCGCTGGGCTCTGCTGGTCAGCCTCACCCTGCTGGTGGCCGCCCTGCTCGTCGCGGCCTTCGCCGTGACGAAGCTGCCCCAGTGCGGGGAGACGCCGCGGATCTCCTGGGCGCCCTGCCTGGACCGCGGCGACCAGCCGCGCGGCAAGGACCCGGACTCGGCGCCCTGACGGTCCCTGAGGGTCGGACGACCCCGACGACGGCCGGTCACCTCCCGTGTGGAGATGACCGGCCGTCGGCGCGTCGGAGGCTCCGCACCGTCACAGCGGAGAAGAAAGGGGCCCGGCCGATCCGTGCGGATCGGCCGGGCCCCGCGGTCTGGGGGAAGGATGCGCGTCAGGAACGCGGCTCGCCGTTGATGGATCCGCCGCGCTGGGTGGACAGCAGGTCGCGGATCTCGGTCAGCAGGGCCTGGTCCGGGGTCAGCTCCTCGACCTCCGGGTCGATGCCCAGCCTGCGGTTGCGGCGCTCGATCATCTTGTTCATCGGCATGACGACGACGAAGTAGATGGCGGCGGCGATGAGCAGGAAGTTGACGATCGCGGTGAGCAGCACACCGAACTTGACGGCCACACCGTTGATGTCGAGAACGGCGAAGTCGTCGAAGTTCGGGGAGCTGAAGAGCGCGGCGATGAGCGGCATGAGGACCGCCTCGACGAGAGCGTTCACGACGGCGCCGAAGGCACCGCCCATGACGACGGCCACGGCAAGGTCGATGACGTTGCCCTTCATGATGAAGTCCTTGAAACCCTGAAGCATGAGAAGAATCATAGGCCGCCCCTAGACCTCGCAGGGAGGCGGAAACAGGTGGTTCTGGACACAGTTGCCCCAGGGGGTGTTGACGTTCGTCACACCGATCTCGGGGTTCGGCATCTCCCCGGGGCCGGCCGGGACGAATCAGGACGGTGGCCGTGGCCGTCACCCGGGGTAGCCGGGGGCGTCCGGCAGGCCGAAGACGGTCTCCACGACGCCGCCGGCGTGCACCTGCGCGGCGGCCTCCGCCCCGAGCCAGCGCAGGTGCCAGGGTTCGGCGGAGAAGCCGGTGACCTGCTCCGCGCCCTCCGGATAGCGGACGACGAAGCCGTGTTCGTGGGCGTGGACGGCGACCCAGCGGCCTGCGGGCGTCGTGCCGAAGCAGGCGTCGAGATCGCAGTCGGGTGTGGCGGCGTCGCCGAGGTCCACGGCGAGGCCGGTCTGGTGCTCGGAGTGACCCGGGCGCGCGGAGATCCGGTCCGCGGCCTCGGCGCTGCCGTGGTGGCTGACCCAGCCGGCGTAGACCTGCTGCTGCCTGCCGTAGGAGCGGTAGCCGCTGAGGACGGTGAGGTGATGGCCGGCCGCTGCGGCCTCGGCCCGCAGGTCCTCGAGCGCCGCTGCGGCCTCGGGGCGCAGCGGCACCCCGTCCACGGATTCCAGGGAGCCCGGCGCGTAGTCCACGGGATCGAGCGGTCGGGCCTTGTTCACGACGACGGTCGGCGAGTCCGCGCTGTCCACGTCCCGTGCCGCGCGGCTCGGCTTCGAGGGCTCCGAGGGCTCCGACCGCTGCGCTGCAGACGAGGACGGGGCAGGCGTCGGCGACCCGGAGGAGCGCGACGATGCGGCAGCGGAGGGGGCCGTCGTCGCGGGCGAGGACGACTCGGGGGACGGGGCCGGCGAGGAGTCGCCGGCAGCGCTGGGGGAGGCCGGGCGGGACGAGGGTGGCGACGAGGGCGCCGGGGCGCCCTCCGGGCCGGAGCACCCGGCGAGCAGCACGGCCAGCACGAGCGCCGCCGTCGTGGTCCTCATCCGCGGCATGCTCAGACCTTCCTCAGGAGCACTCGGGAGACCTGGTGGTCCCGGTTCTTGGTCAGCACCAGCCCGGCGCGGCCGCGCGTGGGCAGCACGTTCTGCTGCAGATTCGGGCCGTTGATGGTGTCCCAGAGGTTCTCCGCGATGGCCATCGCCTCCTCCTCCGGGATCTGCGCGTAGCGGTGGAAGTAGCTGCGCGGGTCCGTGAAGGCGCCCTTGCGCAGGTCCCGGAACCGGGAGAGGTACCAGCCACGGATCCAGTCCGAGCGGGCGTCCACGTACACGGAGAAGTCGAAGAAGTCGGACACGGACAGGCCGGTCGTGCCGTCGGCGCGCACCCGCGGCGGCGCCAGGACGTTCAGCCCCTCCACGATCAGCACGTCCGGCCGACGGACGACCTCCACGCGATCGGGGACGATGTCATAGGAGAAGTGGGAGTACACCGGCGCGGTGACCTCTTCGGTGCCGGACTTCACCTCGGACACGAAGCGCAGCAGTGCCCGGCGGTCGTAGGACTCGGGAAAGCCCTTCCGCGTCATGAGGCCCCGCTCTTGGAGCACCGCGTTGGGGTAGAGGAACCCGTCCGTGGTGATCAGCTGCACCCGCGGGGTGTTCGGCCACCGGCGCAGCATCTCCTTCAGCACGCGGGCGGTGGTGGACTTGCCGACGGCCACCGAGCCGGCCACACCGATCACGAAAGGGGTGCGGCGGGTGTGTTCGCCGAGGAACTCGTCCGTGGCGCGGCGCAGGGAGGCGGCGGCCTCCACCCTGATGCTCAGCAGGCGGGACAGCGGGAGGTAGACCTCCGCGACCTCCTTCAGGGAGAGGGCGTCGCCGAGGCCGCGCAGGCGCTCGACGTCGTCCTGGTCGAACGGCTGCGCCATCTCGGAGGCCAGGCGGGCCCAGGTCTGACGTTCCAACTCCACGAACGGGGAGCTGTGATGCTCCTGCGGGCGCGACGAGCGCGGCGCCGGATGGTCGTCGGTGTTGTCGGTGTCCACCTGTCCATCCTGCCACGGAGCCGGTGCGGTCACGGCCCGTCGTCCGCGACGGGGTGCGCGGCACCGCATGTGACCCTGGGCACCCGGCATGCAGACGCGCCCGGCGGAGGGGTGACGGACGGTGCAGTCACGGTAGAGTTCCGACCATGTGTGGAATCGTCGGATACATCGGCAGCGCCTCGACGGAGCGTGAGCACTCGGCTCTCGACGTCCTGATGGAGGGCCTGCGTCGCCTGGAATACCGCGGCTACGACTCGGCCGGCGTGGCCCTCGTCGCCGACGGTGAGCTGTACCACCGCAAGAAGGCCGGCAAGCTGGCCAACCTCGCTGAGGAGCTGGAGGAGCACCCGGTGCCGGCCAGCCGCCTGGGCATCGGCCACACCCGTTGGGCCACCCACGGCGGCCCGAGCGACCAGAACGCCCACCCGCAGCTGGCGGACGAGGGCCGCCTCGCCCTGATCCACAACGGCATCATCGAGAACTACGCGGAGCTCAAGGAGGAGATGCTCGCCAAGGGCGTCGAGTTCCTCTCCGAGACCGACACCGAGGTGGCCGCCGCCGTGCTCGGGGACATCTACCGCAACGAGGGCGCCGGGGACCTCACCGCGTCCATGCAGCTGGCCTCCCGCCGCTTCGAGGGCGCCTTCACCCTGCTGGCCGTGCACGTGGACTCCCCGGACCGGGTGGTCGCCTCCCGCCGCAACTCCCCGCTCGTGGTGGGTGTGGGCGAGGGCGAGAACTTCCTCGGCTCGGACGTCTCCGGCTTCATCGACTTCACCAAGCAGGCGATCGAGCTCGATCAGGACCAGGTCGTGACCATCACCGCGGACGCCGTCGAGGTCACCGACTTCCAGGGCAACCCGGCGCAGGGCAAGGAGTTCACCGTCGACTGGGACGCCTCGGCGGCCGAGAAGGGCGGCTTCGAGACCTTCATGGAGAAGGAGATCCACGACCAGCCCCAGGCCGTCGCGGACACCCTGCTGGGCCGCACCGACGCGGCCGGCCAGCTCATCCTGGACGAGCTGCGCATCGAGCCCGAGGAGCTCATGGCCGTCAACAAGATCATCGTCCTGGCGTGCGGCACCTCCGCCTACGCGGGCATGGTCGCCAAGTACGCCATCGAGCACTGGTGCCGCATCCCGGTCGAGGTCGAGCTCTCCCACGAGTTCCGGTACCGTGACCCGATCATCGACCCCACCACCCTGGTCGTCTCCATCTCCCAGTCCGGCGAGACCATGGACACCCTCATGGCGGTCCGCTACGCCAAGGAGCAGGGCGCCCGCACGGTCGCCATCTGCAACACCAACGGCTCCACGATCCCGCGCGAGTCCGACGCCGTGCTCTACACGCACGCGGGCCCGGAGATCGCCGTGGCGTCCACCAAGGCGTTCCTGGCGCAGATCACCGCCGCCTACCTGCTCGGCCTGTACCTGGCCCAGCTGAACAAGAAGCTGTTCAGCGGCCAGATCAAGGACATCCTGGCGGACCTGGCCGCGATCCCGAAGAAGATCGAGGACATCCTCGAGCGAAAGCAGCAGATCAAGGACCTGGCCCGCTCGATGAAGGACGACACCTCG
>NZ_BCSN01000001.1 GCF_001570885.1 Micrococcus lylae NBRC 15355 | reverse complement strand
GGCGGGATCCCGGGGATGACCTCGGAGAGCATCCAGTCCCGGCTCGGCACGTGCTCGAATCCGTAGGCGGTGTAGAGCCGCTGTGCCCCACGCATGGAGAGCACCGTGGACAGCACCACGGCGCGCACGCCCTCAGTCTGCCTCGCCCGCTCGATCACGGCCTCCACCAGGGCTCGGGCCACACCGCGGCGGTGCAGGTCCGGGTGCACGGCGAGCATGCGGAACTCGAACTCGTCCTCGTAGGCGACCTCGGCCCAGGGGTGGCCGTGCGGGGCGAGCACCACGGAGCCGGCCACGCGGGGCCGGCCGTCCACGGGGACCTCGGCCACGAGCACCTCGGCCTCGGCGGCGCGGGTGGCCACGTCGCGGAGCTTGGGCAGGTAGGCGTCGTCCGGCTTCACGTGCCCGCCCTGGACGTAGGCCTGCTCGGTCAGCTCCGCCACACAGGCGTAGTCCGCCTCGGTGATCGGACGCACGACGACGGCCGTCCGCCCTTCGTTGTCCGCACCCCCGGTGGACGTGGTCGGCGTGGCCTGCTGCTCGTCTGAGCTCATGCGCCCCTCCTCCGTGCGGCCGCCTGCAGCATCTGGCGCAGGCGTGCGATGTTCTTCTCACCGGTGACCACCACCGCCTGGCGGCGGCTGACGGCGGTGGGGACGGTCTCGTCCGGCCGGCCCTCGAGCACGCCCGTGCGGCGTTCGTGGGCCTCCCAGAGCTGGGCGCGGCCCTGCTCGTCGGTCCAGACGTTGACCCAGTAGGCGGTGTCCCGCTCCTGTGCGCTCAGGCTCCGGATGAGCTTGAGGCAGAACTGGCAACCGGGGCGCCAGTAGAGCACCACTCCCCCGTTCGCCACATGTTCCTCGACGCCGGAGGCCGGGCGGGAGGAGACCTTCATGGCCGGCCAGTACCAGACGCCGAAGGCGGCGATCAGCAGTCCGGGGATCACGAGCCAGATGTTGCCGTCGATCGCGCCCCAGCCCGCGAAGGCCAGGCCGAAGCAGACGAAGACCACTGGGTAGTACCAGGGCTGTCCGAACAGTCTCCTCATGCCATCGCCGTCCGCAGGGTCGTCTCCAGCCCGCCGAGGTCGCCGGCCAGCATCCAGTCCGGGTGGGCGTCGCCGTCGGGGTGGGCCGGGCGCACCACGGGCACGCCGGCCTCCTCGGCGATCAGGGCACCGGCCGCCCAGTCGTACTCCTGGGTGCCGTACTCCGCGTAGGCGTCCAGGGTGCCGTCCGCGACCATGCACAGGTCCAGGGCGGCCGAGCCGATGCGGCGGACGTCCCCGAACTCTGCGAACACCGCGGCGAGCGCCTGGACCTGGCGGGCGCGGCGTTCGGCGTCGTAGCCGAAGCCGGTGGCGATCAGCCGCCCCGAGCGGCCCGGCACGGGGCCGGTGAGCCGCACGGGAGCGTCACGGTCCTCGCGGGCGGAGGCGGCCGTCGTCGCGTCCACGGTGGAGTGCGCGCCGCCGCCGGCGTGCGCGTACCAGGTGCGGCCGAGCGCCGGGGCGACGACGGCCCCCGCCAGCCAGCGCCCCTCCCCGTGGCCGTCCGGTCCCCAGACCGCCACGGACGTGCAGAACTGGGGGATGCCGCGGATGAAGTTGGTGGTGCCGTCCAGCGGGTCGATGGACCAGCGGTACCCGGTGGGATCGTCCGGGACCGTGGCCCCGTACTCCTCACCGGTGATCTCGTCCTGCGGCCGGTAGCCCGAGATCACCGCGCGCACGGCATCCTCGGCGCGGCGGTCGAAGTCGGTGACCCAGTCCGAGCCGGAGGACTTCGTCTCCGCGCCCAGTGAGGCCGCGGTCAGCGGGGTCGCCGGGTGTACGGCGGTCCAGCGCTCGTTGAGCACGGCGGCGCCGGCACGGGCGGCGGCCCGGGCGACGGCGAGCAGTCCGGCGGGGGTGACGGCGGCGCTCACCTGTCCTCCTCCGCACCCTCGGACGCAGCGCCCTCCTTGGCGTCAGCGCCCTCGTCGCCGTCCACGGCCTCTTCGGCGAAGGCCTCGGGTCCTTCGGCGAGCAGTCGCTTGAAGCCGTCCTCGTCCAGCACGGGGACGCCGAGGGACTCGGCCTTGTCCAGCTTGGAGCCGGCGGAGGCGCCGGCCACCAGGAAATGGGTCTTCTTGGACACGGAGCCGGAGGCCTTGCCGCCGCGGACCAGGATGGCCTCCTTGGCAGAGTCGCGGCTGAAGTCCTCCAGGGTGCCGGTGACCACCACGGTCACTCCCTCCAGGGTGCGCGGGGTGGACTCGTCCTGCTCGTCCTCCATGCGCACGCCGGCGGCGGCCCAGGCCTCCACGATCGCCACGTGCTCCGGCACGGCGAACCACTCCACCACCGCCTCGGCGATGATCGGTCCGACGCCGTCCGTCTCGGACAGGCGCTCGACGTCCTTCGCCTCCGCCACCTCGCGCAGCGCGTCCATGGAGCCGAAGGCCACGGCCAGGGAGCGGGCGGCGGTGGGGCCGACGTGCCGGATGGACAGCGCCACGAGCACCCGCCACAGCGGCTGGGACTTGGCCTTCTGAAGCTCCTCGAACAGGCGCAGGGTGTTGGCGGTCGGCGCGGACGGCTTCTTCGCGGAGCCCTGGGTGAAGAACGCCGGCTTGAGCTCCCACACGCCGGACGGCACGAACTTCCCGTCCACCTTGGTGCGCTTCTCCCGCCAGACCCGGACGTCGCCGAGCGAGCGCTGCAGGTCCGTCAGGCCGTCCTCGCCGCGGGGTCCGGTGATCTCCTCCGGGGTCCCGGTGGCGAGGTCGAAGACCTGGGCGGTGGAGGTGAGCACGCCGGCACCCTCCGGGGTGACCACGCCCTCCTGCCCTGCCGGGTCCGGGCCGGGACCGGTGGTGAGCCAGACGGCGGCCTCCTCGCCGAGCGCCTCCACGTCGAAGGCGCCGCGGGAGGCGAGGTGCTCCATGCGGCCGGCCAGCTGGGCCGGGCAGGTCAGGGAGTTCGGGCAGCGCAGGTCCACGTCCCCCTCCTTGGCCGGGGCCAGGGCGGTGCCGCAGGACGGGCACTCGGCGGGCATGACGAACTCGCGCAGCTCCTCGCCGGCGGCCTCGGCCTTCTCACGGAGCGGCAGCACGGGGCCAACCACCTCGGGGATGACGTCGCCGGCCTTGCGCAGCACCACCGTGTCCCCGATGAGCACGCCCTTGGCCTTGACCACGTCCTGGTTGTGCAGGGTGGCCATGGAGACGGTGGACCCGGCGACCGTGGCCGGCTCCATCACCGCGTACGGGGTCACCCGCCCGGTGCGGCCCACGGAGACCTGGATGTCCAGCAGCTTCGTGTGGACCTCCTCCGGCGGGTACTTGTAGGCGGCGGCCCAGCGGGGCACGCGGGAGGTGTGGCCCAGGGCCCGCTGGTCCGCGAAGTCGTCCGCCTTCACCACGATGCCGTCGATCTCATGCACCAGCTCGTGGCGGCGCCGGCCGTACTCGGCGATGACCTCGAGGATGCCCTGCAGGGCCGTGTCCCCGAGCCCGGTCACGGTACGGGTGTACGGGCTGGTGGGCAGACCCCAGCCGGCGAGCGCCTCATAGGTCTCGCCCTGGCTGGACAGGTCCAGGCCGGAGTGGGCGCCGATGCCGTGGACGAACATGCTCAGCGGGCGGGCGGCGGTGACCTTGGGGTCCTTCTGGCGCAGCGAGCCGGCGGCGGCGTTGCGCGGGTTGGCGAAGGGGGCCTTGCCGTCCTCGGCGCGGGAGTCGTTGAGAGCGCGGAAGTCCGCGGAGGACATGAAGACCTCGCCGCGGACCTCGAGGTCCTCCGGCCAGCCCTCGCCCTCCAGGCGCTGCGGGATGGAGCCGATGGTGCGGACGTTGTGGGTGACGTCCTCGCCGGTCACGCCGTCGCCGCGGGTGGCTGCCCGGGTGAGCACGCCGTTCTGGTAGCGCAGGTTGACGGCGAGCCCGTCGATCTTGACCTCCACGAGCCAGCGCGGCTCGGCACCGGGGCGGGCGGCCGCCACAGCCTCGGCGGTGCGGCGGAACCAGACCTCGAGCTCGCTCTCGGAGAAGAGGTCCTCGAGGGAGTACATGCGGGCGCCGTGGGTGACGGGGGCGAAGGCCTCGGAGGCCTCGCCGCCGACCTCCTGGGTCGGCGAGTCGTTGGCCACGATCTCCGGGTGGAGGGTCTCGAGGTCCTCGAGGCGCCGGTAGAGCCGGTCGTACTCGGCGTCGGAGAGCTCGGGGGCGTCCTTCTGGTAGTAGGCAGTGCGGGCGGCGCGCACCTGCTCCACCAGCTCCTGGTACTC
This sequence comes from Micrococcus lylae NBRC 15355, assembly GCF_001570885.1. Taxonomy (GTDB): domain Bacteria; phylum Actinomycetota; class Actinomycetes; order Actinomycetales; family Micrococcaceae; genus Micrococcus; species Micrococcus lylae. The sequence continues at coordinate 176,117 of NZ_BCSN01000001.1, read as the reverse complement.
CTCGCGCAGGGAGGCCTGCGGGGTGTCCTCGGCGTCCGATACATGCGCCTCGGCGGCGGTGTCGGCGGGCACGGCGGACTCGGCGTGGGGTTCCTTCTGGGCAGTCACGGCCCCAGCCTAGTGAACGGGCGGGGCGGACACCGCCGGCGGCGCCCTGCTCAGTCGGCGGTCGGCTCCGCCTCTGCGGCGGCCTCGGCGTCCTCGGGGATCTGCACGAGCACCACGGTGACGTTGTCCCGGCCGCCGCGCCAGAGGGCGGCCTGGACGAGGGCGTCCACGGCGGACTGTGGGTCCGTGTTGTCCTCGAGCAGGGCGAGGATCTCCTCGTCCAGCAGCTCGCCGGTCAGGCCGTCCGAGCAGAGCAGGAAGCGGTCTCCGGGCACGGCGTGGACCTCGCCCACGTCCACGACGAGCTGCTCGGTGGTGCCGAGGGCGCGGGTGATGACGTTGCGGCGCGGGTGCACGCGGGCCTCATCCGGTGTGAGCTCGCCGGCGTCCACGAGCATCTGCACGGCGGAGTGGTCCACCGTGAGCTGCTGCAGCACCGGGGAGCCCGCCGGGCGGCGGTAGACGCGGGAGTCGCCGACGTTGGCCACGGCCCAGCGCCCCTCCGCGGGGTCGAGAGCGGCCAGCAGGGTGAGGGTGGTGCCGGAGCCGTCCGGGCCCTGCTCGAGCACCGCCTGGTGGGCGGCGTGCACGAGCTCGCCGAGACCCTCGAGGGACGGGCCGCCCTCGACCTCGGCCAGGCGTGCGAGGCCGTCGTCGAGGGCACGCACGGCGGCGGCGGAGGCCACCTCGCCGGCGGCATGGCCGCCCATGCCGTCTGCGACGGCGGCCAGGAACACGGGGTCGGTGAGGACGGTGTAGGAGTCTTCGTTGAGCTCGCGGACGGCGCCGACGTCCGTGCGGGCGGCCACCAGCGGATGCTGTGGGGACGTCTGGTCAGTGGAGTCGGTCATGCATCCTCATCGGTCGAAGTCGAGGCCGTCGGCGGACGCGGCCAGCAGCATGGAGGGTCGGATCTCCCCGAAGCCGCGCACGATCTGCGGCGGCTGCGGGACCAGGACGAAGCGGTCGTCCCGGGCCAGGGCGGCGGCGGTGAGAGAGTCCACCAGGACGGTGCCCGGATCGGCCAGCACCGTCAGCCGTGCGGCCAGGTTGACGGTGGGGCCGTAGATGTCTCCGAGGCGGGAGAGCACGCGTCCCCAGGTGAGGGCCACGCGGGCCGCCGGCAGCACCGGGTCCTCGGACATGGCGCGGGCCAGGTGCAGGGCGATCCTTGCGCCGACCTCGGGGGTCTCGGCGTTGAAGAGGACCTCGTCTCCGATGGTCTTGACCAGCCAGCCGCCCTCGGCCGTGATGATGTCCGCGGCCCTGGCCTCGAAGCGCTGGACCATGCGGGCCAGGGTCCGCTCGTCCATGGTCCGGGACATGGAGGTGTAGGAGACCATGTCCGCGAAGCCGACGGCGCGGGCCAGCGGGAGCGGGGCGTCGTCCTCGGAGCCGTCTCGGCCCCGCTCGGAGGCGGCCAGCCCGGCTTCCACGTTGACCGTGAGGCGCTGGACGGCGTTGTTCAGCTGGCGCCGGTAGACGGTCTGCATGACCTTCTCCAGCGGGGTGATGAGCTCCGGGAGCATGTCCACCACCTCGCGGCGGGCCTCCGGGTCGGACATCCCGGAGGCCACGCGGTCCTCCACGAGGGCCTCGATCTGCCACACCACCATGCGGTCCGTCATCTGGCCGATCGAGCGGGCCAGGGAGCCTGCGGTGGCCTCGGTGAGCACGCCGCGGCGGACGAGGGACAGGATGACCTCGAAGGACTCGAGGTCCGCGGCGGTGAAGACCTTCTCGCCCTCGGGCACGTGGGAGAAGCCGAGGGACTGCCAGATGGGGCGGGCGGACTCGGCGGGTATGCCGAGCCGCTCGGCGGCCTCCTCGCGGGTGTACCTGCGCGGGCCCACCACGAGCCCGGCGTCCAGGGTCCGCATGGCGGTGGTCCAGCCGGGGTTCTGCGGGAGCGCGTCGCGGTCGCGCGGCATGTGGTCGGTCACCGGCCCCACCTTCCGGTGTGCGTTCCGGCGGCGTGGCGCGGGACGGCGGCCCAGGCGCGCTCGCTCCGGCGGCGGGCAGAGACGGTCTCGTCCGCCATGGCGGCCTCGAAGCGCTCGATCTCCGGGACGTTCGTCAGGCGCCAGTAGACCTGCTGGAAGGCATCCTGGAAGGTGACGTGCAGGTCCCCGGCGCCGGAGCCGCGGCGGCGCTGCTCCACGGCGGCGATGCTCAGCAGCGGCATGGACCGCTCCCCGCCTCCGAGGGGGCCGGACTGCACCAGGCGGTCCGAGGTGAGCACCACGGTGCGAGTGGCCCACCGCCACAGCGGGCGGACAGTCCCCAGCAGCACCACGAGGGCGGCGATCACCATGGCGGCCGCACGCAGCGGCGTCACGTACTGCGCCAACGGCGCGGCAAGGTCCGGCCGTTCCAGCCAGCCCACCACGAAGGCCAGGGCGGCGGCGGTGAGGACCAGGACGGCGCCGGCGCCGAGCAGCTGGCGCGGGTGGGCGCGCGTGCGGATCACGACGTGCTCGTTCTCCTCGAGTCGCATCGCCCCTCCTTCATGTCTGCGCGGGCGGGCACGCCGCCAGGCGGCGGTCAGTGCGCACGGCGGACGTCTCCGCGCAGGTGGACCACGTCCCCTGCGCTGATCTCACGCACCGCCATCTTCTCATGGCCCCCCGTGGCGAATGCCACACGCAGGGTCCCGCCGGGGCCGAGTCCGACGGCCTCCCCCTCGAGCACCTCTCCACCGGGCAGCTCGGCCCGCACCTGCCGTCCCAGCGTGGACAGATGGTCCACGACGCCGGCCACGCACCCGTGCGTGCCGTCCACCACCCCGCCGTCGGCGGGCAGGGCGGCGGCCCAGCCGCGGACCCGGTCCAGGACCGCCGCGTGGATGCGGGCGGCCAGGTCCCGGGGGGTGGGAAGCTCCTCGGCAGGCATCCAGTCCGAGAGTGCGGTGGCGGTCTCCACGGGGACGCCGGCGCGGTGGTCCACGTTCACGCCCATGCCGACGGCCACGCCCCCGCCGGGGGTGACCGCGGCGAGCACGCCGCACAGCTTCCGGCCGTCCGCCACCAGCACGTCGTTGGGCCACTTCAGGTGGGCCGGGACACCGAGCTCCCGGACGACGTCCACCACCGCAGAGGCCACCACGAGCGAGAGCCAGGAGTAGTGCTGCACGCCGACCGGCGGCCGCCAGGCCGCCGGGGTCAGGTGGACGGTCAAGGCGAGGGCCGTGCCGGGCGGAGTCGTCCACGTACGCCCCTGACGCCCACGGCCGGCGCGCTGGTCCGCGGAGGCGAGGGCGCCGCCGTCGGGAAGCCCGGGGCCGCCGGGGGCGAGCCTGCGCAGCAGCTCGTCCTGCGTGGAGTCCACGGTCTCGAGCCAGATCATCTCGGTCATGACCTCTACCTATACCGCAGTGCCCTGCACGGCTCCTGCAGAGTCCGGCCGGTGTTTTGGAGGTTTCCTCCAAGCCGACGACGACGCGGCGCATGCCTAGACTGGCGAATTGCGGCAGTTCCGGCCAGCCTTCTGGACCAGGAGGGATTGTCCGAACCCTGCAATCCGCCGCAGGACGCACGAGAACGCACCGTCGCAAGGAGAGCATCCGTGACCTCACCGGACCTGACCACCACGGCCGGCCGCCTCGAGGACCTGCATCAGCGCCTCGAGAAGACGCAGGCCCCCAGCGGGGAGGCCGCCGTCGAGCGCCAGCACTCCCGCGGCAAGGGCACCGCCCGCGAGCGCATCGAGATGCTCCTGGACGAGGGCTCGTTCGTGGAGCTCGACGCCCTGGCCGTGCACCGCACCACCGCGTTCGGCATGGACGCCAAGCATCCGGCCGGCGACGGCGTGGTGGCAGGCTTCGGCACCGTGGACGGCCGCCAGGTGGCCGTGTACTCGCAGGACTTCACCGTGTTCGGCGGCTCGCTGTCCGAGCGCAACGGCCAGAAGATCGTGAAGGTCCAGCAGTTCGCCGCCCGCAACGGCTGCCCCGTGGTCGGCATCCTGGACGGCGGCGGCGCCCGCATCCAGGAGGGCGCGGCGTCCCTGGCCCAGTTCGCGGACATCTTCCGCGCCAACGTGCTCGCCTCCGGCGTGGTCCCGCAGATCTCCCTGATCATGGGCCCCTCCGCCGGCGGCGCCGCCTACTCCCCCGCCCTGACGGACGTGGTGGTCATGGTGGACAAGACCTCCCACATGTTCATCACCGGCCCGGACGTCATCAAGACCGTCACCGGCGAGGACGTGGACATGGAGACCCTCGGCGGCGCGCACTCGCACTCCACCACCTCCGGCACCGCCCACTACATGGCCGAGTCCGAGGAGGACGCCATCTCCTACGTGCAGGAGCTGCTCGAGTTCCTGCCGTCGAACAACCTCGCCGAGGCCCCCGTCTTCCCGGCCCCGGCGGACCTGGAGGTCACCGAGGAGGACGAGGAGCTGGACACCCTCGTCCCGGACTCGGCCAACCAGCCGTACGACATGCTGGACGTGATCGGCTCCGTGGTGGACGACGGCCACATCCTGCAGCTGCAGGAGCTCTACGCGCCGAACGTGATCACCGGTCTGGCGCGCATGGACGGCATGTCCGTGGGCGTGGTGGCCAACCAGCCGATGCAGTTCGCCGGCACCCTGGACATCGCCGCCTCGGAGAAGGCCGCCCGCTTCGTCCGGTTCTGCGACGCCTTCAACATCCCCATCCTCACCTTCGTGGACGTCCCCGGCTTCCTGCCCGGCACGGACCAGGAGTTCAACGGCATCATCCGCCGCGGCGCGAAGCTGATCTTCGCCTACGCCGAGGCCACCGTGCCGAAGCTGACCGTGATCACCCGCAAGGCCTTCGGCGGCGCGTACATCGTGATGGGCTCCAAGAAGCTCGGCGCGGACCTGAACCTGGCGTGGCCGTCCGCGCAGATCGGCGTGATGGGACCGCAGGGCGCCGTCAACATCCTCTACCGCAGGGACCTGGCCGCCGCGGCCGAGGCCGGCGAGGACGTGGAGGCCACGCGCGCCCAGCTGGTGCAGGACTACGAGGCCGAGCTGCTCAATCCCTACCAGGCCGCCGAGCTCGGCTACGTGGACGCCGTCATCCCGCCGTCCCACACCCGCGTGAACCTGCTCAAGGCGCTGCGGGCCACCCTGCACAAGCGCGAAGCCCGGCCCGCCAAGAAGCACGGGAACATGCCGCTGTGAGCACCGAGCAGAACCCGGAGCGCTTCGACGCGGACACCACCGCCGCCGAGGAGACGCAGGAGGCCGTGCAGATCTCCGGCGCCCACCTGGAGCCGGAGGAGATGGCCGCGCTGACCGCCGTCATCCACCAGCTGCAGGCCGGCGCTCCCCCGGTGGAGAGCGAGCGCGGGGGCCGCGAGCAGCACCGCCCCTCCGGCCCGCGCGGCGTGGACCGCACCCTGGACCGCCGCCAGCGGCTCGGGCTGTGGGCCCGGCCCGGTTCCGGCCAGTGGCGGCGGGGCGAGGGGCCGCAGTGACCGGAAACCAGCATCGTCCGCTGACTCCGGACACCTGCATCCGCGCCGTCCGAGTCCCGTGGGTAGAGGTGTCCCCCGATGAGGTCTATGTAGCCCCTGATCCCTCATCCGCATATCGGTTGCACGAGCCCAGCCTCAGCGTTTGGCGGGAGGCGCTCGGCACGACGACGGCCCGTGAGATCCGCGAGCGTCTGGCCGCGGCAGGATCATTTGCCGATGCGCCGTCCACCCGGCAAGTCCTCGCCCAGGTCTGCGCTTTGAGACGACTAGGTTTGATCGAGTGAATCTCCAGTGAGACGACGTCAACGGCACTGACCTGCTCAGCGTCACCTACACTAAGGACGAACGAATTCTCGATGCACGTAGAGGGCATGCCATGTTCCTGGCCATGCCCAGCCCACAGTTCGACCATTTCGTCTCCGCTTCGAAGGACCCCCTGTGACCACAGAATCGCCCATGGCACCAGCGCCCCCCGTCATGAGCCTCTCCAAGGCCATGTCAATGCTCCAGAGGCACTGGATGATCCTCGTTGCTGCGCCGCTCATCGGCGTCCTGCTGGCCGGACTCTGGGTCCTGACGCAGAACCCTCGGTACGCCTCTACAGCTAACGCGCTGGTGGTGGTGGGCAACAGTGAGAGCCTCGGTGTCGCCCTCACAGCGGACAACCTGGCCAAATCAAAGGCCCAGCAATACGCGCTGCTGGGAGAGTCCCGCGCCGTTTCGGACAAGGCGGTGGAGGAACTCCCTTTCGACCTGAGTTCCGGTGAGGCGCTGAGGAATGTCGAGGTGGCCTCCACGAGCGGCAGCGCCCAAATCGTCGTCCGTGCAGAGGATTCCTCACCGGAACGTGCCCAGCAGCTGGCCTCCGCATGGCTAGGGGCACTTGAGGCACAGGCGACCGAGGTAGAGGCCGGGGGCATCGCAGGCCAGTCCATCATCTCGCTCGAAACGCTCTCCGACGCCTCCCTCCCTTCCGCCCCCTCCAGTCCCAATTTGCCACTCGCCCTCTCCATCGGCGGCGCCTTGGGGTTGCTCGCGGGACTCGGCGTCGCCGTCGTCCGGCATGTGCTGGACAACAAGATCCGATCTGCGGCTGCTCTGGAGAGCCGGTTCGGCCTGACCATCCTCGGCACGGTTCCGGAGTCCACCCGTTCCGCGAGAAACCGACGCCGCCGCGATGGCGGCGACGTCATTAACCTGGCTGGCCGTGTCGACGGTGAGACGTCGCCGAAACAGCATCAAGATAGCTTCCGGCTCACCGAGTCGTTCAAAGAGCTGCGAACCAACCTGCAGTTTCTCCGTCCGGACGAAGCCGTGAGCATCGTCACGGTCACCTCGGCGCACCCGGGTGAAGGGAAGTCCACGGTGGCGGCCAACCTGGCCGTCACCGTCGCCGAGTCCGGCCAGCGGGTTGTCCTCGTGGACGGCGACCTCCGTCGCCCCGTCGTCGCAGAGAACTTCGGCTTGATCTCTACCGTGGGTCTCACAGACGTAGTCCTGGGACGCGTCGAACTGGCTGACGCGCTCCAGACGGTGGGGAATCGACCGTCGCTTCAAGTGCTCGCGTCGGGCCCCATTCCGCCGAACCCATCTGAGATCCTCGCATCCGACCGTTTCAACGACCTCATCAACGCCCTCGCCGAGGACGCCCTAGTCATCATCGATGCACCGCCTCTCCTACCTGTCACGGACGCGGCCATCCTTGCCCGCCGATTCGACGGATGCCTCCTGGTCGTCAGCGCCGGTCGCACCACGTACGACGAGTTCAGCAAGGCCGTCTCAAGCATCCGCAAAATCGATGGAGAGGTTCTCGGCGCGGTGCTCAACCGCGTCCCAGCGTCGGGCACCGCCGCGAGCGCCTACCAGTACTACGGGGCCACCTACTACACTGCAAGTCAGCAGCAGGACGTTGCAGGCCGGTCCTGACACCATGAACACGCCCTCAATTTCCTCCGAACACACCGTCGAGGTTCGACTGCCGCTTGATGTCGCGGTGGAGTTGGCGCATGGTGTGGTGGCCCAGACGCTCGTCGACGTCGGGGGAAGGGGACTCTTCTTCAAGGGCCCCATCGCCCATGGCATGAATCTGCGGGTGCGCAATCGGTCGTCCGATGTTGATGTTCTCATCGAGCCGGGGGGAGAAGACGCCGTCGTCCAGGCCCTGGCCGCACACGGCTGGAGAGACCGACCCTCCGGAGGTGATCTGGGCGTTGGTCTTGTCCACGCGCGGACTCTGCTGCACGACGGCTGGCCCGTGGACATAGATCTCCACCGCCGGGTCCCGGGCATCGAAGCGGACCCCGAGGAGGCGTTCGAGCGCCTGTGGGAGGAACGCGACGCACTCGAGATAGCCCATGTCCCCGTCCCAGTCCCGTCACGAATCGCCCATGCGATGCTCCTGATGCTCAATGGGCTCAGGACACCCTGGGAGAAGCGCGCCCAAAGGGAGCTGACGCATCTGGCATCCGTGCTCGACGTCGACGACTGGCATGCACTGAACGACCTCGCCCAGACCCTGGATGCGGCACGCGCGCTCTCCTCCTTCTTCGCCGAGCAAGCTCCCGAGAGCATCACCCCGGATCTCGGACCGGCCTCCCACGAGTGGCTGCTCTATCAACATCTGGAGCATCCCACGGTCCTCTGGCTGGACGCCATCCGACGGGCACCACTGAGACACTGGCCCCGTCTCCTGTGGCACGCGGCTTTCCCTTCCGCTGAGCTTCTTGTGAAACGCGATCTCTCCCTGGAGAACGCCTCGCGTGTGCATCGTATGAAGGCGCGAACGGCCCGTTGGAAGAAGTTCCTCAGGAACCTACCCCAGATCATGAGGGCCGCGTCGCACCTGCGCCAAGAGAGTAAGCGCACGGCCGGGTGATCCCGCTGCGTCAATGTGGCGTGCCTCTGACGCCTCTCAGCGGTGGAATCTCCTCCACGCATCCCATGAGGAGGCCGCCATCTCCTCCAACGAGTGAGACATGGCCCAGCCGAGGTCACGTCGCGCGGCGGCACCGTCTGCGACGATGCGGGAGGGATCGCCGGGTCGCCGAGGACAGACCTCGGCATCGAAGGGGATCCCCGTCACCTTCTTCATCACAGACATGATCTCCGCCACGGACGTCCCCGTACCTGAACCGATGTTGTAGATAGGGTCGAGCTCGATTCCGGCCTCCAGACAGTCTGCGGCCGCGACGTGCACGTCGGCGAGATCCTGGACGTGGACGTAGTCACGAACGCACGTCCCGTCGGAGGTGGGGTAGTCCGTGCCGAAGATCTTCGGGGAGCGTCCCTGGTCCAAAGCCGAGAAGATGCGAGGGAAGAGGTTGTGGGGGCTGGTGTCGGCCACCTCGCGACGGCCAGCACCGACGACATTGAAGTAGCGCAGCGAGGTGTGCCGCAGCCCTGTGGCACGCCCCTGATCGGCGATCAACCACTCCCCGATCAGCTTCGACTCTCCGTACGGGGATTCCGGTCGCACCGGGGTGCGCTCGGTGACGACCTCTTCGCTCGGTGTACCGTACGTCGCCGCAGAAGATGAGAAGACGAGCATGCGGACCTCAGCGTCAGTCATGGCCTGCAGCAGACCCATCGTTCCGTGGACGTTGTCCTGATAGGCCCGCAGGGGCTCCTTCACCGACAGACCCGCGTACTTAAAGCCGGCCAAGTGGATGACACCCGTTACGTCATGATGGCGCATGACCTCCGTCAACTGTCGTGCGTCCCGCACGTCGCACGCAACCCACACCGCGCCCTCCGGAACGAACGCGCGGTGCCCCGTGGAGAGGTTGTCGACGGCGACGACCTCCCGCCCCCTGCCATGCAGGGTGTGCGCAACGTGTGATCCGATGTATCCGGCCGCTCCGGTCACCATCCAGCTCATCTCAGTGCTCCTTACCCAAGGCTGCCGACCCCACGGCACGACTGTACAGGTCCAAAAGTGCGTTCTTCTGAGAGGCCGGGTTCATGTGCTGCAGAAGGGCATCCGATTGTCTGCCGATCGCATTGAGGGGCGACCTGTCTTCAGTCAGAGTGGTCAACAGCGCCGCCGCCTCCTTCGGCGAGGAGACCTTGCGAATGTCGTATCCGCGGAAGCACGAGATGTCTCGGACCACCACGGGCACATTCCTGGCAGCAGCATCGAGCACCGACAGGGGAAACCCCTCGTATGCAGCGGAATGCAGGTACAGATCCGCCTCGTCGAGCTGCCGTGCGACGCCCTCACGATCGGTCCAGCCGGTCACAGTGACCCCGGAGTCGCGCAGCGTGGCTTCGTCCTGCGGGTCTCCGCCCCCGATCCACACTAGCTCGACTCCCGGGTTCCGCCCCTCGTTGAGACCCAGGTTGCGAGCGGTCTCAGCGAAGAACGCTGGGTCCTTCTGGGGTGCGATGCGGCCGATCATGGCCACTCTCAGGGCCCTGCCGACGTGCCGCCGCACGACGCTGGCGCCGAGAGGCTCCACGTTCGACACATTGGGTACCTCCACTGTGCGGCGCCCCTGGCCGATGCTGCGAGCGAGAGCCCTCTCATGCGGCGTCAAGGCCACCGTCAAGGTGCTGCGGACCCCGAGTAGGACCTCTGCGGCCCAATAGGCACCCCTAACGGCCCAGGGCCGCCCTGGATCGTCGAAGGCGAAGCAATGGGGCTGATAGACGATCGGCACGGCGACGGGCGCCAGACGCGCGTATCCCCCGGCGAAGCTCGAATGGGCGTGGATGACGTCCGGCCGGATCTTCTTCACTGCCCGAGCCACCTCACGGATACGTCCCAGGGTCCCGGACGGCAGGGGCATGAAACTGGCGAAAGCCGACTTTTCCACGTCCACTTCGGGCACCGCTAGTAGGTGATGCTCGTGGACTTCGGAGGTGCCCCGCGCATAACGCTCAATCGCATGGGGCACGCCGGCCACAGGGCACTGTGTCAGATGGAGTATGCGCACGACGAATTCCTCAGGTTTCCTATGGCGCCAAGCTTAACTGAAAGCGGGGTGGTCAAAGGTGACAGACGGTCGGTCATCGGGATGCAGCCGCCCTGCGCAGTGAGCCCACCAACGACTCACGTACGGCCGGCATCTGGGCGGCTCGTGAATGAAGCGCTTGTGCATAGTCGCGACGCGCCGCCGGATCAGTGCGCAACCGTTCGATCTGTTCAGAAACGAGGTCCACGTCGAAATCGTTGACATTGTGAACGAAATCCGGAACTCCGAGATCACTGAAAGCACCGAAGCCCTTGCGTTCGTACGCCAGATGGACCACGAAATGACCAGCGGCCAGAGCCATAAGGGAAGCGTGGAGCCGCACCGCGACGACGACGCGTGTTGGCCCTGCCCCTGTGGTCATCAGTTCCGCACGATCGATGACACGTCGGGGAGAGAGCTGATCGGTGGCTGCGCGGTCGTCGTTCCCCGTTCCCGTCTGGCTCTGGATGTACGTATCGTAGCCCACGCCCTCGAATCGCCGCGCTAGATCCATCACGGCCTCCGGGACGCTGCCGTGAATGGCCCGGATGCTGAAGACGGGATGGAGGTCCGGGACGGAGTCCTCCTGAGGCCAGGATCGTTCACTGGCCAGGACAGCAAGGTCAGGGGTCCGATGGACCTGCGCCCGCCGGAACTGTTCGAGGCTGCGGTCGTCTCTGACGTGGACCATGTCCACAGCGCGCAGAAGAGCCTCGAAGATCCACCGAGTCCCCCCACGCGCTGGACCGATGCTCTGAGGCATATAGAAGGTCGGCGCGGTCGTGCGCGCCGCTGCGCGCAGCTGTGGCCCATGCACCAGCAAGGTCTTCAATGCCTCGACAGGCCGGCCGGCTCGCAGATACCCGCCACCGACGGCGACCACGAGATCGAACTCGTCGATCTCGCGAAGGACAGCACGGTACGCGGGGGCATAGCCGTTCCACCGCGGCATCGAGTCGACGACTCGATGGGGCAGTGCGCTGAAGGTCTCGGGGTGAGAGGCGACGATCGTCAGGTCCACATCAGCTCCGAACGCCTCGTGCAGCAACTCGAGTGTCTCCGTAACGAGGAGACCATCACCGAGGTTGGCAGCACTGTAGCCGTGGAGGACTAGGATTCTCATGCGGAAAGCACCGCCCGGTAGACTTCCTCGTGGCGGGCGACACTTCGACCCCAGCTGAACTGGCTGGCCCAGGTAAGGCCCGACACGCGCGACTCCTCCCGTCGCCGGGAGTCCTCAAGTGCGTGGAGGAGACCGGCCTGGATCGCTTCTTCATCGACGCCATCGAACAGCAACGCCGGCCCTGCGACCTCCTTCAGGGAGCCGCGGTCGGTCGTGATCACGGCGGCACCGGCGGCCATCGCCTCGAGGACGGGGAACCCGAAGCCCTCGTACAGACTTGGGAAGGCGAACAGAGCGCAATTCTGCATCATCGCGACACGGTCGTCGTCACTGACGAACCCCAGCGCGATCACGTTGGAGGAACCCTCGATCTCGTTCAGGATCTGCGAATAATTCCATGCAGGCTTTCCAGCGATGACCAAGGGGACGCCGAGGGCCTTGACGGCCGGGGATTCGAACGCACGGATGAGGTTCACCACGTTCTTCCGAGGTTCCAGGTTCCCCAGGTACAGGACGAAGTTCTTCGGGACCCGGGCTCGGACGGCGTCCGACATCACCACCGGTCGGGAGAAGTGGGCGACGTCGATTCCATGCGGGATCGACGTGATCCGGGACCTGTCGAGGCCGAATACATCGGCAATGTCGTCAGCGCTGGACTCGGAGACCGTAATCACAGCGTCGGTCGCGGCGATGGCGCGGGAGACCCGGGTACGCCACGTCCACTCCTGCCGTGGAGTGCGCGCCGTCGAGATCCACCGCGAAGCGACTCCGTGAACCGTCACCACCGAAGGACGCCGGGTGTCCAGCAGCGGACCGGTGTCCGCCACGTAGTGGAGCACGTCCTCGGCACCACCGCGGCGCAGTCCAAAGCCGGTCTCGAGAAGTGCCGTCACCGGGGCCATCGTGTGCGCAGGCATGGAGAGCACCTGATGACCGCGCTCACGCATCCCCTGGGCTATATGCCGGGCGTATGTGGTATTTCCTCCCACATGACGATCCAGTATTCGAGACGGCATGTAGATCTTCATCATTCTCCTCGCGGGCGCATGGCGGTAGTCGAATCGTCGCGGGGGCGGGGTAGGTCACAGGGGCACCGTGTATTCAGAGCAAGTGGTGCGCTCATATACTGGCACACGAACCGTCCTCGATGTCATCACGCTCGGCGATCAGCTGCCGTGAGCCTGGGACACCCATCTCCCCCGTAACGGAAGGTCGCCTATGCGTCGACTTGTAAGATCCGCCCTCGGCCATCTGCCCTCCCGACTGAGATTGCCCCTCATGCGGTTCGCCCTGAAGGGTCAGACCGTCCTCGAACACACGGCTGACATGCGTCGCAGCATCGCCCTTTCCTCCACACCCGAGGTCGGATTCGGCCGCGACCTGCGGCCGCATTCCCGGGACACACAGCTCATCAAGGACTACCACCGAATTGAGAAGGGCCTTGCCATGCCCGCGCCCAAGCGGCCGTTCGGCAGTGCATTGGAGCACCGCATCGACGGCCTCCTGGATCCGGCCTCCATGGACGACGACCTTGTGCGGAACGTCACGTCAGCCCGTGCGGCCCTGTCCCGCTGGAACGATGAGGGCGTGGTGGACGAGGAGATCGCTCCGCTTGGACCCGAACTACGCGCACTCGATCGCGAGGCCGTTGAGGCCTTCGTCTTCTCACGGCACAGTGTGAGGAACTTCGACCGCTCTCGTCCGGTCCCCCACGAGATCCTCGACCATGCCGCGGAGCTCGCCATGACATCTCCTTCGGTCTGCAACCGGCGGGCAGGTCGCATTCACCTCTACTGCGAAGACGAGCTCGTCGAGCACATCCTCCGCCTCCAGCGCGGCAACATGGGATTCGGCCAAACCGTCGGACAGCTTGCCGTCGTGACGGTGAATTCGACGCTCTTCGCTGGCGCCGGCGAACGCAATCAGAAGTGGATCGACGGTGCCCTGGTGGCAATGTCGTTCGTCTGGGCGCTGCACGCTCATGGGGTCGGAGCGTGCATGCTGAACTGGTCGAAGTCCAACGCCATGAGCGCACGCCTGCGCGAGGTGGCCGACATCCCGGTCCGGGAGGACATCATCTGTGTCATCGCCTTGGGGTACCCCGCCGCGGGCTACCGGGTGGCGCGCTCCCCCCGTCGCCCGACTGCCGAGACGATCCGGCACCACGACTGAGCGGCGGCATCTGTCCATGCGGCACCCGCGCGCCGTCATGCGACAGGCGCCGACGCCACGAACCGCTGGCCTCTCCTGAGGCAGAGGACTGCCAGGAAGGCCCATGCGGGCATGAAGGTCCACGACGAAGCGGTGGACAGCATGACCGCAAGGAACAGCGCCAGTGCCGACATCACAGGGGACCGCCGAACATTCCACCCTACGGCCACGAGAAGGCAGATGAACAGAACGAGGGCGACCAGACCTAGTTCCGCACCGATCTGGGCGTAGGCGTTTTCCACAATCGGGCGAAACTCCCCGGTGAAGTAGTTGTTGGGGAAGGTTACGGCGCTGCGGTCTACGTAGTCGGCGAAATGCCCGGCGAAGCGTCCCGGTCCCAGACCCACCAATGGGTGGTCCAGGGCCATCTGAAAGCCCATCTCCGTCTTGGCCGCACGAAGGTCCATGGAACGGGTCAACGCGCCTCCAGGCATGTCGACCAGACCCAGCTTCGCCCCCTGGAACCGGACGAACGCCCGAGCCGAGTCCGAGGACAACACGGCGATCGCCGTTCCACCTCCCACGATGACGGTGCGCAGCAATCCCGGTGCGGACCAGGAGCGCAATCCGATGAGCGCGACCCCTGCGAGGACAGCGATGAAACTGGTGGTTGACTGGGAATAGTAGACACTACCGAGCGCTGCCAGCGCGGTAAACCACTCACGCCGGCGCAGGCTGAGGAAGAACATGCCCCCCGCGAAGAACCCGAGATGCTGCCCCTCGGTGAAGGGGCCGGTGCGCAGCGAGGCGGTCTCGCCGTCGCCTTCCAGAGCATGCGTCGCCCGATCCGTCTGAAAATTCATGGCCTCCAAGAGGTCTACCTGTCCGTTGGTGTAGAGCACGAACTGAACGACGACCGCGGCCAGGCAGAGCCAGACGCCCATCCGCAGCCCGGACTCGACCACAGAGACGGACCGCGTGGCCACAGCCCACCAGAAGACAAGCGTGACTACCGCGAACACTCCATAGAACACCGTGTCGAAGCGGAGATCCGTGACCCCGATCGGCTGCAGCGGGAGCGGCCCCGCGTACGCCACCAGCGTGGACAACACTACGACCATCGCCAGACCCACAACCGCTGGAAGGCCGACGATGCGTTGACGTCGTCTGATGGTGAACGGAAGGCTGACCAGCACCAAGCCCAGAAAGATCTCGCTCAGCTTCAATGGAACCCCCACGTCGATCGTCAGGGCACGCTGAAAGGGCAATGTGGCCATGGCCAGCCAGACCAGATGCTCGGACAACGACCTCTTTGCTCGCGGGGCACCGCGGCGTTGCGGATCAACGGGGACAGAGGTCATGGAGTCTCCATAATTCACGTTAGACTGTAGCCGATGGTGGGAACGCTCCTGGCCGCCTCCCGACCGCTCATGCTACCCGCCCCCTCTCACGCCCATTCTTAAGAGGAACATGTCATTCCAAAGCCGTTCCCGTCGTCTGGTCCGTCAGACCGGGAAAAACGTCCTGGCCAGCTCGCTCTACGCGACCGCTTTGCATCAGTTCGACAAACTCCTCGGACGTCGGTTCCCGGTCGCGCCCTCGACATCAGGCCATACACTGCTCCTGGCACCCTCCGGGGGCGGGAACATCGGCGACCAAGCCATGTTCGATATGATCCTCGCCACCGCCCAGGGTCCTATCGTGGCCCTCGTAAGCCACGGCGACGCGCTCCGGCTGCGCGACGCCGACCGCCGACGCGTGACCCTCGTCACTGTCCCTCACCTCCTCAAGACGCCGCCGCCCGTCCGCGGGGCCGACATCCGGCGCTTCCTCCGCGCGCTCGACGGTGCCGCCCGTTTTTGGATTCCCGGAGCGGACACGATGGATGGAGGCCATCCTTCGGCCTCCCTCGCCCGCTTCTCCCTGGCGCGCCTGGCAGCCGCGCAGGGCGTCCCGACCACAATCCTAGGCTTCAGTTGGTCCGACGACGCACCGCGTTCAGTCGTGCGTGCCGCCCGGAACGCCGCACGGGAGGGGGTACGTCTCATAGCACGCGATCCGTTATCGCACCGGCGTCTGGTCAGCTCGGGCGTAACTCCGGTCGTGGACGCGGCGGACATCGTCTTCGACTACGGAACGCTCGAGGACCTACCGAACGCCGTCACCCAATGGCTCGACGCATCTGATCAGCCTGTCGCCATCGTCAACGTGAGTGGGATGGTGGGGCGGAAGTTCTCCGCACAGGCCACCGAGTATGACCTAGTCTTCCGAGAACTGCACGAGCGCGGCCTGAGGATCCTGGTCCTGCCGCATGTGTTGCGTGACTGGGACGACGACCTCCAGGCTTCGTCTGCGGTGTTCCGGCGCTACGCTGCCACAACGGACCACCTCGTCACCGAGCAGCTGTGGCCGGCCCAAGTCAAGGCGCTTGTGCAACATGCGGACATCGTCGTGACCGGACGCATGCATCTGGCGATCATGTCCATGACGCACTCCGTCCCCGTGGTCACTGTGGCCACCGCCGGAAAGGTCGAGGGCCTCTACGAGATGATGGGCCTCACCGATGGCGTCGTCCAGCCCCGCCCGGGGATGGGAGACGCCATTGTCTCGGTGCTCCGCTCCTGGCTCGACCAGCGCAACGTCGTGATCGACCAGCTGACCCGGGTGCGGCCCGAGGTGGTGCGCCGGTCCCGGCTGAACTTCCCCGAATCCGCCTGACCCCTCCCATGCGTTCGGCACTGAAAAACGTCAGTGGGTTCACCCTCGCCCCCCTCCTGGTGAGCATCAGCGCCATGGTGGCCGTCCCCATCCTCCTGGGTGTGGCAGGACAGGCGGTCTGGTTGAGCATCGCCCTGGGCCAGGCCCTGGGAGAGCTGGCGCGGGTCGTCGTCATCTGGGGCTGGAACTCCGTCGGCCTAGCGCGTGCCTCAGCACTGGAGGACGGCGCCCGCCCCGGTTTTTACCTAGACTCCATACCGCCCCGACTCCTGCTGTGCCTGCCGGCGGCAGGGGCGATCGCGCTTGCCACGGCCCTTATTCCCACAGCCTCGCCAATCGACTTCGCCCTGATGGCATCCGCAGGCATGGTCAATGGGCTCAACGGGGCGTGGATCTACATCAGTGCCCACGATCCGCGCGGCCTCCTGCGGTACGACGCGCTTCCACGCACCATCGTGCCACTGTTCGGCGTCGCGGCACTTGCCCTGCACCCGGAGGCCTGGCTGTACTCGACGGCGGTCCTGACCTCCAACGTCGTCGCCGCCGTCATCCCTGTGGTCGTCATGCGGCGCAGGCTCGCCCGCGCGGGCGTCGCCTACGCCCATCCCACCTTCACTCAGGCGCTCACGGAACTGCGTGCCGGATTCAGCGCATTCGTGATCGGTCTCGTGCTGGTCGCCAGGATGAGTCTGCCCGTCCTCGCGGCGGGCATAGCCTCAGAAGGCATCGGCGTAGTCGTAGCCCTCGCGGACAAGTTCATCCGGTGGGGGAACAGAGCGCTGACGCCGTTCCTGCAATTCATGCAGACCTCTATTCCCCGCGGCACCAGCCCCCTGGCCATGCGGATCCGGCGAGGCGTTCTCCGCACAATCGTCCTGTCTGTCGTCACCACCATCGGATCTGCCATCGTGACCTGGTCGCTTTCCCCGGTCATCTCGGCGGGTGAGATCACGCTGTCTCCAGTGGAGTCCACAGCGGTCGGGGTGGTGCTCGGGGCGATCGCCTTCAACTCGATCACCGGCAACTCGTCCCTGGTGCTGCTGGGCCGTACCCGATCCGTCGCCGCGGGAGGAACCGCCGCCCTGATCACCCTGGCTTGCGCCGCCTACCCGTTGACGGCCCTCCTCGGAGCCGCGGGGCTCCTTCTCGCATACGCGGCGGCAGAGGTATGCATCACGGTCTACCTCTGCGTGCTGCTCGTCGTGGAGATGCGCGCCCTCAAGCGCCGCAACCTCTCCTCCGCTCTGGCGACGGCCGCCCCCTCCCCCACCGATGGCACCTGACCTGCCGCCCCGGGGTCCTTCGCGAGGCGAGTCGAACTTCCTCGGCAGGTGTTCGGGCTGCGGATAGAGTGCAGAGCATGACCTCCATCATCTCTGACGCGCCCACCGGCACGCGCACCCCGACCGCCGTGGACGATCTGGCCGAGCGCCACGTCGCCCGCTACCTCGAGCTCCACCCGGAGGAGGCCACCACCCTCGGCCGCGCCGGCTACGAAACCGAGTACGGCGACTACTCCCCCGCCGGGGCCCGTGCCCTGGACGAGCTCAACCGGGACACCCTCGGCGCCCTCGATGGCCTCGAACCCGCGGACGACGTCGACCGGGTCACGATCGCCGCCCTCCGCGAGCGTCTCGGCCTCGAGCGCGAGATCCACGCGACCGGCCGCACCGAGCTGAACAACATCGCCTCCCCCGCCCAGAGCATCCGCGCGATCTTCGACCTGATGCCGACGGACACCGCCGAGCAGTGGGAGCACATCGCCGGCCGCCTGGCGAACCTGCCCGCCGCTCTGCAGGGCTACACCGAGTCCCTGCTCGCCTCCCGCGACCGCGGCCAGGTGGCCGCCGTGCGCCAGGTGGACATCGTGATCGAGCAGGCCCGCGCCCACGGCGAGGACGAGGGCTTCTTCCCCGGCCTGATCGCCCGCGCCGCCGCGGCCGAGGTGGTGGACGAGGAGCTCGCCGCCCGCATCCAGGTCAATGCCGAGGCCGCCGCCCAGGCCTATCGCGACTTCGCCCAGACCCTGGAGACCGAGCTGCGCCCCCATGCCCCGGAGCACGACGCCGTGGGCCGCGAGCTGTACTCCCTCGGCTCGCGCATGTTCCTCGGTGCCGAGGTGGACCTGGAGGAGACCTACCGCTGGGGCCAGGAGGAGCTCACCCGGATCATCGCCGAGCAAGAGGCCATCGCCGAGCAGCTCGAGCCCGGCGCCTCCGTGGAGCGCGCCCGCGAGATCCTGGACGCGGACCCGGAACGCAGACTCAAGGGCACCGACGCGCTGCGCGCATGGATGCAGGACCTGTCCGACCGGGCCATCGAGGCGATGAAGGAGCACTTCGAGATCCCGGCCCCGATGGACCGGGTCGAGTGCATGATCGCCCCCACCCAGGAGGGCGGCATCTACTACACCGGCCCGTCCGAGGACTTCTCCCGTCCGGGCCGCATGTGGTGGTCCGTTCCCGCCGGCGAGGACGAGTTCACCACGTGGGCCGAGACCACCACGGTGTACCACGAGGGCGTTCCGGGCCATCACCTGCAGATCGCCACGGCCATGATGAACCGCGGCGAGCTCAACGACTGGCGCCGCAACGCCTGCTGGACCTCCGGCCACGGCGAAGGCTGGGCGCTGTACTCCGAGAAGCTCATGGACGAGCTGGGCTTCCTGGCCGACCCGGGCGACCGCCTGGGCATGCTGGACATGCAGCGCATGCGCGCCGCCCGCGTGGTGTTCGACATCGGCTACCACTGCGGCTTCGAGGCTCCCGAGTCCGAGGGCGGCGGAGAGTGGGACCCGGAGAAGGGCTACGCGTTCCTGGCCAAGCACCTGATCATCTCCGAGGGCCAGCGCCGCTTCGAGTTCACCCGCTACCTTGGGTGGCCGGGCCAGGCGCCGTCCTACAAGGTCGGCCAGCGCATCTGGGAGCAGATCCGCGCCGAGCACGAGCAGCGCGAGGGCGAGGACTTCGACCTCAAGGCCTTCCACACCCGCGCGCTCAAGCTCGGCGGCATGGGGCTGGACACCCTGCGCGAGGCGCTGGCATGACCGACGCACCGGAGCTCGTGCTCGGCTCGGCCTCGCCGGGTCGAGCCGAGATCCTCACACGGGCCCGGGTGCCGTTCCGCACGCTCGTCTCCCACGTGGACGAGGCGGCGGTCGGCGCCCGGGCCTCCGGCGCGTCCCCGGCGCAGCTCGCCCTGCTGCTGGCCGAGGCCAAGGGGCGGAACGTGGCCGCGCAGGTCGCCGAAGCCGGCGTGGAGCGGCCGACCCTGGTGGTCGGCTGCGACTCCGTGTTCGAGATGGACGGCGTCGCCTACGGCAAGCCGTACGAGCCGGAGGTGGCGGTGGAGCGTTGGCGGCTGCAGCAGGGCCGTGAGGGCGTGCTTCACACCGGGCAGTGGCTGGGACTGGTGCAGCCGGACGGCACGTTGCGGTCAACCTCCGCGCAGGTGTCCGCTGTGGTGAGGTTCGCCGCCGCCGACGAACGGACCATCGCCGCCTATGTGGCCACCGGAGAACCACTCCGGTGCGCCGGCGCCTTCACCATCGACGGCGCAGGTGCCGCACTGGTCGACTCCGTGGACGGTGACCCCAACGCGGTGGTCGGCCTGTCCGTGTCCACGCTGCGGACACAGTGCGAGGAGCTGGGCGTCCCCTTCACCGTTTTGTGGGATTCCTCCAACTCCGAGCCCTGACAGCGCGGGATCGGCGCCGAGAACTGTAGGTTTCCGACGTCTCGCGGCTAGGGTGCCCGAGTGGGCGACGACCGGTCCGGCGCACATCATGTGCGCGGACGGCGCGGGCGCCCGAGTAGACCTGCCACCGTGAGGAGACTGACGCGCATGACTTCCGCCGCCGCACACGAGAACCGTGAGACCGACGCCCCGCCCCGTCGCTTCTCCCGGGTCCTCGTGGCCAACCGCGGGGAGATCGCCGTCCGCGTGATCCGCGCCTGCCAGGACGAGGGGCTGACCTCCGTGGCCGTCTACGCCGAGCCGGACCGGGACGCCATGCACGTGCGCCTGGCGGACGAGGCCGTGGCCCTCGGCGGCCAGACCGCGGCGGACTCCTATCTGCTGATCGACAAGATCATGGACGCCGCCGAACGCTCCGGCGCAGACGCCGTCCACCCCGGCTACGGCTTCCTCTCCGAGAACGCCGACTTCGCGCGCGCCGTGGAGGGCGCGGGCCTGGTCTGGATCGGCCCGCCCCCGGCGGCGATCGAGGCCCTGGGGGACAAGGTCTCGGCCCGCCGCATCGCCACCGCCGTGGGCGCCCCGCTCGCCCCGGGCACCACCGAGCCGGTCTCCGGCACCGCCGAGGTGCTGGAGTTCGCCGACGAGCACGGCCTCCCACTGGCCGTCAAGGCCGCCCACGGTGGCGGCGGCCGCGGCATCAAGGTGGCCCGCACCCGCGAGGAGATCCCCGAGCTGTACGACTCCGCCGTCCGCGAGGCGATCTCCGCCTTCGGCCGCGGCGAGTGCTTCGTGGAGCGGTTCCTGGACCGGCCGCGCCACGTGGAGACCCAGTGCCTCGCGGACGAGCACGGCGACGTGGTGGTGGTCTCCACGCGCGACTGCTCCCTGCAGCGCCGCAACCAGAAGCTCGTGGAGGAAGCCCCGGCGCCGTTCCTCTCCGACGAGCAGAACGCCCGTCTCGTGGAGTCCTCCAAGGCCATCCTGAAGGAGGCCGGCTACGTGGGTGCCGGCACCTGCGAGTTCCTGGTGGGCGCGGACGGCACTCTGTCCTTCCTCGAGGTGAACACCCGCCTGCAGGTGGAACACCCGGTCTCCGAGGAGGTCACCGGCATCGACCTGGTCCGCGAGCAGTTCCGCCTCGCCCGCGGCGAAGCCCTCGGCTACACGGACCCGCAGGTCCACGGCCATTCCTTCGAGTTCCGCATCAACGGCGAGGACCCGGGCCGCGGCTTCCTCCCCGCCCCGGGGCGCCTGACCCGCTTCCGTCTCCCCGCCGGCCCCGGCGTCCGTGTGGACACGGGCATCACCGAGGGCGAGACCGTCTCCGGCGCGTTCGACTCGATGGTGGCCAAGGTGATCGTCACCGGCGCCACCCGCCTGCAGGCCCTCCAGCGCGCCGCGCGTGCCCTGGAGGAGATGGAGATCGCCGGCATGCCGTCCGTGCTGCCATTCCACCGTGCCGTGGTGAAGGACCCGGCCTTCGCGCCGGAGCTCACCGCCGGCGCCGAGGAGCCTTCCGGCTTCGACGTGCACACCCGCTGGATCGAGACCGACTTCACCGCGCAGCTCGCCCCCTTCGGCGGCGATGCCCAGGCCCCGCACGAGCCGGAGAGCCGCCACACCGTCACCGTGGAGGTCAACGGCAAGCGCGTGGAGGTGACCCTGCCGACCTTCGCCACCGCCCTGCACACGGTGCAGGACGCCGCCCAGCGCGCCGGCGGCCGCCGCCGTCCGCGCGGCGCCCGCCGCGGCTCCGGAGGCGGTGCCGCCGCCTCGTCGAACGCACTGACCGCCCCGATGCAGGGCACCATCGTCAAGGTGGCCGTGGAGGAGGGCCAGCAGGTCAGTGAGGGCGACCTGGTCGTGGTCATGGAGGCCATGAAGATGGAACAGCCGCTCACGGCCCACAGGGACGGCGTGGTCAAGGGCCTTGCCGTGAACGCGGGCGACTCCGTCTCCGCGGGCACGGCGATCGTCACCATCGAGGACGCGGAGTGAGTCTCCCGGAATCGGGCTGACAGCGTGGCCGGCCCCGAGGCCGGCCTGCGAGCACGGACGACGCCCCGGCGCATCAGCGCCGGGGCGTCGACATGGACATCCCCGTCCCGCATGCTGGACATTCCGGCGCCCGACAGACAGGATGCTCGTCGACGGTCCTACGGTGACCATCGTCCCACTCGCCTGAGCCGCCGATCCCGACGGCCCGAACCGCCAGGAGATCCCATGTCCTCCGTCTCCCCCCGGCCCCTCCCCGGACGGCTCTGCAGCGGCCATCAGCGCTGCAGACGAGGTGCCCCGCTCCCGCGTGGTCACCGCGTCGCTGATCGGCACCTCGATCGAGTTCTACGACTTCTACATCTATGCCACGGCGGCCGTCTCGGTCTTCCCGCTGATCTTCTTCTCCGGCGCCGATGACACGGCGAAGCTGCTCGCCTCGATGGCGACCTTCGGCGTGGCCTTCATCGCCCGCCCGCTCGGCGCGGTGGTGTTCGGGCATCTGGGCGACCGCGTGGGCCGCAAGACCACCCTGATCGGCTCGCTGCTGACCATGGGCATCGCGACCTTCCTGATCGGGCTGCTGCCGACGTACCAGCAGATCGGCCTCTGGGCGCCTGCCATGCTGACCATCCTGCGCTTCTTCCAGGGCCTCGGCCTGGGCGGCGAGTGGTCCGGTGCGGCCCTGCTCGCCACCGAGTACGCCAAGGAGGGCAAGCGGGCCTGGGCCGCCATGTGGCCGCAGCTGGGCGCTCCCATCGGCTTCTTCCTCGCCAACGGCCTATTCCTGCTGCTCGTGCTGGGCTTCGACCACGACTCCACCAACCCGGAGATGGACGGCGTGTTCCTCACCTGGGTGTGGCGTGTGCCGTTCCTGCTGTCCCTCGTGATGGTGCTGGTGGGCCTCTACGTCCGCGTGAAGCTGGAGGAGACCCCGGTCTTCCAGCGCGCCCTGGCCAACGACCAGCGCGTCTCCGCTCCGCTGGGCGAGGTCTTCCGCCGCAACTGGTGGGAGCTGATCCTCGGCACCTTCGTCATGTACGCCACCTACGTGCTCTTCTACATCATGACCACGTGGATCCTGTCCTACGCGATCGGCAAGACCGGCGACGGCTTCCTCGGCGTCCCCTACGCAGAGTTCCTGGTCCTGCAGTTGGTCGGCATCGTGTTCTTCGCAGCCTTCATCCCGGTCTCCGGCATGCTGGCCGACCGCTTCGGCCGCCGCCCGGTGCTGCTCATCGTGACCGGCCTGATGATCCTGTTCGGGCTGACCTTCGGCTGGTGGCTCAACCCGGAGACCATGGGCACCGGCGCGGACGTGGACGTGCCGCGCATGGTGATGTTCCTGGTGATCGGCATGATGCTGATGGGCCTGACCTTCGGCCCGATGTCCGCGGTCCTGCCCGAGCTGTACCCGACCAACACCCGGTACACCGGCTCGGGCATCGCCTACAACGTGTCCTCGATCCTCGGCGCCGCACTGACCCCGTTCATCGCCGCCTGGCTCGTGACCACCTTCGACGTGGCCTACGTGGGCTACTACCTGGCCGCCGCCTCGCTGCTGACGCTCATCGCGCTCTTCCTGGCACCGGAGACCAAGCACGCCGACCTCCACGCGGTGACCTCGGCCCGGGAACGCCGCACCGCCCGCTGACCGACGCCTCCCTCCACGCAGAAGGGCCCCGGCAGGAACAGCTCCTGCCGGGGCCCTTCTGCGTGCGGGCTCAGAGGCGCACGTGCAGACGGCGCGCGGCCTCGGCCAGCGAGCCGGCCATGGACGGGTACACGGTGAACGTGTCCGCGAGGTCGTCCACGTGGAGCTTGTGGGTCACGGCGAGCGCGAGGGACCAGATGAGCTCCGAGGCGCGCGGGGCCACCACCACGCCGCCGATCACGGTGCCGGAGCCCTTGCGGGCGAAGACCTTCACGAAGCCCGCGGTGACGCCCTGCATCTTGGCGCGGGGGTTGGTGGAGAAGTCCAGCTTCACCACGTCCGCCTGATACTTGCCGGAGTCCACCTGGGCCTGGGTGACGCCCACGGTGGCGATCTCCGGGGAGGTGAAGATGTTGGACGCCACCAGGTGCGGGCGCAGGGGCTTCACGGCATCGCCCATCAGGTGCGCCACGGCGATGCGCCCCTGCATGGCGGCCACGGAGGCCAGCGCGAACACGCCGGTGCAGTCCCCGGCGGCGTAGATGGAGGGCACGGAGGTGCGGGAGACGCCGTCCACCTTGATGTGGCCGGACTCGGTGAGCTCCACACCGGCCTCCTCGAGGCCCAGGTCCGCGGTGTTCGGGATGCCGCCGACAGCGAACAGCACGTGGGAACCGTCGATGTACGGGGTGTCCTTGGCGCCCTCGCCGGACAGGTGCACGCGCACGCCGTCCTCGGTGCGTTCGGCGCCCTCGGCGCGGGAGCGGGCCACCACGTTCACGCCGTTGGACTCGAAGACATGCTCGAGCAGCTCCGCGGCGTCCTGGTCCTCGCCGGGCAGCACGTGGTCGCGGGAGGAGACGAGGGTGACCTTCGCGCCGAGCAGGTCGTAGGCGGAGGCGAACTCGGCGCCGGTGACGCCGGAGCCCACCACGATCATGTGCTCCGGGACCTCCGCGAGCGAGTACAGCTGCGTCCAGTTGAAGATGCGCTCCCCGTCCGGCTGGGCGGAGGGCAGCTCTCGCGGGCTGGCGCCCACGCACAGCAGGATCGCGTCCGAGGTGATGACCTCGGGCTCGCCGTCGGCGTCGTCATGGCGGCGTACCTCCACCTCGTGCGGTCCCACGACCTTGCCGACGCCGTGGATGACGCGCACGCCGCGGCGCTCGAGCACCTGCTGGATGTCCTGGGACTGCTCGCCGGCGATCTCCAGGATGCGGCGGTCCACCTGGGCCATCACGGCGCGCGGTTCGGCGCCGGCGCCCAGGTCCACGCCGAGGTCCTGGGCGGTGCCCACGCGGCGCATGGAGTCTGCGGTGGCGATGAGGGTCTTGGAGGGCACCACGTCGGTGAGCACTGCGGAGCCGCCCATGCCCTTCCGCTCGATCACGGTGACGTTCGCGCCCAGCTTCGCGGCCACCATGGCGGCCTCGTATCCGCCGGGGCCTCCGCCGATGATGGTCAGGGACGGGGTGTAGGTGCTGTTCGAGGTGCTCACGGCGTCCATTGTGGCAGAGCACGCACCGGCGCCACAGTGGGCCGCCCGCCTAGACTGTCCTGCGTGAGAGACCAGAACGGAACCACCGCGCAGACCCCCGCCCTGCAGGGCGACCACCCCGGATTCGACGAGGCCCGTGCTGCGGCAGCCGTGATCGCCGAGGCGACCGGCGTGGCCGAGCACCGCATCGCCGTGGTCCTCGGCTCCGGCTGGGGCGGTGCCGCCGAGCTGATCGGCGAGACCGAGCACTCCGTCCCGCTGGCGGACGTCCCGGGCTTCCATGCTCCGAAGGTGCCGGGCCACAACGCGTCCATCCGCTCCGTGAAGCTGGCCGACGGCACCTCCGCCCTGGTGTTCGGCTCCCGCACCCACTTCTACGAGTCCCGCGACGCCCAGGCCGTGGCCCACACCGTGCGCACCGCCGCGGCGGCCGGCGCGAAGACCGTGATCCTCACCAACGGCTGCGGCGGCCTGAACCCGGAGATCGCCCCCGGCACTCCGGTGGTCATCGCAGACCACATCAACGTCACCGGCGCCACCCCGCTGGTCGGTGCCACCTTCGTGGACATGACGGACCTGTACTCCCCGCGCATCCGCCGGATCGCCAAGGAGATCGACCCGTCCCTGACCGAGGGGGTGTACGTGCAGTTCTCCGGCCCTCAGTACGAGACCCCCGCCGAGGTCCGCATGGCGAAGGTCCTCGGCGGCGACCTGGTGGGCATGTCCACCGCCCTGGACGCGATCGCCGCCCGCCACGCCGGCCTCGAGGTCTTCGGCATCTCCCTGGTGACCAACCTGGGCGCCGGCATCCAGGAGGAGCCGCTGTCGCACCAGGAGGTCGTGGAGGCCGGCCAGGCCGCCGGCCCGCGGATCCCGGCGCTGCTGGCGGACATCATCGGTCGCCTCTGACGTCGCTGACGGCTTCCCGACGACGGCGAGCTGCCGTCGTCGGGAATCCCGCCTTCTTCTCCCCTCTCCTCTGACACACCCCGAGGTTCCTCCCATGACCGCACCCCGTGACACCGCCGCACTGGACCCGCAGCTGCTCGAGCGCGCCCGCCGCTGGGCCCTCGAGGAGCCGAACGCCCAGCATGCCGCCACCCTGACCGCCGAGCTCGAGGCCGCCGAGGGCGGGGACGTGGCCGCGGCCGAGGCCGTGCGCTCCCGCTTCTCCGGTCCGCTGACCTTCGGCACCGCCGGCCTGCGCGCCGAGGAGGGTCCGGGCGAGTCCCGCATGAACCGGCTGGTGGTCCGCCGTGCCACCGCGGGGATCGCCCGGTACCTGCTGGACACCCTCGGCGAGGACGAGGCACCGCCGTCCGTGGTGATCGGCTACGACGCCCGCCACGGCTCCGCGTCCTTCGCCCGCGACTCCGCCGGCGTGTTCACCGCCGCCGGCGCCCAGGTGACCCTGCTCCCCCGCCCGCTGCCGACCCCCGTGCTCGCCTTCCTGGTGCGCCACCTCAACGCCGACGCCGGCGTGATGGTCACCGCCAGCCACAACCCGCCGGCGGACAACGGCTACAAGGTGTACCTCGGCGGCCGCATGACCGACGCCGCCGGCCGCGGCGCGCAGATCGTCACCCCGGCGGACGCGGAGATCGCCGCGCGCATCGACCACGAGGCCTGGTTCGCGGACATACCGATGGCGAACTCCGGCTGGGACGTCGCGGACGAGGAGCTCGTTGAAGCGTACTCCGAGGCCGCACTCGGCGTACTGGACGAGGACCGCCGCGAAGCCACCGGCCGGGACGCGCTGACGATCGTCTACACCCCGATGCACGGGGTGGGCGCAGCGGTGCTGCCCGGACTGCTGGAGCGCGCCGGCTTCACCGACGTCAACGTGGTGGCCCGGCAGGCCGAGCCGGACCCGGACTTCCCCACCGTGGCCTTCCCGAACCCGGAGGAGCCCGGCGCCCTGGACCTGTCCTTCGACGCCGCCGCAGACCTCGGCGCGGACCTGGTGATCGCCAACGACCCGGACGCCGACCGCCTCGCCCTCGCCGCGCCCGAGGCGGACGGCACCTGGCGCATGCTCTCCGGGGACCAGGTCGGCGCCCTGCTCGGTGCGCACCTGCTGCCACGGCTGGAGGCCCTGGGCCGTTCGACCGCCTGCTCGATCGTCTCCTCCCCGCAGCTGTCCCGCCTGGCCGAGCACGCCGGCGTGCCCCACCACGCCACGCTGACCGGCTTCAAGTGGATCAGCCGCGCCCCACAGATCGGCTACGGCTACGAGGAGGCCCTCGGCTACTGCGTTGCCCCGGACCTCGTGCGGGACAAGGACGGCATGACCGCCGCCCTCGTGGCCGCGGACCTCGCCGCCGGGCTCAAGGCCGAGGGCCGCAGCGTGTGGGACGCCCTCGCGGACCTGGACGCCACCACCGGCGCCATGCCGTCCGCCCAGGTGTCCGTCCGCGTGGAGGATGTGCAGATCATCGCGGACGCCATGGCCCGCCTGCGCTCCGAGGGCATCGCCGAGCTCGCCGGGGACCCGGTGACCGCGTCCGTGGACCTCGCCGCCGGCTCGGAGGACCTGCCGCCCACCGACGGCCTGCTCTTCTCCACGGACACCGGCACCCGCGTGGTGATCCGTCCCTCCGGCACCGAGCCGAAGCTCAAGTGCTACCTCGGCACCACGGACGCGGACCCGCAGACCGCCCGCACGCGCCTCGCGGCCGTGCGGGACCAGATCGCCGCCCTCGTGGCCGGGTGACGTCCTGCCCGCACCGAGACCGACCAGACCCGAACCGACCGAAAGGCAACGCCGACGATGACCACCGCAGACCTGACCTCCGCCGAGCTGGCCACGTACATCGACCACACCGCCCTGAAGGCCGAGACCTCCGCCGAGGACATCCGGCGCATCGTGGCCGAGGCCCTGCAGGCGAACGTGAAGTCCGTGTGTGTGAACCCGCGCTGGGTGCCGACCGTGGCGCAGGCGCTGGAGGGCTCGGACGTGCTGACCTGCACCGTGATCGGCTTCCCGCTCGGCGCGAACTCCTCCGCCGTGAAGGCGTTCGAGGCCCGCCAGGCGATCGCCGACGGCGCGGACGAGGTGGACATGGTCATCGACGTGGCCGCCGCCCGTGCCGGCGACCGTCAGCGCCTGGTCGAGGACATCCGGGCCGTGGCCGAGGCCGCCCATGAGAACGGCGCCGCCGGGCAGGGCGGCGCACTGCTCAAGGTGATCGTGGAGACCGCCCTGCTGGACGAGGACGCGATCGTCCTGGCCTGCGAGGCCTCCGTGGAGGCGGGCGCGGACTTCGTGAAGACCTCCACCGGCTTCTCCACCGCCGGCGCGACCGCCGAGCACGTGGCCCTGATGCGCCGCACCGTGGGCCCGGAGATCGGCGTGAAGGCCTCCGGCGGCGTCCGCACCCGTGAGGACGCGCTGGCGATGATCGAGGCCGGCGCCACACGCATCGGCGCCTCCGCCACCCTTGGTATCCTGGCTGGTGACTGACGCGTCCTCGCACCGTGCCGCGTCCATCTGACTGACGAAGGAGTATGTCGTGATCCGCAACGGCAAGCCCATTGACCACTCGAACGTCGGCGGGCTCTGGGGCAGCCTCGTCGCCTTCATCGTGAGCTTCGGCCTGTTCGTGGGCGTCTGCTATGCCATCGGCTTCTGGACCCTGGAGAACGTGTGGGTCCCGGGCATCGCGGTCCTGGTCTGCGCCGTCCTCGCCTTCCTCATCCCGAAGCAGATCCTCGGACGCGGCGACTCGGTGGACGAGGTCGCCATCCACACCCCGGCCTCCCATGCGGTCGAGCGCGGCCACTGAGCCAGCCCTGAACTGAAGGCTCCCGGCGGTCGATGACCTCGCGCGCCGCGACACCTGTACGGAGGGCGTCCACCCGGAACACCGGCGTGGACGCCCTCCGTCTTGTGTCCATCGCCGCCGTGGTGCTCGGCCACTCCTACCTCTCCAAGCTCGAGTTCAGCCAGTACCTCGAGGTCTGGAGGATGCCGCTGTTCTTCTTCCTCAGCGGCTACTTCTGGACCCGGGGCCGGCCGTTCGTCCCTGACGTGCGCGGCCGCTGGAAGTCCCTGGCCGTCCCGTACCTGGTCTGGGCCGTGCTCATGTCCGTGGCCGCCTGGCGCTGGAACCACCAGGACCCTGACCGGTTCTGGGAGCTCATGCGCAGCGGCTGGTACGGCGGTGCGGACCAGGATCCGCCGTGGTGGGCCTTCTGGTTCATCTCGGTCCTGTTCTTCACCACGGTGCTGCGCCGCTTCCTGGAACGCTTCCCCTCCTGGGCCGCCTGGGTGCTCAGCGGCGCCGGGCTCGGGGTCGCCTATACGACCGCGGACTCGTGGATCGCGAAGACCCCCCTGGGATTCGGCCTGGCCTTCCCCTGCCTGTTCTACCTGCTGGCCGGCGAGCTGTTCCGCCGCCGGATCGAGCCGAACGTGGTCCGGCACCGGGCCCTGATCGGCACCGTGCTGATCGGGCTCGGCCTGGGCGCCGTGGCGCTGGGCCTGGAGCCGCACAACATCAAGTTCGGCGGCTTCGGCACGCCGCTGCTGACCCCGCTGGTGGGCGTCATGATGGCCGCCGGCGCGGTGCTGGTGTTCGGCTCCTTCGTCAACCGTCTCCTGCGCCTGCTGGCCGAGCGCACCGGTACCGGGCGGGTGGTGCGCACGGCGATCTCCGCACTCGTGCGCACGGGGACCGTGGTGGTGCTGGTCCACGGCGAGGTGCTCATGGAGCTCATGGAGCTGGGTGTGACGGATCCGTTCCCCAAATTCGTGCGCACCCTGCTGCTCAGCTGGGCCATCGGTCTGGTGCTGCTCTCCACACCGCTGTCCCGGCTGCTGACGGGTGTGCCCCGTCAGTTCCACCCGTTCCAGGCGCCGGTTCCCGCAGGCACCGAACGCCTCCGTTCCCGATGACCGCCGCCGTCGGACCGACGCTCTGACGCGTCAGAGCACGGACACGGTGTCTGAGGCGGGAACGACGTTCCGAGTGTCGAACACCCGTACGCCCAGGTCCGCCAGTGCGCGGTAGTCCACATCCGAGTGATCTGTCAGGACGATCACAACGTCCTGGTCTCCCAGGTCGGCCTCGGCGGAAAGCCGTCGGACCCCCTCAGGCCAGGAGCGCTCCAGCACCCAATTGTCGAGAGCCGAGAGCTCGGCTCCGAACTCGGACAGACGCTTCATCACATCCGATGACGGGGCCTCGCGGATGTCCGAGGAATCCCGCTTGTACGACAGTCCCACGAGAGCCACTTTGGCTCCGTTCAGAGCTTTCCGGTCCTCGTTCAGCAACTCCACAGTGCGCTCGACCACATACCGCGGCTGAGCATCGTTGACGTCATTGGCGAGCTCCACGAAGCGGAAGGTCTGACCAAGGTCCTTGCGCACGGCCCAGGACAGGTAACTCGGGTCGACCGGCAGGCAGTGGCCGCCGACTCCCGGACCGGGGGTGAAACGCATGTAGCCGAAGGGCTTGGTGTCTGCCGCCCGGATGGCGTCCCACACATCCGCGCCCAGCTGGTGGGCGAAGACGGAGAGCTCGTTGACGAGGGCAATGTTGACGTGACGGAAGGTGTTCTCCAGCAGCTTCGCCAGTTCGGCTTCGCGAGTGCCCTTCACGGGCACGGGTTCGTCGATGATGGTTCCGTAGAATGCCAGCATCTTCTCCAGGCACGCGTCCGAGAGGCCGGAGACGACCTTCGGGGTGGTCTTGAACGTCCAGTCCTTGCGCCCCGGATCGATGCGCTCCGGGGAGTATCCGACATGGAAGTCCTGGCCGGCTCGCAAGCCTGAGCCGTCCTCAAGCAGAGGCACCAAGGGCTCATCCGTGGTGCCCGGGTACGTAGTGGACTCCAGGACCACAGTGGAACCGTGCCGGATGTACGGGGCGAGAGACCGGCCTGCAGACTCGATGAAGGCGATGTCCGGCAGAGAGTCCCGCAGCGGCGTGGGGACGGTGATCACGGCGACGTCGAAGTCCTCCGCGTCCGCATAGTCCCGCGAAGGGAGGAAACGTCCCGTGTCCAGGGCCGACCGCAACTCGCCGTCGCTGATGTCTTCGACCTAGGAGTGCCCGGCTGCGAGGTCCGAGATGCGGTGTTCGCTGAGGTCCAGACCGACGACGTCAAGACCCGCCTCGACAGCCTGCATGGAGACCGCAAGCCCCACATACCCTTGCCCGATGACGACCAGTCTATGCTGCGCTGTCCCTTTCCTATGGTGCCCGCTCAGAGTCGAACCACTGGGGAAGGTCGGGAGGATGTCTCCAGAACGGCCCCGGAGGCCCATGACCCGCCTGGCCCAATATAGAACGACAGGTGACCTGCCACCCCACCAGAGCACGTCGCCCCGTTGAGGGGGGGGTGGACGACACCGATCGTGGTCGGCAGGAGGGCATCGGGGGCAGCACCGGGGCCACTGTGCCGTGGCTTCCTCCGTCCGATCAAGAGCCCGTTGCGGTACCGAAGATCGCCGTCAGCACCTGATCGGCCCACTCCAGCAGCGGGGCGTCCGTCAGCTCGCGACCGCCGACCGGCTTGGTCATGGGGCGCGGGATCAGCACGGCGTTCAGCGCCGGCTTGACCTGGGCGCCGCGATACATGCGGGACAGGCGCAGCCGACGGGACTCCGGCAGGTCCGCCGCCGGGCCGAACTTCACGTTCTTGCCGAGCATCATCACCTCGGTCACGCCCGCGGCGCGGGCGCGGTTGCGGAACCGGGCGACCGCGATGAGCGCCTGGGCCGGCGCCGGAGGCTCGCCGTAGCGGTCCTGGAGCTCCTCGACGACGGCATCCACGGCGGCGTCGTCGTGCGCGGCGGCGAGGTTGCGGTACATCTCCAGGCGCAGCCTCTCCCCTGGCACGTAGTCGTGCGGCAGATGGGCGTTGACCGGCAGCTCGACCTTGACCTCGGCCGGCGAGGTGTCCTCCTCACCTTTGAAGTCGGCGACGGCCTCGCCGACCATGCGGAGGTAGAGGTCGAAGCCCACACCGGCGATGTGACCGGACTGCTCGCCGCCCAGCAGGTTGCCGGCACCGCGCAGCTCGAGGTCCTTCATGGCCAGCTGCATGCCGGCACCGAGCTCGTTGTGGGTGGCCACGGCCTTGAGGCGCTCCAGCGCGACCTCTCCGAGCGGCTTGAGCGGGTCGTAGAGGAAGTAGGCGTAGGCGCGCTCGCGGCCACGGCCGACGCGGCCGCGGAGCTGGTGCAGCTGGGCCAGGCCGTAGCGATGGGCGTCCTCGATGATCAGTGTGTTCGCGTTGGCGATGTCCAGGCCCGTCTCCACGATGGTGGTGGAGACCAGGACGTCGAACTTCTTCTCCCAGAAGTCCACCATGATCTGCTCGAGGCGGGATTCGCCCATCTTGCCGTGGGCCACGGCCACGCGGGCCTCGGGCACGAGCTCGGCGATGCGGCGGGCGACGCCGTCGATGCTGGTGACGCGGTTGTGGACGTAGAAGACCTGGCCTTCGCGCATCAGCTCGCGGCGGATGGCGGCGGTGACCTGCTGGTCCGTGTAGGGGCCCACGGAGGTCAGCACGGGGTGCCGTTCCTCCGGTGCCGTCGCCAGGGTGGAGGTCTCTCGGATGCCGGTCAGGGACATCTCGAGGGTGCGCGGGATCGGCGTCGCGGACATGGCGAGCACGTCCACGTTGGTGCGCATCTTCTTCAGCGCCTCCTTGTGCTCCACGCCGAAGCGCTGCTCCTCGTCCACGATCACCAGGCCCAGGTCCTTGAACTGCACGCCCTGACCCAGCAGCCGGTGGGTGCCGACCACCACGTCCAGCTCGCCCGAGGCCAGGTCGTTGAGGACGTCCTTGGACTCCTTGGCCGTCTGGAAGCGCGAGAGCGCACCGACGCGCACCGGGAAGCCGGCGAAGCGGTCGGAGAACGTCTGGTGGTGCTGGCGGGCCAGCAGCGTGGTGGGCACCAGCACGGCCACCTGCTTGCCGTCCTGCACGGCCTTGAAGGCTGCACGCACGGCGACCTCGGTCTTGCCGAAGCCGACGTCGCCGGAGACCAGCCGGTCCATGGGGACCACGGCCTCCATGTCCTTCTTGACCTCGTCGATGGTGGTGAGCTGGTCCGGCGTCTCGATGTAGGGGAACGCCTCCTCCAGCTCCTTCTGCCACGGGGTGTCCGGGCCGTAGGCGTGGCCCTTGGACGCCATGCGGGCCGAATAGAGCCGGATCAGCTCCCCGGCGATCTGCTTGGTCGCCCGCTTGGCCTTGGACTTGGTGTTCGCCCAGTCCGAGCCGCCCATCTTGGACAGCGTGGGCGTCTCCGCGCCGACGTACTGGGAGATCAGGTCCAGCTGCTCGGTCGGCACGAACAGGCGGTCTCCCGGGGCACCGCGCTTGGAGGAGGCGTACTCGAGGACGAGGTACTCGCGGTAGGAGTCCTCGGCGGCGCCGCGGGCGGCCCCGGCGACCTTGCGACGCTGCAGCTCGACGAACCTGGCGATGCCGTGCTGGGCGTGGACCACGAAGTCGCCCGGTGTCAGCGCCAGCGGGTCCACGGCGTTCCTGCGCTTGCGCGCCAGCTTCGCTCCGGCGGCCCGGGTGCCGGCGGTGCGCTGACGGCCGAAGAGGTCCTGCTCGGTGACCAGGGCCACCTTGGCCCCCGGGAGGGTGAAGCCCGTCCCCACGGCGGCCGCGCCCAGCAGCACCTGGCCGGACGGCAGCTGGGCGGGGACGGGGCCGTCGAAGATCGAGGCCGTCACACCGCCTTCGGAGGCGAGTTCGGCAAGACGTCGCGCCGATCCTGGTCCGTCCGTGAGCACGACGACGGACCAGCCGTCCCGCGTGCGCTCCTGCAGGGCCTCCACGAGGGCTCCGATGTCTCCGCCGAAGGTGCGCGGCACGCCCATGCCGGCCCGCAGGGTGGAGGCCTCCGGCAGCAGCTCGTCGTCCGGGTTCAGCGCCGTGGTGGACCAGTGTCCCTGCCCGCGTTCCAGAGTCTCCTCGCGCAGCCGGGCCAGGGTGAGGAACCCTCCGGCGTCCTCCTGGTCCGCAGAGGCGATGTCCACCGGGGCGGAGGCGCCGTGGGCCGCTCCCGCCCAGGCCGCATGGAGGAACTCCTCGTTGGTGGCCAGCAGGTCGTCCGCGCGGTGGCGGATGCGCTCGGGCTCGGCCAGGACCGTGAGCGAGCCGGCCGGGAGCATGGCCGGCAGGGAGGTCATGGACTCGGCCAGCAGCGGGGACAGGGACTCCATGCCTTCGACGGCAATGCCCTCGGCGATCCGGTCCAGCATGTCTGCGGCGGCGGGCATGCTCGGGCTGAGCGCGCGGGCCTTCTCCTGCACCGCCTCGGTGATCAGCAGCTCGCGGCACGGCGGTGCGTCCAGCACCGTCGGGTGGCCGGATCCGTCCGCCGAGGTGTCCTCCAGCGACCGCTGGTCCGCCACGGAGAACCAGCGCATCTGCTCGACCTCGTCGCCGAAGAACTCCACGCGCACCGGGTAGGCGGTGGTGGGCGGGAAGACGTCGATCAGTCCGCCGCGCACCGCGAACTCGCCGCGCTTGGAGACCATGTCCACGCGTGCGTAGGCGGCACCGGCCAGCGCGGCGACGACGCCGTCGAAGTCGGTCTCCTGCCCCACCTCCAGGTGCACGGGAGCCAGGTCCCCGAGCCCGGAGACGAGGGGCTGCAGTGCGGCACGCACCGGGGCGATGACGACCCGCAGCGGGGCCGCCCCGTGCTCTCGCGGATGCGTCAGCCGACGCAGCACCTCGAGGCGGACGCCCACGGTGTCCGAACGCGGCGAGAGCCGCTCGTGCGGCAGCGTCTCCCAGGACGGGAAGAGGGCCACCGACTCCGGCGCGGTCCATGCCGCCAGGTCGCCGGCCAGGTCCTCGGCCTCACGCGTGGTCGCCGTGACGACGAGGACGACGGCGTCGTCCCCGCCGGAGGCGGCCACAGAGTCGGCGAGGGACGCCAGCAGAGGTGCGCGGCCGCCGTCGGGAAGGCCGATCTGCAGGTCCGGGGTGCGGTCCCCCGGCCGGGCCGCGGAGTCCCGGGCCGCGGCGAGGGCCTCGTCCGTCAGGACGGTGGGCAACAGCGGGGCGAGAACCGGCGTCTCGGTCATGCGGTGGGCTCCTGGGCGGTCTCGTCGGTGGCGGGCTGCTGGAGATGTCCGGCCTCCGCCATGATCTCCCGGACCTCCTTGATGAGGTCGATGACGTCGTCCGCGCCGGAGACCGGGCCCCCGGCCGTCAGGCCGTCGGTGCCGACCAGGACCGCGGACGGATACCGCTGCATGCCCAGGTCCCGGACCGCGCTGCCGGCAGGATCGGTCAGGACGATGTCCCGGGGCACGGCGCCCACACCGGCCGGAGCGGCGGCGTCGGTCTGGTGGATCGGCTTGAGGACGCGGAGCGCCACCGGACCGATCTGCGGGTCCATGTGCTCGATGTGGTCCATCACGCGGCGGCAGGACCCGCAGCCGGCGGACACGTGCAGCAGGAGCATCGACTGGCGTGCGGCCATGTCCTGCAGGCGTTCGAACCCCCGGTCCGTGCCGAGGACGGCGTCGGGGATCGGATGGCGTGCGGGCTCGCCGTCGGGGTCGGCGTCAGCGTTCGGCTCGGGGGCCTGCGGGGCCTCGGCGGCCGGGGTCGGAGCACCCGCTCCGGCCGCGACGCCTGCCTCCTGCTCCAGCGGTGCGGTGTCCCGGCCGATGAGATAGGCGGCCGCCGTCAGCAGGACGGTGACGAGGACGGACCACTCCACGTAGCCCTGGAAGAACCCGGCAAGCGGCCACCAGGCGATGCGGACGCCCGTGACGGTGAGGGTGATGACCGCCTCGAACAGGCCGAGCAGTGCGAGCACCACAAGGATGATGTTGCGCAGGACGGTCCAGCCGGTGATGGGCCGGGCCGTGGGGCCGAAGCAACCGCAGGAGACGCCCTTGTCCTTCGCCCGGACCACCAGCCAGGTGAAGGCGATGAACAGGACCACCGTGGCCAGCGCCGTCAGGGGCCGCAGGACGGTGAACGGCAGCAGCAGTGCGATGCCGAGCAGGACCTCCAGGAAGGGGAAGGCCTTCACCAACGACGGGTGGGAGAGCGTCGCCGGCACGTCCAGGCGGGTGAACGTGGCGGCGGTCTCCTGGGGTGCCTGGAGCTTGGCCAGTCCGCTGGCGATCAGGATGACCGCGAGAGCCCAGAGTGCTGACATGGGGGTACCTTCCGGCCGGGGAGGGGCGCGGTCCGAGCAACGTCCCGGCGTGGGGCGACTGGTGCGGGCCGGGCCGACGGGCTGGTCCAGCATATAGGCTGACCATGAATCCCGTCGGACCGTCTCACCAGGAGTGAACAATGGCCTTCTCCGCCCAGCACACCATCGCCCGCACCCCCGGCGAGGTGGCCGAGGCCCTCGGCAGCGAGGACTTCCACCGCAGCGTCATCGAGTCCCTCGGCGGTTCGCTCGTCTCCTTCTCCCGCGAGGGCGACCCGACCGGCGCGATGACCGTCACCACGGTCCGCACCGCGCCGACCGACAAGGTCCCGGAGAAGGCCCGCAAGTTCGTGGGAGACAACCTGCAGATCGAGCAGGTCGAGCGGTGGAACGCCCCGGCGGCCGACGGCTCCCGCACCGGCACCACCACCATCACCGTGGCGAAGGCGAAGGCCACCGCGGAGGCCTCCACCGCCCTGCGCGTCGCCGGCGCCGGCACGGAGTACGCCGTGGACGGCACCCTGGCCTGCAAGATCCCGCTGGTCGGCTCCACCCTGGCCGCCAAGGCCGAACCGATGGTGGGCAAGGTCGTCACCCGTCAGGCGCGCGAGCTCCAGGCCTGGCTGGACGGCCGCAGCCGGCAGAGCTGAGAACGGACAGCCGCCTCCATGCTTCACCTTCGCCGTCCCGGGTTTCCGAGCCGACCTTCCTCCGACGAGGCCCACAGGGCCGCCGTGCTCTTCGTGTGCACCGGGAACATCTGCCGCTCGGCCTATGCCGAGCACGGGCTGAGCCACCGTCTGCGCGGCGCAGGGCTCGAGGACCGGATCGCGGTCGGCAGCCGCGGAACGCACCCGAACCAGGCTCTGACCGTACCCCAGCCCCTGGTGCGCAGGGGCCTCGCACAGGGCATCACCGGCTTGGAGGACCACCGGCCTGCGCCGCTGGACCGCCGAGCCGTCGAGGGCGCCGACCTGATCATCACAGCCACGGCAGACCACCTCGACCTCGTCCTCCGGGAAACGCCCACCGCGCTGAAGCGGACGTTCACCATGCTCGAGATCGGGACGCTTCTGCCGATGCTCGACGAGCAGACCGACGGCTCATGGCTGCAGCCCGGGATGGGTGTGTCCGCGATGAGCCGCGTGGCGGCCCAGCACCGTTCCCAGGCGCGCAACGCCTTGAACGGACTGGACCTGGCCGACCCCTTCGGCAAGGCGGAGGACGACTATCTGGAGATGGCGTCCACCCTCGAACCGGTCCTGGACGTCCTCACCGACGCCTTGGACAGGGCCACCCGCCCCCAGACGACGCCTCAAGGCAGTAACCGACAGCACTGAAGCCGGCGGCCGTGCGTGCGGTGGTCAGTGGAAGCGTGTCTGGGCAGCCTGCAGCCCGTCCGTGAGCAAAGCCTCGACGGCGTCGGCCGCCCGGTCCACGTGCAGCGGCAGCAGCTGTTGCTCGGCCTTGGTGAAGGGCTTCAGGACATAGTCGGCGACGTCCATGCGCCCTGGCGGACGACCGATGCCGACGCGGACGCGGCGGTAGTCCTTGGTGCCCAGCGAGGCGGTGATGGACTTCAGCCCGTTGTGGCCGCCCTCTCCCCCGCCGACCTTCATGCGCAGGGTGTCGAAGGGGATGTCGAGCTCGTCGTGGACCACGATCAGATCCTCGGCGCCGAGCCCGTAGAAACGGCAGAGCGCCGCGGTGGGCCTGCCGGAGACGTTCATGTATCCGGTGGAGGCGGCCAGCACCACGCGGGGGCCGCCGATCCCCAGCCGTCCCGTGGCGACCTGGGCACCGGCCCGGTGGTGGGTGAACCCGACCCCCATGCGGGAGGCGAGCTCCCCCACCACCATCTGGCCGATGTTGTGACGGGTGCGCTCATACTGGGGCCCCGGATTGCCGAGGCCCATGATGAGCGTGGTTCCCGTCATGAGGCAGATCAGTCCTCGGAGCCCTCGGCGTCGTCCGAGCCCTCGGACTCCTCGCTCTCTGCGGCCTGCTCCTCCTGGACGGACTCGTCGCCCAGGTCCTGCTCGATCGGCTCGAAGACGGAGACGATGACGTACTCGGCCGGCTCCTCGATGTCCAGGGCAACGCCGGCCGGCAGCTGCAGGTCCGAGGCGTACAGGTGGTCGCCGGCCTCACGGCCCTCGATGTTCGCCGTGACGGACTCCGGCAGGTTGGTGGCCTCGGCCTCCACGGACACCACGGCCTGGTCCAGGTTGTAGGTGGTGCCGGGGGCGACCTCGCCCTCGACCTCGACCGGCACCTCGACGATGACCTTCTCGCCGCGGCGGACCTCGATGAGGTCCAGGTGGTCCACGGTCATCTTGATCGGGTGACGCTGGATGTCCTTCGGCAGCACCAGGTGCTCCTCGCCGGCCTCGTTCACGACGGTGATCAGGGCGTTCGGGTTGCGGACGGCCAGGGTGGTCTCCTGGGCCGGCAGCAGCAGGTGCACGGGGTCCTGGCCGTGGCCGTAGACGACGGCGGGGATCTGGCCGGCGCGGCGGGCCTGGCGGGCGGCACCCTTGCCGAAGTCGGTGCGGCGGGTGACCTTGATCTTGATCTTGTCAGACATGACGTCCTCCTCTGGTTCTCTCGGCCGCGACCCGTGCGGGACGCGGGTGTCTCCAGGGAAGGGGGCCGGAGCGTCAGGCACGGCTCAGATCAGAGCGGTGCGGACGGCGTCCGGCGGCCTCGTCGATCACGGAGTCCTCGACTCCCTCGCCTGGGCAACGAAGAGAAGCGTACCAGCGATGCTGGACCCACCGACACGTTCGTCGCCTTCTCCCCGCCACAGGGACCGATCAGATCCGGTGGCCGGACTTTGGTACCTTGCTGACACCGTTCCCCTGCGGCCACCGCCCCAATCCCTGGCCGCCACACGACAGGAGACTCAGATGTTGCGGCTGCACGTCGGCCTGGGCCACATCGATGTGGACGGACTCGCCCCGCAGGAAGAGACGGAGATCCGGCGTCACTGGTCCCGCTGCGACGTCCGGGACCACGAACCGCCGGCGGCCGCAGATGAGGACGACGAACACCGTTGCGCGGCGGACCAGGTGCCGCGGCTGACCCGTACGTCTGCGGACTGGACCGCGTTCCACGAGCAGATCGTCTACGACGCCACGAAGGCCGCCATCGCCTCCGGTCGAGGCACCCACATCATGCTCCACGCGGCCGCGCTGGCCCTTCCGAAGACCAAGCAGGCCCTGGCACTCACCGCGGCTTCCGGCACGGGCAAGTCCACCGCCACGCGGCGCCTGGGCCGACACCTCGCCTATCTCACGGACGAGACCACGATCGTGGATCCGCAGACCCGCCGGATCACCCCCTACGCCAAACCCCTGTCCCTCTACGGCTCCTCGGGAGTGCGGCCGAAGCATCAGCACGGGCCGGACGAGCTCGGCCTCGGCCCGACCCTCGAGGACGCCGAACTCGCCCGCATCGCGGTGTTGGACCGCGTCCGCGAGGGCGATGAGGAGGTCCTCGCCCACGCCGAGCCGATGGACATCGTCACCGCCGTGACCGCGCTGACCCCGCAGTCCTCCTCCCTCGGCCGCCTGCCGCGCGGCCTGGTGACGCTGTGCACGCTGCTGGACTCCCAGGGCGGGGCGGTGCGCCTGGTCTACCGTGAAGCCGAGGACCTGCTCCCAGTGGTCCAGGACCTCCTCTCCTCCCCCGCCGCACCGATCGACCCGGCCTGGGACGCGCTCACCGAGGAGGAGCTGACCGCCTCGCTGCCCGGCGCCGTGGGGGCGCGTGCACGCACCGAGGTGGACGACGGCGTCCTCACCGACGACGGACGGCTCCTGCTGCTGCACGGCACCGAGCTCACCGTGCTCAGCGGCCTCGGCGCCGCTCTCTGGCTGCACCTGGACGTCGCCCGCACCCCCGCCGAGCTCGTCGAACGACTGGCCGAGGAGACGGACGTGCCGGACGACGCCGAGCAGATCGTGGTGCAGGGCCTCGACGACCTCACCGAGCGAGGACTGCTCCGGCGCTGAGCCGGACATCCCCGACACGACGAAGGTCCCCGACCGTGCGGGGACCTTCGTATGTCAGGGCAGCGGCCGCCGTCGGGAATTCCGCGGCCGGCAGGCTCCTGCGGTCACGGCGTGGACCAGTTGGCGGGCGGCCAGACGGTCACGAAGACCTCGCCGACCACATCCTCCTCGTCCACGAACCGGGCGCAGTCCGGGCCTGCCTCCTCTGCAGAGAGGCCGCGGCAGCCGATGACGGAGTCCGAGGAGTTCGAACGGTGGTCGCCGACGGCGAGCAGCTTCCCCTCCGGCACCGAGATCGGGCCGAAGCACCGCTGGGAGCGCGGCTCGCTCGAGCAGTCCAGCTCGTCCTTGGCATACGGCAGGTCCTGATAGATGTACGGCTCTTCCAGGGGCTTGCCGTCCACCGTGACCTTGCCCTCGTCCGTGCAGCACTCCACTTCCTCGCCCCCGCGGCCGATCACGCGCTTCACCAGCGCCTGGTCATGGGAGACACCGATGCCCGTGATGTCCCCGAACGTGCGGACGACGGTGTCCAGCGCACCGGAGTCCTCCAGCGGCGGAGCCCAGTGCTCATCGCCGTTGAACACGACGACGTCCTGGCGCTCCGGAGTGCCGTCCCCGCCGTAGGCGAGCCGGTTGACGAGCATCCGGTCCCCCACCTGGAGGGTGTTCTCCATGGAGCCCGAGGGCACCGAGTAGACCTTGACCAGGAATGCCTGCACCACGGCCACCACCGCCAGGGCCACGAGTACGTTGAGCAGGACCGAGACGGCGAACGGCAGCTGACGGCGCTGCCGGCCACGGCTCGCCGACGGGCCCTCGGAGACGCCGTCGTGGTGGTCCTCCGTGCTGGCTGAGGTGCTCGCCATGGCTCAGGCGTCGCCGTCGAAGAGGCTGGTGACCGAACCGTCCTCGAAGACCTCGCGGATCGCACGGGCGATCAGCGGGGCGATCGAGAGGACGGTCAAGTTCTGGAACCGCTTCTCCTCCGGGATCGGCAGGGTGTTGGTGACGACCACCTCGCGGGCGCCGCACTCGCCCAGGCGCTGGGCGGCCGGATCCGAGAAGACGGCGTGGGTGGCGGCGATGATGACGTCCTTCGCGCCGGCCTCTTTGAGGACGCGCACGGCGCCGGCGATGGTGCCGCCGGTGTCGATCATGTCGTCGATCAGCACGCAGACGCGGCCCTCGATGTCCCCGACCACGGTCTTGGACTCCGCCTGGTTCGGGACGGTGAGGTCACGGGACTTGTGCACGAACGCCAGCGGCACGCCGCCGAGACGGTCCGCCCACTGCTCGGCCACACGCACGCGGCCGGTGTCCGGGGAGACCACGGTGACCTCCTCACCCTCCAGGCGGGTGCGGATGTAGTCCGCCAGCAGCGGAATGGCGAACAGGTGGTCCACCGGGCCGTCGAAGAAGCCCTGGATCTGTGCCGTGTGCAGGTCCACGGACATCACGCGGGATGCACCGGCGGCCTGGTACAGGTCCGCGACGAGGCGGGCGGAGATCGGCTCGCGACCGCGCCCCTTCTTGTCCTGGCGGGCGTAAGGGTAGAACGGCGAGACCACGGTGATGCGGCGGGCCGAGGCCCGCTTCATGGAGTCGATCATGATGAGCTGCTCCATGAGGTGGTTGTTCAGCGGAGCAGGGTGGGACTGGATGACGAAGACGTCCTTGCCGCGGACGGACTCGCCCGAGCGGACGTAGATCTCCCCGTTCGCGAAGTCATAGGCGCTCATCGGCAACAGCTCGGTGCCGAGCTCCTCCGCGATCTCCGTGGCCAGCTCCGGGTGCGCCCGGCCGGCGGCCAGCACCAGTCGTTTGTCCTCGCTGCGGCTCAGTTCCGTCATTCTCGCTCCCCTGCTCTCTCGGGATCTGCGGCTCCGGGCCGTCCTGGCGGCCCGGAGCCATCCTATGTCCTGGTCTGTCGCGTGCCTCAGTCGCGGTCTGCGCCGGCCGCCTCGGCGGCGTCCGCCGAGCCGGTGCCCGGGCGCTTGGCCACCACCCAGCCGTCGATGATGCGCTGCTCCACCCTGTTCAGTGCGAGCGCGCCGGCAGGGACGTCCTCGCGGACG
Organism: Micrococcus lylae NBRC 15355; assembly: GCF_001570885.1. Taxonomy (GTDB): domain Bacteria; phylum Actinomycetota; class Actinomycetes; order Actinomycetales; family Micrococcaceae; genus Micrococcus; species Micrococcus lylae. Next base: position 133,517 of record NZ_BCSN01000001.1, on the reverse strand, counting down.
ACGGCGCCGGCACCGGTGTAGGCGCCGTCCCCGACCGTCACCGGGGCGGTGAAGACGGTGTTGGAGCCGGTGCGCACGTGAGCGCCGATGGTGGTCCGGTACTTGTTCACTCCGTCGTAGTTGGCCGTGATGTTGCCGCAGCCGATGTTGGTGTACTCGCCTATCTCCGCGTCCCCGGCATAGCCGAGGTGGGACAGCTTCGCACCGCGGCCCACCGTCACGTTCTTCGTCTCATAGAACGCACCGATCTTGCCGTCCTCGCCCAGGACGGTGCCCGGGCGGAGGTAGGTGAAGGGGCCCACGGTGGCGTTCGCATCGATGACGGCGCCCGTGGCATCCGTCCGCTTCACGGTGGCGCCCGCGCCGACCTCGGTGTCCGTGAGGGTCGTGTCCGGGCCGATCACGGCGTCGGCGCCCACGGTGGTGGTGCCGTGCAGCTGGGTGCCCGGCTTGAGGAGCACGTCGTTGGACAGCTGCACCGTGACGTCCACCCAGGTGGAGGAGGGGTCGATCACGGTGACGCCCTCCTTCATCCAGTGGCGCAGCACGCGGTCGTTGAGCTGACGGCCGAGGTCGGAGAGCTGGCGGCGGTCGTTCGCGCCCTCGACCTCCCAGACGTCGTCGGTGCCGACGGAGGCCACTCGACCGCCCTCGGCACGGGCCAGGCCCAGCACGTCCGTCAGGTACTTCTCGCCCTGGACGTTGTCCGTGGACAGCGTCGGCAGGGTGCGGCGCAGCAGGGCGGCGTCGAAGGCGTAGATGCCCGAGTTGACCTCGGCGATCTCCACGAACGAGGAGTCGCCGGTGGACTCGGCGTGGGCGACGGCGTCCTTGTGCTCCATGATCCGCTCGACGAGACCCGCGGCGTCGCGGACGATGCGGCCGTAGCCGGTGGGGTCCTCCAGGGTGGCGGTCAGCACGGTGACGGCGTTGCCGTCCGCCTCGTGCGTGGAGACGAGGTTCGCGAGGGTCTCCGGGGTGAGCAGCGGGACGTCGCCGTAGGTGACCACCACCGTGCCCTCGGTCTCGGCCGGCACGGCCTCGAGGCCGAGCTCCACGGCGCGGCCGGTGCCCGGGATCTCGTCCTGGTCCGCGATGGCGATGCCCGGAAGCTGCTCCTCGATGTGCGCGGCGACCTTCTCCCGCTCGTGGCGCACGACGGCGACGAGGTGCTCCGGGTCCAGCGACGCGGCGGCGTGGAGGGCATGGCCCACGAGGGAGCGGCCGCCGATGGTGTGCATCACCTTGGGGGTGGCGGACTTCATGCGGGTGCCCTGGCCTGCGGCCAGCACGATCACGGCGGACGGTCGGGGTGCGGTGGTCTCGGACATTCCTGCGCTTCTCCTGGGATGGCGGTCGAGGGCCGGTCGCCTGACGGAGGCGGCCCGGTGTTCCGCCCCTAGGATTCGAACCTAGACTGCACGGCTCCAAAGGCCGGCGTGCTGCCATTACACCAGGGCGGACCGTCGGCCGCACCGGCAGGCGCGGCGACGCGTCGTCATTCTTCCACACGGCGGACTTCCGCCCACGGGCGCCCCGGCCGAAGCGCGATGGCGGCCGCGGTCAATAGGCGCCGTCCGCGGCGGTGACAGCGCGGACCGTGCGGCCGAGGATGACGATGTCCCCGAGGAGGGACCAGTTCTCCACGTAGTAGAGATCGAGGCGAACGGCATCCTCCCACGAGAGGTCGGAGCGACCTGAGACCTGCCAGAGGCCGGTGATGCCCGGCTGCACCTGGAACCTGCGGTGGACGTAGTCCTCGTACTGCTCGACCTCGTGGGGAAGGTGCGGGCGTGGGCCCACCAGGGACATGTCCCCACGCAGGACGTTGATGAGCTGGGGAAGCTCGTCGATGCTCGTGCGCCGGATGAAGCGGCCGACCCTGGTGATGCGCGGGTCGTCCTTCATCTTGAACAGGACGTTCGCATCGCCCGAGTCCGAGGACAGGGCGGACTTGATTCTCTCCGCGTCCGGGACCATGGAACGGAACTTCAGCATGGTGAACCGTCTGCCGTGGAGGCCGACGCGCTCCTGACGGAACAGGATGGGGCCGGGGCTGTCCAGGCGCACCGCGAGGGCGACGCCGAGCAGCAGTGGGGAGATCAGGACGATCCCGACGCCGGCTGCAAGGACATCGAACGCGCGCTTGGTGGCCGCCTTACCCCTGGACAGGCGAGGCGTGCTGACGTGGATGAGCGGCATGCCGGCCAACGGCTGCATGTGAATCCGGGGACCGGCCACGTCCACGAGGGCCGGCGCCATGATCAGCGAGATGCCGCGCTCCTGCAGCTCCCACCCGAGGCGGCGCACGTCATGCGGCGGGAACGGATCACCTGAGGTGAGGGTGATGGCCTCGACCTGATTGTCCACGGCGAAGTCCACGATCTCACCAATGGTGCTCAGATCCGTACGGCTCGGGATCGGCAGGAACCCCTCACCCCGGGGCCGGTATCCGGGCATGACCGCCGCGACTGGCTCATAGCCCGACCCAGCCTCTGAGACAAGGACACCATGGACGTGTGCGACGCCGCCTGGACCGCCGACCAGGAGCATGCGGCGGCGGTAGCGGCCCTTCGCGCGCTGGCGCGCGACCCAGGTGCGGACAGCGAAGCGGCCCAGCAGCACGGCAAGCAGGCCGACCGGCAGGGCGACGGCCACGTAGCCGCGGGCGGTATCCGTACGGGTCACATAGGAGACGATGGCGACGGCGCCGAAGAAGTAGAGAGTCCCCTTGAGGACCCGCTTGTACTCCTCCGCGCCCACACCGAAGACCTTGATGTCGCGCGAACCGACGATGGCGAGGGTGACGACCCACCCGGCGGCGAGGAACACCGTGAGGGCGGTGTAGTTCAACACATCCATACCGACGATGCGGGCGCCGAGCCCCCCGAATCGGAGGAACTCTGCCATGAGCATGCTGAGCAGGATGAGCACGCTGTCCACCAGGACGAGCAGTCGCGGGATCCCTTGATGCCAGGAGGCACCGAGCAGTCGTTCTCCCTGGGGCCGGGGCGGCCGTGCAGGCCGGGCATGCGCTGCCGATGTCTCCAAGGTGGTTGCCACGTTCTCCCTCTTGCTTGCGGTCCGCGGACGTCGGAGTCGACGAAGGGCGGCCCGACGGTCAGGCTCCTGCGGCCAGGATCCTGAGCATTTCCTATGCCGTGAATGGTAAGCAGACCCAGGCGGTCCAGGCTAGACGTTCGGCACCGAGGAGCTCATCACATACGCATGTGAGAACGCTGACATGGACAGGATCACTCCGCCAGCTCGGCAGCGAGGAGCCACTGTTCCTCCGCCGCCTCCAGCTCGGCGTTCACCTGCTGGAGCTCGGCGTCGACCGGTCCGAGCTCGCCGAAGCGCTGCGCGTCGCTGAGCTCGGCCAGCCGTGCCTCCAGGCCGGCGGCGCGCTCCCTCAGCTTCTCCTGCTGCCGCTCCAGGCGGGCCATGTCCTTGCGCGCCTGCCTGCGTTCGGCGGCTGTCGGTCCCGCAGGAGCCGCCCCGTCGGCCGATCCGGCTCCTGCGGCCGCCGACACCGGCCCGTCGGTCCGCGCACTGGCCTCGACGGCGGATCCGGATGCCGGCATCGCAGAGCGCAGCTCGAGGTACTGGTCCACTCCCCCGGGCAGGCCCCTCACCTTGCCGTCGCCGAGCAGGGCGACCTGGTGGTCCGTCACGCGCTCGAGCAGATAGCGGTCGTGGGAGACCACGATCAGCGTGCCCGGCCAACCGTCCAGCAGGTCCTCGACGGCGGCGAGGGTGTCCGTGTCCAGGTCGTTGGTCGGCTCGTCGAGGAGCAGGACGTTGGGCTCTCCCACCAGGAGGCGGAGCAGCTGCAGCCGGCGTCGCTCGCCGCCGGAGAGCTCGGCGACCGGTGTCCACTGACGGTCCGTGCCGAAGCCGAGCTGCTCGAGAAGCTGGCCCGAGGACATCTCCTTCTCTCCCACCCGGAAGCTCGAGCCCTCACGGGCCATGACTTCGGCCACGCGCAGGTGCGCGACCTCGTCCAGCTCCTGCACGTCCTGGGTGAGCGTCGCCGTGACCACGGTCTTGCCCCGCTTGACACGGCCGGCGTCAGGCTGGACACGGCCGTCCAGCAGCTTGAGCAGGGTCGACTTTCCGGCACCGTTGACGCCCACGATGCCGAGGCGTTCGCCCGGGGCCAGGCGCAGGGTGACGTGGTCCAGGACGGTCTTGGCGCCGAGGGCCAGGCAGACGTCCTCGAGGTCCAGGACGTCCTTGCCGAGTCGGGCGGTGGCCATCCTGGCCAAGGACACCGAGTCCCGGGGTTCGGGGACGTCCGCGATGATCGCGTTGGCCGCCTCGATGCGGAACTTCGGCTTCGAGGTGCGCGCCGGAGCACCGCGGCGGAGCCAGGCGAGCTCCTTCTTCATCAGCTGCTGCCGCTTCTGCTCGGCCACGGCCGCCTGGCGGGCACGCTCGGCACGGGCGAGGATCCACGCCGCGTAGCCGCCGTCGAACGGGTCCACCGTGGCGTCGTGGACCTCCCAGGTGCGGGTGCAGACGGTGTCCAGGAACCAACGGTCGTGGGTCACCACCACGAGGGCGCCGTCGGTGGGGCGCCAGCGGCCCTTCAGATGCTGGGCGAGCCACGCGACGCCCTCCACGTCCAGGTGGTTGGTGGGCTCGTCCAGGAAGAGGACGTCATGGTCGTCCGCGAGCAGTGCGGCCAGGGCCACGCGGCGCCGCTGTCCGCCGGAGAGCCCCTCCACCGTCCGCTCGAGGTCCAGGCCGGACAGGAGACCGTCGAAGACGTCGCGGACCTTGGCGTCCGAGGCCCAGACGTGGTCGTCCACCTCCCCGACGACGGCCTGCTTGACGGTGTGGGCGGGGTCGAGGTCGTCACGCTGGTCCAGCACGCCCACACGCACGCCGCCGCGCCGGGTGACACGGCCGGAGTCCGGGGTCTGCAGGCCGGCCATGATCCGCATGAGGGTGGACTTGCCGTCTCCGTTGCGGCCGACCAGTCCGATGCGGTCGCCCTCGTCCACGCCGAGGGAGAGACCCTCGAGGACGGTGCGGGTGCCGAAGGAGATGCCGATGTTCTCAGCGCCGAGCAGATGTGCCATGAGCGGTGGTGTCAGTCCTTCCGCGTCCGTGCCGGACGCCGGGTGGGGTCAGGGAGTCGTCAGAGGGGCCGGAGCCGGCCCGTGTGGCGCGCCGGTCAGAGCAGGCCGGCACCGTGGACGGGGCCGTGGACCGGGATCGCCTCGATGCCGGTCCGTTCCTTCACCGCGGTCGCCAGGCGTTCGGCCTCCTGCTCGTCCCGGGCCACGAACAGCAGCGTGGGACCGGAGCCGGAGACCATGCCGCGCAGCGCCCCCTCGTCCAGGCCGAGGTCGAGGACATCGGACAGCTCCGGGAACAGGGAGACGGCCGGCGTCTGCAGGTCGTTGTCCATGGCCAGGGCAAGCGCCAGCGGGTCGGCGAGGGCCAGGGCGCGGACCACGTCCTGGTTCACCTCTACGCCCCCAGGAGAGTCCAGGGTGCCCTCGGCCCGGAGGCGGTCGAGGGCTTCGAACACCACCGGCGTCGAGAGTCCGCCGTCCGCCGGGACCACCACGAGATGCACGGGATTCCGGGCTGCCACGGGGGTCAGGTCGGTGCCGGTGCCCAGACCGACCGCGGCTCCTCCGACCACGGAGAAGGGGACGTCCGCGCCGAGCTCCGCGGCGAGCTCGGCGAGTCCCGAGCGGGTCAGTCCGGTGTCCCAGAGGGCGGAGCAGGCCACGAGCGCCGCCGCGGCGTCGGCCGACCCCCCGCCCATGCCGCCGGCGACGGGGACCTGCTTGGCCACCTGGAGGTCCACGCCGTGGGTCTCGGGGTCCAGCCCCATGCGCTCGCGCAGCAGCACGGCGGCACGGTGGGCGAGGTTGGACTCGTCCCACGGGACATCGTGGGCGTCCACGAGGCTCACGTGGCGAGGGCAGGGCCCCACGGTGATGCGGCCGTCGTCCCTGGCCACCGCGGTGACGGTCTCCGTCAGGGACACGGCCAGGTACACGCTGGCGACGTCGTGGTAGCCGTCCGGGCGCAGCGGTCCGACCCGGAGGGAGACGTTGACCTTGCCCGGCGCGGTGGCGGTGACGTGGCGGCGGGCGACGTCGCCGTGGACATCATGGCGCGCGTGCGTGTTCATGCGGTCTCCTCAGTCACCTGGGCACCACGGGCCGCGGCGATGCGGGCGAAGTCCGCGATGCCGAGGGCCTCACCGCGGGTCTGGGGCTCGACGCCGGCGGCGCGCAGCGCGTCCTCCGCGGCGGAAGCGCTGCCCGCCCAGCCGGACAGGGCGGCGCGCAGGGTCTTGCGGCGCTGGGCGAAGGCCGCGTCCACCACAGCGAACACGTCCTCACGCTCGACGCCTGCCACCGGCGGCTGCGCGGCACGCTCGAAGGCGACGAGCCCGGAGTGGATGCGGGGCGCTGGCCAGAACACCTGGGTGCCGATGGTGCCGACCTTGCGCACGGGGCCGTACCAGGCGGCCTTGGCCGACGGCACCCCGTAGACCTTCGAGCCGGGTCCGGCGGCGAGCCGGTCGGCCACCTCCTCCTGCACCATGACGAGCCCGTGGCGGATGTCCGGGAAGTGCTCGAGCACATGCAGGAGCACGGGCACGGCCACGTTGTACGGCAGGTTCGCCACGAGCGCGGTCGGGCCGCCCTGCGCCGCAGCCGGTCGGACCGCGTCGACCTCTTCGGGCGTCACCGTCATCGCATCGCCGTGGAGGACGGCGAGGCGTTCGGAGGCGCCCGCACGCATCGCGGAGGCGGTCGCGGGGAGGCGGGCGGCCGTCGTCGGGTCGATCTCCACGGCGGTCACGGCGGCCGCGGCGTCCATGAGGCCGAGGGTGAGCGATCCCAGACCCGGGCCGACCTCGAGGACGTGCTCGTCTTCGGCGAGCGCGGCGGCGGCGACGATGCGGCGGATGGTGTTCGGGTCGATCACGAAGTTCTGCCCCCAGGACTTGGTGGGGCGCAGGTCCAGCTCCGCGGCGATGCGCCGGATGTCCGCGGCGCTGAGCAGCGGGGCGACGCCGGGCGCGGCGGAGGTGTCGTCGGCGTGGTCGGGCATGGTCACGAGTCTATCGACCGCAGACGCGCCGCGGCCCGGCCCCTGTGGAGGGACCGGGCCGCGGCGTCATGCGCAGGTCGGATCAGGACAGACCCAGCTGGGCCGCGCAGCTGGGCCAGGCGCCCCAGCCTGCCATGGCCTGGATCTTCTTGCCCATGATGATCTGCTGCTCACGGGTGGCCATGTGCGGCATCGGGGCGTACTGGGTGCCGCCGTTGGCGACCCACACGTCCTGCTTGAACTGGATGCCTCCGTAGAAGCCGTTGCCGGTGTTGATGGACCAGTTGCCGCCGGACTCGCACTGCGCCAGGCGGTCCCACACGGCGTCGTTCGACGTGGTGGAGGCGGTGCGCTCGACGGCGACGCGCTCGGTGGCGACGCTCTGCTGGGCGGCCTGCTCTGCAGCCTTCTGCTCTGCAGCCTTCTGCTCGGCGGCCTGCTTCGCCTTGGCCTCCTCGGCAGCCTTCTGTTCGGCAGCCTCCTCGGCGGCCTTCTGCTGCGCGGCCTTCTCCTCAGCGTCGCGCCGCTGGGCAGCCTCCTCGGCGGCGCGCTGCTGGGCAACCTTCTCGGCCCACGCCTTCTCCGCGGCCTCACGCTCGGCAACCTTCTTCGCCCAGGCCTCCTCCGCGGCCTCCTGCTCGGCGGCGCGGCGCTCGGCTGCCTTCTCGGCCCACGCCTTCTCCATGGCCTCACGCTCGGCAACCTTCTCCGCCCAGGCCTTCTGCTGCGCAGCCCTCTGCTCGGCGGCCTTCTTCTTCTCGGCCGCCTCGGCCTTCTCCGACTTCTCGGCAGCCTTCTTCTCAGCCTTCCGGGCCTTCTCCGACTCCTCGGCCTGACGCTCGACGTCCCCGCCCTTGTCCGCCTCGTCCTTCTCCACCTGGGCCACGCGCTCCAGGGTCACGTCCTCCTGCTTCGCCTGGGCGGCATCGTCCTGACCGGCGCATCCGGTCAGACCGAGGGCGGCGATCGCAGCGACGGCGGCCAGACGGCCGGGACGGGTCGAACGCAGATTCGGGGCAGACAGCATGAAGCCTTCTCTCCTCAAGGGGACTCGGACAGTCGCACACTGGCCACGGCATCTCAGCCGTGCAGCTGCGGCGGATCACGCCGACGTAGGGACCTATCACGAGATGAACGGGATCGACGATAACGACTTGGTCACGGTAGATCAAGGATCGGTGACGAACCGCACCGTCCGAACTGTTCCACATCACGGGGCGTAGGCTGGCCGAAACAGAGGCCGTGCGCATCCCGCGGGCGGTCACCTCCCCGGCCCCGCCTGACAGGAGTTCACGTCCATGCGCCCTGGCACTCCCGCCTTCACCGAGCTCACCGACGCCCTCATCGCGAGGATCCAGGAGGTGGTCGAAGGCAAGCCCGAGGCCGTCCGGACCGCGGTCCTGGTACAGCTGGCCGGCGGCCACCTGCTGGTGGAGGACGTGCCCGGCGTCGGCAAGACCCTGCTCGCCCGGACCCTGGCCGGCGCCGTCGGCGGCGAGGTGAACCGCATCCAGTTCACCCCGGACCTGCTGCCGGCGGACATCACGGGCGTCTCCGTGTTCCACCAGGAGCGCCACGACTTCCAGTTCCGCCCCGGCCCGGTGTTCGCCCACCTCGTGATCGCGGACGAGATCAACCGTGCCTCGGCCAAGACGCAGGCAGCCCTCCTGGAGGCCATGGAGGAGCACCGGGTGTCCGTGGACGGCACCACGCACCGCCTGCCGGACCCGTTCATGGTGGTCGCCACCCAGAACCCCTCCGACTCCCAGGGCACGTACCCGCTGCCGGAAGCCCAGCGGGACCGCTTCATGGCCCGCATCTCCATGGGCTACCCGGACACGGACGCCGAGGTGCTGATGCTGGCCCACCACACCCACGACCCGGACCGCCCCGACGCGGCCGTCCAGGACGACGTCGAGCCCGTCATGGATGTGGACACCGCCCGCAGCCTGGTCGCCGCCACCTCCCTGGTCGCCGTCGGCGAGCCGGTGCGCCGCTACCTCGTGGCGCTCGGCCAGGCCACCCGCCGGCACGCCGACGTGCGCGTGGGCGCGAGCCCGCGCGCGCTGGTGCAGTGGATGTCGGCCGCCCGCGCCGAAGCCGCACTGAGCGGCCGCGACTACGTGGTCCCGGACGACGTGCGCGCCGTGGCCCATGTGGTCCTGGCCCACCGCCTGCTGCTGGACGGACCCGTCCGCCATGACACCACCTCGCCGCAGGCGCGCCGCATCGTGGACGAGGTCCTCTCCCAGGTCCAGGCCCCCTTCGCCTCCCGCGCCGAGGCTCGAGCCGCCCGATGAGCGCGCCGCTGACCCGGCTGCCCCGGTTCCGTCCCCGTGCCGACGCCGTGGGGCTCATGATCCTCGGCGTCGTGCTCCTGGCGCTCGGCCCGGTGCTGGGCCGACGCGAGGCGATCGCGGTGGGCCTGTTCCTGCTGATCCTCGTGCTGGCCGCCCTGGTCCTGACACTCGTCGAGCTCGTCCTCACCCGTCGCGCCTGGGAGCGGTCCTGGATCGGTCTGGCCGCTCCGCGCACGGACAGCCTGCACGGACTGCACGAACGGCTCGAGCCCCTGGACCTCACCGTGCACACGCGCGCTGACTCCCTGTCCGGCGGCGCCGGCCTCGAGGTGTACCTCCCCGAGTCCCTGCGTCCCGACGACGGCCCCTCGCCTCGGTCTCGACGCCTCCGCCGTCTGTGGCGCTCCGCCCGTGCCGGCGGGTGGACCCCGTTGCGCGGCTCGGCGCTCTCCCTGTTCCCCCACTGGCGAGGTCGCTACGAGCTGGACGCCGTCCGCTGCCGCGTCACCGGACCGTTCGGCCTGTGGAGCGCACGTCAGCGGATCGCCGTCCCCCAGGAGGCCGAGCTGCCGGTGGGCCCGCGCCGCAGGCCTCTCCCGGCGGACCTGGACCGGGTGCTGATGGCCCAGGTGGCGCGCGCCATCGGGTATCGACGCACCCAGCGCCCGGACGACGTCGGGCTGCGCGAGCACACGGCCGGCGACGCCCTGCACCGCGTGCACTGGGGCGCCACCGCACGCGCCGGCCAGCTCATGGTGCGCGCCGAGGAGCCCGAGGACCGAGCGCCGGTCCAGCTGCTCGTGGACCGCACCCTCGGCTCGGGTGAGCCGCAGAGGCACGTGTCCCCGTCCGGCCACGAGGTGAGCACCGACGATGCCCTGGAGGCCGTCGTGGCCACCGCCGCCGCCGTCGAGAACTCCCTGCGATCCCAGACGGACCTGGACGTGGACGTGGTGGACCACACCGGCGACCGCTTCGACCCCGCCTCGGCCTGGACCGACATGTACGGCGCGGACCATGAAGGGGCGCCCTGGTCACTGCGCCGCGACGCCATCGACGGTGCGGCCGTGATGCTCGTGGCCGTCGTCGGCGCCTCGACGCCCTATCCTCCTGCGGCGCCTGCGCAGCGCGGAGCCGTGGTGCTGGTGACCGAGGCCGCGGCCGCCGAGGCAGACCGCTGGCGCTCTGCCGGCTGGAACGTCCTGACGAGCACGGGAGGAGACCGATGATGTCCGCCGCACCCACCGTCTCCGCCCCGGTCCAGGACGACGCGTCGGCCGCCGACGCGCCCCCGACGTTCCCCCGTGCCCTGCTCGGCTGCGCCGCGGTCGCACTGCTGTCCCTGGTCCTGATCGGTGCCGCGGCGCAGGCCGCGGACGCCCTCTTCGCCGGACCCTGGTTCTGGGCCGCGTTCCTGCCGTGCATCGCCTTTGCCGTCGCCTGGACGCCGGTGACCGCCTGGTTCGAACACCGTGACGCCTCCGGCGACACCGCAGGGCTGCTGGGCGTGCTGGCCGGTGCGGTGGTCGCCGCAGTCTTCTGGCTGCGCATCGGCTGGTCCGAGACCCTGCTGCTCGGCGCCCTCCCGACCGGACAGACGTTCGGAGCCCTGCAGGAGGAGATCTCCCTCCTGGGCCGGACGATCGCGCAGGAGACCCCGCCCATCACCGCATCCGCAGGCGCAGTCGCCAGCACCTGCGCGGTGCTGCTGCTCGCGCTCGCGCTGACACTGCTGCTCGCCCGCTCCCTGGACCAGCCCACCCTCGCCGGCGCACCGGCGCTGACCCTGGTCGTCATCGGCGCGGTGGTGACCGCGGGAGTGACTCCGCTGCCGGCGATGCTGCTGGCCGCCGCCGCCTGGATGGGGCTGATGTGGCTGGCGCACCCGACCCGGCGCGTCCGCAGCGCCCTGGGCTCGGCGGGCACCGCCGCGGCGGCCCTTCTGGCCCTGCTGGTCGCCGCGGCGACCCTGCCGCAGCTGACCTCCGGCCTGCTTCCGGAGGGCCAGCGGTGGACGTCCGGCCAGAGCTCCGGTCCCCAGCTGAACACCGAGGTGAACCTCGGCGAGGACCTGCGCCGCACCCCCGGCCCCACGGGCATCTCCCTCACCACCGAGGACGGGACCGGCCGGTACCTGCGCACCGGCGTGGTGGAGGACATCATGGCGGACACGTGGCACCTGCGCCGTCCGGATGACAACGCCCCCTTCGCCCGCCAGGAGATCGCCTTCCCGCAGCCCGGGCTGCCGCAGACCACGGACCAGGTGACCGTGACGTTGGACCGGTTCTCCCCCGACTGGATCCCCGTGCCGAACGGCGCCCAGCGTGTTCCGGCGGCCGAGGACGACTGGGTGCCGCTGCTGCAGGACACCGTCATCGCGCGGCCGACGCCGACCCGTCTGTCCGGCGGTCTGACGCTGATCGACTCGGCGATCGCGGCCGCCCCCGAGGACATGCCCGCCCACCTTGAGCAGGCGGCTGGCACAGACCAGGAGGGGCCGGACCGGGACCGCATGAGCGCGGACGAGCGTGCCCGGCTCCAGGACTCCGAGCTCGCCCGCCAGGCCGAGGAGGTCATGGACGGCGGCGCCTCCGACTGGGAGAAGGCCAACGCCCTGCAGGCCTGGCTGCGTTCGGACGAGTTCGACTACTCCACCACGGCTCCCGTCGACGACGACTACGACGGCTCCGGGCTGTCCATGACGGAGCAGTTCCTCCAGAAGCGCACCGGCTACTGCGTGCACTTCGCCTCGGCCTTCGCCCTGATGGCGGAGTCGCAGGGGCTGCAGACCCGCATCGTCATCGGCTACGCCCCGGAGACCGGTCAGGCCGGTGAGCCCACCGACATTCCCTCGAACCGGGCCCACGCGTGGCCGGAGGTCTACTTCGACGGAGTCGGCTGGATCGCCTTCGAGCCGACCTCCGGCGTGGCCGATGCCCCGGACTACACCGACCCGGAGGCCGGTGCCGGTGCCGGCGCCCTGCCGTCCGAGTCCGCCTCGCCGTCTGCCTCCGAACCGGCCTCGCCGAGCCCGACCGAGATCTTGCCCTCGGCCTCCACATCGGCCTCTCCCTCTCCCACCGAGGCTGCGAGCCCGACCGCGTCGCCTGAGTCCACCGAGCAGGCCGGGGACGAGCCGCAGAAGCCCGGTGTCTCGGCCGCCGACGTGTTCCGTGTGGTCGGCATCGTGCTCGGCGTCCTCCTGCTCGTGGCCGTGGTCGCCGCGGCGATCTTCGGGCCTGCCTGGTGGCGCAGGCGCCGTCGGCGGCGGCGTCTGGAGGGCCCGTGGGAGGGCGAGGACCAGGCACGTGCCCGCGTGCTGGCCGCCTGGGCCGAGGTACGGGACACCGCAGCCCGTTCGAAGGTCCGGCAGGGCCCCTCCCAGGCCGAGGCCGCGGCGGCCGCCGCGTGGGTGGCCCTCGTGCCGGAGCGCCAGGAGGAGATGGACACCGTCCGGTCTGCGGTCCAGTGGGCCCGCTACGCGCCGTCCACCAGCCCGGCCCCCACGGATCCTGCCGCGGTCTCGGCGGCGGCCGGTGCCGTCGTCGAGGCGATGGACGAGGCGAAGAAGGAGCGGAAGAGGGACTGATGCCCGGCCGGTGACGGAAGCACCGAGGGCCCTGGGCGGAACGTCCCAGGGCCCTCGACCGGTGCGCCGGACGGACCCCGGCCCGTCAGAACTCTCCGTACACCGCCGTCGTGTTCGCGTCGATCGCACGGGCGAGGTCGTCCACGTCCGTCCCGCGCACCTGCGCCATGTGCCGCAGGGTGTACGGCACCAGGTAGGGGGCGTTGGGGCGCCCCCGGTACGGGTGCGGCGTCAGGAAGGGCGCGTCGGTCTCGACGAGCAGCAGGTCCTCGCGGGCCTCGGGGAGGGCTTCGCGCAGGGCGTCGTTGGCCTTGAACGTCACCGGGCCGGCGAAGGACATGTGCCAGCCGTGTTCGTTGCAGATGCGTGCCAGGTCGACCTCGCCGGAGAAGCAGTGGAACACGACCTTCTCCGGGAGCCCTCCTGCGCCCTGTTCCTCCAGCAGGATGCGGACGACGTCGTCGTGGGCGTCGCGGTCATGGATCTGCAGTGCCTTGCCCAGGGTGCGGGCGAGCCGGATGTGCCAGCGGAAGGACTCCTGTTGGACGGCATGACCGGCCTCATCGCGTGTGCGGAAGTAGTCCAGGCCGGTCTCCCCCACGGCGCGGACCCGCGGATGTGCCGCGAGGAGCTCGATCTCGGCGAGCGCCTCGTCCAGGGACCCGCGCTCGGCGTGCCGTGCGGCGTCGTTCGGGTGGATGGCCACGGCGCCGAGCAGCCGCGGGTCCGCCTCGATGGACTCGACGGTGAAGCGGGCCGAGGCCACATCGCAGCCCACCTGCACGGCGCCGCGGACGCCCACGGCCTCGGCCGCGTCCATCGCCTGCGACGGCGTGACGGTCACCAGGCCGTCGCGGAAGTCCAGGTGGGTGTGGTTGTCCACCACGGGCACCGGCAGCGGCTCCGGCGCGGGTGGATACTCGAGGCGGCGCTTCCGGCCCGTCTTCTCGTCCTTCTCGTCGCGGCGGGGACCGTCGCCGGCCGGGGCTTCGGCCTGCCGGGGCAGGTAGGCCTCGGGGACCGAGGGCGGCTCGGCGTGGTCGGGGCTCAGTTCAGTGGGCATGCGGCCCACTCTAGGACGGCCACGGCCCCCGGAGTCTCCTCCGGGGGCCGTGGTCTCGGTTGCTGTGCGGCGGGTCAGCACAACAGCGCAGCCGGTCAGCGCATCACTTGCCCGCGTACGGGTCGGCGATGCCGATGTACTGGACGGTGGTGTACTCCTCGATGCCCTCGGCGCCGCCCTCGCGGCCGAGGCCGGACTGCTTGACGCCGCCGAACGGGGCCGCCGGGTTGGAGATCACGCCGGCGTTGTAGCCCACCAGGCCGAACTCGATCTGCTCGGAGACCCGGTACATGCGGGTGTAGTCCTTGGAGAAGATGTAGGACGCCAGGCCGTACTCGGTGTCGTTGGCCATCTCGATGGCCTCCTCCTCGGTGGAGAAGGTGACGATCGGGGCCACGGGGCCGAAGATCTCCTGCTTCAGGATCGGGTTGTCCTTGTCCACCTTGAGTGCGGTGGGCTGGTAGAAGTAGCCCGGGCCCTCGACCTTGTCGCCGCCGGTGAGCACCTCGCCGCCGGCTTCCACGGCCTCGGTGACGAGCGCGTGGATGTCATCGCGGGCGCCCTCGTCCACGATCGGGCCGAGGGTGGAGTCCGGGTCGGTGCCGCGCAGCGGCTTGAGGGCCTCGAGCCTGGCCACGAACTTCTTCGTGAACTCCTCGGCCACGTCCTCGTGGACGAGGAAGCGGTTGGCGGCGGTGCAGGCCTCGCCCATGTTGCGCATCTTGGCGGCGAAGGCGCCCTCCACCGCGGCGTCGAGGTCGGCGTCCTCGAACACGATCAGCGGGGCGTTGCCGCCGAGCTCCATGGAGGTGCGCAGCACGTTCTTGGCGGCGTCCTGCATCAGCTTCACGCCCACCGGGGTGGAGCCGGTGAAGGAGACCTTGCGCAGGCGCGGGTCCTCGAGGATGGGCCCGGAGATCGCGGAGGCGGAGGAGCCGGAGACCACGTTGAGCACGCCCTTGGGCAGGCCGGCCTCCTGCATGACCTGCGCGAACAGCTGGGTGGTCAGCGGGGTGAGCTTGGCGGCCTTGAGCACCATGGTGCAGCCGGCGGCGACGGCGGGGCCGACCTTGCGGGTGGCCATGGCCAGCGGGAAGTTCCAGGGGGTGATCAGCAGGCAGGGGCCGACCGGCTTGTGGTTCACCTGCATGCGCAGGGTGCCCTCGGGGCCGTTCACGGTACGGCCGTAGTGGCGCACGGCCTCCTCGGAGAACCAGCGCAGGAACCCGTTGCCGTAGGTGACCTCGCCGCGGGCCTCGGCCAGGGGCTTGCCCATCTCGAGGGTCATCAGCAGCGCGAAGTCCTCGGCGCGCTCGTTGATCATGTCGTAGGCGCGGCGCAGGATGTCCGCCCGTTCCTTGGCCGGGGTGCGGGCCCAGTCCTTCTGTGCGGCGCAGGCGGCGTCGAAGGCGGCCATCGCGTCGTCCGAGCCGCCGTCCTGCAGGGAGGCGAGGACCTCGCCGGTGGCCGGGTCCTTCACGTCGAAGGTCGTGTCGGAGGAGGCCTCACGCCACTCTCCGTCGATCAGCAGGCCCTTCGGGACGGACTCCAGCAGGGCCTTCTCACGTTCGGCGGTCACGGTCATGGTGCACCTCTCTCACACGGGGTCGTCGGCTCGCCTGCCGCGGCGGCCGCTTGCCTGTCAGCTCCAACGGCGGGCCGGGCCGGGCTCATTCCCGGCGCCCGCTCCCTCCGGGGCCTCTACCGCGCATCCTACTGACCGACAGGGCCTGTGCCCCACGGCTGTCCGACGCTCGGGCACTCCCGACGCCGCAGGGACCGGCTCAGCCTTTCCGGGCCGCCAGCACCGCGTCGTACAGCTCGTTCTTGCGCACGCCGTGGGCGGCCGCCACCTCGGCGGCGGCCTGCTTCATCCGCTCGCCGTCGGCAACCCTCTGCTCGACGACGGCCACCAGCTCCTGCAGGCTCGTCGCCTCCGCCTCGGCACCGGGGCCGACGACGAGGACGATCTCACCGCGGATGCCCTCGCCCGCCTGACGCTCACGGGCCCAGTCCAGCAGCTCGCCGACGGTGCCGCGGACGATCTCCTCGTGCAGCTTCGTCAGCTCGCGGGCCACGCAGGCGGGGCGGTCCGCTCCGAGCACCTCCACGAGGGACTCCAGCGCCGCCGTGATCCGCTGCGGGGACTCGAAGAACACCACGGTCCGCTGCTCGGTGCGGATCTGCTCGAAGGCGCGGGTCCGCTCCCCCGCCTTGCGCGGGACGAAGCCGTCGAAGGCGAAGCGGTCCGTCGGGAGCCCGGACAGGGCCAGCGCCGTCGTCACGGCGCTGGCCCCCGGCGCGCAGGTCACGGCCAGCCCCTCGGCCGCGGCGGCGGCCACCAGCCGGTGGCCCGGATCGGAGACGGTCGGCATGCCGGCGTCGGTCACCACGGCCACGGTGGCCCCGTCCCGCACCAGAGCCAGCAGCCCCTGGGCGGAGGCGGCCTCGTTGTGCTCGTGGTGCGCCATAAGCCGCCCGGCCGGGGTCACGCCGAGCTTCCGGCACAGCTGCCGGGCCATGCGGGTGTCCTCCGCCGCCACCACGTCCGCAGTGGCGAGCACCTCGCGCAGCCGGTCGGTGGCGTCGCCGAGGTTCCCGATCGGCGTGGCCGCGAGGATCAGCTGTCCGGTCATGCGTGTTCCTCCCTGTCGCCGGCAGGGCCGGCCTGTACCCACGGCGTCGTGGCAGGCACAGGCGCGTGCCGTCGTCGTCCAACACTGTCTGCGCCGCACTCTAGCCGCCGCACGCGCCCGGCCCCGTAGCATGGCAGGGTGCCCCGAACCTCCGTCGCCCCGCCCTCCCGTGCCCTGACCGGCGCGCGCGCCGGCGACCCGTTCTCCGAGGCAGCGCTGCGCGCCCGCCTCGACGTGCCGACGGCGGCGATGACGAGATGGGACTGGGTCGTCCCGCTGCTCATCGCGCTGGCGGCGGGCGTCATGCGGTTCACGGCCCTGGACTTCCCGGACCGGCTGGTCTTCGACGAGACCTACTACCCCAAGGACGCCTGGTCCCTGCTCCACTACGGCTATGAGCGCTCCTGGCCGGACGACGTGAACGACGCCTTCGCCGAGGGCACCGCCACCCCGGATCCGGACCCGGCCTATGTGGTGCACCCGCCGCTGGGCAAGTGGCTGATCGGCCTCGGCATGCTGGTGTTCGGCCTGGACAACGGCTACGGCTGGCGCTCGGCCGCAGCCCTGGCCGGCACGCTCTCCGTGCTGCTGACGGTGCTGATCGGCCGCCGCCTGTTCCGTTCGCTCACCCTGGGCGCGCTGGCCGGCGTCCTGCTGGCCACCGAGGGCCACCACCTGATCCTGTCCCGCATCGGGCTGCTGGACATCTTCCTCTCCTTCTTCGTGGTCGCCGCCTTCTGGGCCCTGCTCAAGGACCGCGACGACGGCCGGGCACAGCTGGCGCGCCGCCTCGCCTCCTCGCTCGGCGCGGCGGGGGACCATGCCTGCCGACGACGGCTCCTCGCCTCCGGCCCGCTGCTGGGCTGGCGTCCGTGGCGGCTGGCGGCCGGCCTGCTGCTCGGCGCCGGCTGCGCCGTGAAGCTCTCCGGCCTGGCGTTCATGGCCGTGTTCGGGCTGATGACGGTGCTCTGGGACATGGAGGCCCGCCGCACCGCCGGCATCCGCCACTGGCTGCGCGCCGGCGTCACCCACGACGGCCTGGGTGCATTCCTCGCGGTGGTGGGCGGCGGCCTGGCCGTCTACCTGGCGTCCTGGACCGGGTGGTTCCTCAGCTCGGACGGCTACTACCGCCAGTGGGGCGCCGAGAACCCGCCGAGCGCCTGGTGGGAGCACCTGCTGCCGGACGCGCTGCGCTCGCTCATCCACTACCACCAGGAGTCCACGAACTTCCACGAGGGCCTCACCAGTCCCCACGACTACGCCTCCAGCCCCTGGACGTGGCCCTTCATGGGACGGCCCGTCAGCTACTTCTACGAAGGCGGCGATCCGGGCGAGGCGCCCTGCATCGGCATGGACGTCACGTGCTCCTCCGCCATCACGGACATCGCCAACCCCCTCCTCTGGTGGTCCGGTCTGGTGGCCGTGCTGGTGAGCCTGTGGCTCTGGATCGCGCGGCGGGACTGGCGCGCCGGCGCCCTGCTGGGGGCGTATCTCGCCGGCCAGGTGGTCTGGTTCCTGTGGCCGGAGCGCACCATGTTCTTCTTCTACACGGTGGCCTACGAGCCGTTCCTGGTGCTCATGGTGGTCCTGATGCTGTCTGTGCTGCTGCGTCCCGGCGGCCGGCTCGGACGGCGGGGCGGCGCCCTGATCATCGTCGCGTACACGCTCCTGGTGCTCGCCGTCTCCGTGTTCTTCCTTCCCCTCTGGACCGGCGAGGTCCTCCCCTACGAGCACTGGCGCTGGCGCATGTGGTTCGCCAGCTGGATCTGAGCCCCTCCGGGGCCGCTGCTGCTACGCAGATCACTCCGGGTGTCTGTAGGCTCTGTACCTGTGCAGAAGCCCACTAGCCTGACCGAGACCTCGACTGCCCTCGCCGCCGACCTGCCGGAGGACAGCAACATCACGGACCTCGTCCTGTCCTCCCAGGCCGAGGCCCCCCACGCCCCCGTGTACGCGGTGCCCAACGGCGCCGGCGGCTGGCTGGACGTGAGCTTCTCCGCCTTCCTGGACCAGGTCCGCAGCGTCGCCCGCGGCCTCATCGCCCGGGGTGTGGAGCCGGGCGACCGCGTGGCGATCTTCGCGCCCACCAGCTACGAGTGGGCAGTCCTGGACCAGGCGATCTGGTTCGCCGGCGCGATCTCCGTGCCGATCTACGAGACCTCCTCCGCCCACCAGGTCGAGCACATCCTCTCCGACTCCGGGACCACGCTGGTCGCCTGCGGCACCGCCTCGCACGAGAAGACCACCCAGCGCGCCGCCCTGGACGGCGGCCTGGAGGTCTCCACCTTCCAGCTGTCCGGCGCCGGCCTGGACGAGCTCACCGCCGGCGGCACGGACGTGGACGACGCGACCCTGGAGGCCGCCCGTTCCGCCGCGGACCTCGACGACGTCGCCTCGCTGGTCTACACCTCCGGGACCACCGGCAAGCCCAAGGGCGCCATGATCACCCACCGCAACTTCGCGGCGGGGGGCCTGAACGTGCTCGCGTTCGCCCACGAGGTCGTGGCCTGGAAGGAGTCCGGGCACAACTCCCGCACGCTGATGTTCCTGCCGTTGGCCCATGTGCTGGCCCACGCCGTGCAGGTCATCTGCCTCGTCGGCCGCATCCAGATCGCCCACACCCCCTCCATGGGCACGCTCACCCGGGACCTGGCCTCCTTCCGCCCGAACTGGCTGTTGGCCGTGCCCCGCGTGTTCGAGAAGCTGGAGGCCGGTGTGGCCACCAAGGCCAAGAACGCCGGGCAGGAGAAGGTCTTCGACGCCGCCCGCACCACCGCGATCGCCTATTCGAAGGCCCAGGAGGACGCCGCACGCGGCACGGGCTCCGGGCCGTCCTTGGCACTGAGGGCCAAGCGCGCCGTGTTCGACCGCCTCGTGTTCGCCAAGCTGCGCGCGGCCCTCGGCGGGGCTGTGGAGTACTCGGTGTCCGGCGCCTCCGCCCTGGACCCGGAGCTGGCCCACTTCTTCCGCGGCGCCGGCCTGCCGATCATGGAGGGCTACGGCCTCACCGAGACCACCGCACCGGCCACCGTGAACATCCCCACCGCCATGCGCATGGGCACGGTGGGCCTGCCCGTGGCCGGCGCCACCGTGCGCATCTCCGAGGACTCCGAGGTGCTCGTCAAGGGTCCCATCGTGTTCAAGGGCTACTGGGAGAACGATCAGGCCACCGCCGAGTGCTTCGACGACGACGGCTACTTCCTCACCGGGGACCTCGGCACGCTCGACGAGGACGGCTACCTGTCCATCGTGGGCCGCAAGAAGGAGCTCATCGTCACCGCCGGCGGCAAGAACGTCTACCCCACCCCCATGGAGGAGGGGCTGCGCCGCGATCGCCTGGTCAACCACGTGGTGGTGGTCGGTGAGAACCGCCCCTATGTGGGTGCCCTCATCACCCTGGACCCCGAGGCCCTGGCCGAATGGTGCAAGGACAACGGCCGCGGCGAGATGAGCATGTCCGAGGCCGCCCAGGACGACCAGGTCCGTGCCGCCGTCCAGGAGGCTGTGGACCGGATCAACGAGGGCGTCTCCCGCGCCGAGTCCATCCGCAAGTTCGTGATCCTGGACCACGAGCTGTCCGAGGAATCCGGCCACGTGACCCAGTCCATGAAGCTCAAGCGCAGCACCGTGATGGAGGACTTCGAGGCGGAGGTGGAGGCCCTCTACGGCCCGCGCAAGAAGGCCTGATGCAGAAAGACAAGCGGGCCCCGCACCGATCGTCTCGATGCGGGGCCTGATCGTGTGCGGGGCCGGCTGCCGGCCCGCGCCGGGTGGACGGCGTCGAGAGGTCAGCCGACCTCGACGTTGTCCTCGCGGTACCAACGGCCACGGGTCGCCTCCAGCTGCAGGCGGCGGTCCCAGGCGGCCTCGCGGCGGCGACGGGTCGGGGCCGTGACGATCAGCGTGACCACGGCGACCAGCAGCGAGACCAGGGCGATGGCGATCGCCGCGTCGATCCAGAACTGGCCCGGGTACAGGCGGATCAGACCGTCGTTGGCCGCGAAGGTCCACGTCCCGTCCGCGAAGAACAGCTGGTGGAAGCCGGCGAACAGGCCCTCCCAGCCGAGGACGCCGAGCACGGCGAGCACCAGCACGGCCACGATGAACCACAGCGCCCCGGCGAACAGGGCACGGCGCACGCCGCCCGGGGAGTTCTTCACCAGGTAGGCGATCAGCAGGGCGCAGACGACCGCCAGGACGACGCCCACGGCCATGGTGACCAGCATGACCACCTTGACGTCCACCATGTGCGCGACCTCCGCCTCGGTGAACACCGGGTCTCCGTCCGCCTGCAGCTGGTGCAGGTAGCGGGCGCCGGCGGCGTTGAACAGGAAGTCGAGGCCGGCCGAGCCGTAGTGCAGACGGTCCTGGAGGGAGAAGCCGTACTGGTCCTCCGGGAAGCCCGGGCGGTGGTACTCCAGCCACAGGAACACCGGCGAGGCCACCAGGCGGACCACGCCGATCAGCAGCACGATCGGGGCGAGGATCGCCAGCAGGGTCTGCGCGATGCGCGGGCCGGTGACGGGCAGACGGCCGTCCGGGTCGCGCTGGGTGCGGGAGAACGCCTGGGTGGCCACTCCCCCGGCGCCGGCGACGGCCATCGGGGCGTGCGCGCCCCCGCGGTCGTAGGCGCCGCGCTCGGCCAGCTGGTCCTGCGAGTACGGCTCGTCACGGTCAGTGGAGGTCGCCCACGGACGCTCCGTGCGCTCGGCACGGACGTCGCGCTCGGCGTGGACGTCACGGCCGTCCCGGCGCTCGTCCACGGTGTCCATGACCCCGGTCGGGTAGCCGGACCCGCCCTCCGGCGGCACCGGGGCCGAGGCCGCCACCGGACGGGTGGCCACCACGTCACGCTCGCCGGCGGCGCGGCCCGCGGTGTCCTGACGGCGCAGCTCGTCGATGTCCTCGCGGCTCAGGGACGCCGTGGACTGGTGGTCCTCCTCGTCGGCCCACCCGGAACCGTCCTCGCGGTCCTCGCGGGACAGCACCATGGTCTCGTTCTCCTCGCCGGAGGCGCCCCCACGCGGCAGGGCCACGGTCTCCTCGTCACCGGATGCCGAGCGGTCGGTGCGGTCGCCGCCGGAGGCGAGCGAGCCGTCGTCGTGGTCCTCCCGCGGCAGGGCCACGGTGCGGTTCGGGTCCTGGTCCGCGTCGTCCTCGATGAAGGCGCCGTAGTCCAGGCCGGACTCGAACTCGGAGGACTCGGCGGTCTGCTCGCCCTCCTTCTTGCCGAACGGCCGACGGCCGCCGGATGCGGTGGAGCTCATGGGGATCCCTCCTGGGGAAGTGGAAGCGGGTCGGGGGGCTCAGTAGCGGTAGTGGTCGGCCTTGTACGGACCGGCCACGTCCACGCCGAGGTACTCGGCCTGGACCTTGGTCAGCTCGGTCAAGCCCACGCCCAGGGCGTCCAGGTGCAGGCGCGCGACCTTCTCGTCCAGGATCTTCGGCAGGGTGTACACCTGCTTCTCGTAGTGGTCGCCGGTCAGGGCGCCGGTGCCGGCGGAGCCGCCGAACAGCTCGATCTGCGCCATCACCTGGTTGGTGAAGGACGCGGACATCACGAAGCTCGGGTGGCCGGTGGCGTTGCCCAGGTTCAGCAGACGGCCCTCGGAGAGCACGATGATCGAACGCTCAGCGTCCGAGCCGGCGTCGAAGGTCCACTCGTGCACCTGCGGCTTGATCTCCGTCTTGACCGTGTTCGGCAGGCGGTGGAGGCCGGCCATGTCGATCTCGTTGTCGAAGTGGCCCACGTTGCCGACGATCGCCTTGTCCTTCATCGCCGTCATGTGCTCGGCCATGATGATGTCCTTGCCGCCGGTGGTAGTGATGAAGATGTCACCGGCGGACACCACATCCTCGAGGCGGGCCACCTGGAAGCCGTCCATGGCGGCCTGCAGCGCGCAGATCGGGTCGATCTCGGTGACGATCACACGGGCACCCTGGCCGCGCAGGGCCTCGGCGGCGCCCTTGCCCACGTCGCCGTAGCCGCAGACCACGGCCACCTTTCCGCCGATCAGCACGTCCGTGGCACGCATGATGCCGTCCGGCAGGGAGTGGCGGATGCCGTACTTGTTGTCGAACTTGGACTTGGTGACCGAGTCGTTGACGTTGATGGCCGGGAACAGCAGCCGCCCGTCCTGGGCCAGCTGGTACAGGCGCAGCACACCGGTGGTGGTCTCCTCGGACACGCCGCGGACCGTCTTCGCGGTGCGGGTCCAGTGCTGCGGGTCCTCCGCCAGGCGACGGCGCAGGGTCTGGAGGATGATCCGGTACTCCTCCGGGTCGTCCTCCGTGGCGGACGGCACGGCACCGGCGGCCTCGAACTCCACGCCCTTGTGGAGCAGCAGGGTGGCGTCGCCGCCGTCGTCCAGGATCACGTTCGGGCCCAGCTGCGGGTCCTCCGCCGCCCCCGGCCAGGTCAGGATCTGGGAGGCGGTCCACCAGTAGTCCTCCACAGACTCGTTCTTCCAGGCGAACACCGGCACGCCCTGCGGGTCCTCGGGGGTGCCCGAGCCTACGACGACGGCGGCCGCGGCCTCGTCCTGGGTGGAGAAGATGTTGCAGGAGGCCCAGCGGACCTCGGCGCCCAGAGCGGTCAGGGTCTCGATGAGCACGGCGGTCTGCACGGTCATGTGCAGGGAGCCGGCAATGCGGGCGCCGGCCAGCGGCTGGGACTCGCCGTACTCCTCGCGCAGGGCCATCAGGCCCGGCATCTCGTGCTCGGCCAGGCGGATCTGGTGGCGGCCTGCCTCGGCGAGCGCGAGGTCACGGACCACGAAGTCGAAGTCCGCACCGGGCACGGTGGTGCGGTTGGAGTACTGCGGGTCGACGTCAGGCGTGGCAGCGGTGGTCTCAGTCATACGGACCAGCCTACGTCCGAGGCGCCTGTGAACGCGCGGGGCGCGGACTCAGTCGGTCTCCTCCGAGCCGCGGATCACACGCAGCCCGCCACGGCCGGGACGGGCCGGACCGTCCGGGCCGCCCAGCGAGGGGCGCGGAGCCTGCTCGCCGTCCGCCGTCGGCCGGGATGCGGCCGGCCGGGACGGGGCGGCATCGGTGACGGACGTGGCGGAGGAGGCGGGGCCGTCGTCGTGGGTCTCCTGCTGGTCCTGACCGCGCGGCGGGACGGCCGAGGACGCCGTGGGCGTGAGCGGCCGGGCGGTGCGCTGCGGGCGCAGCGCGTTGGCGACCGCGAGCAGGTCGTCCGGGCCCGGGACCGGCTCGTAGCGCTCCGGCAGCTCCAGACGCAGGATCTCCCAGCCTTTCGGGGCCGTCATGGCCGCGGCGTGCTCGCCGCAGAGGTCATAGGTGTGCGGCTCGGCGCGGCGCGAGAGCGGGCCGATGACCATCGCCGAGTCGGCATAGTTGTACGTCAGGGTGGCCAGCGCGTTCCGCTGGCACCCCGTCTTGCTGCATCGACGCATGGCTCCCACGGCGCACCACCCTACTCGGGATCGGGCGCGGCGCGGATGACCTAGCCTGTGGCCATGTCCGATTCGCCGTTCACGCCGCTCGAGTTCTCCGCGCAGCCGCGGGAGGAGTCTGCGGCCGGTGGGGAGGAGTCTGCGGCCGGCGGCGTGCCGTGGAGGTCCCGGGACCGGCACGGACGCGGGCTGCGCCACCCGCTGCCGCTGGGACGGCGGGCGCGGCGGACCCGGCAGGACCGGCTGGAGACGGCGGTGGAGAAGGCCGTGGAGAAGATCGGCGGGCTCGGCGAGCCGGCGCTGATCGGGATGGTGGTGCGGGTGCAGCGGATCCCGGACCACGCGGACGGGCTGCTGCGGGAGCTGAGGGCGGGGATGCCGCCCGGGCCGGAGCGGCTGTGGGCGAGCGTGGGACGGCGCGGCGACGGCACGCTGGTGGTGACCCTGCATGAGCGACCCATCCTCTCGGCCGTGGAGTCGGACGAGCTGGACACGGCGGTGTACGCGACCGTGCTGGCCCGGTGCGCGGAGGAGATCGGCCGGGACCCGGAGCAGCTCGACCCTGGCTGGGGCAGCCTCTGAGCTGGGCCCTTGTGGTGTGGGGGACGTTGTGGGGGACCACTTTGGGGATACAACACGGTGTTGAGACCGAAGAACGTGACCGTGTCTGCCCCTCACTTTCACGTGGTCCGAGAGATGCCGGGCCGGAGAGACGCCGGGTCTCTCCCGCTCGCGGGTCCGGCCGAAGCCCTCACGTCTTCCCCCACGAATCCCGATGCCGCCGCACCTGCCGGATGAACGATCGGAAGCCCTCGCGCTGGTCGTCCACGTTGGCCTTGAGCGTCCGCCATCCTCTCTCGGCGGCGTACCGGTCACGCCGAACGTCACGCGTCTGCTGCTCGGCCGTGCGGTGTCCGGCGCCCTCGTACTGCATGGCGAGCCTGCAGTCCTCGTAGCCGAGGTCGGTCTCCGGGGAGTCCTCATCGTCTGGGTCGATCGGACATTGCAGTTCGGGTTCGGGAAGGCCTGCGCGGAGGAGGGCGAGCCGCAGCTTCGTCTCCGGCGGAGCATCGGCGCCGACTCGCACGAGTTCCAGGGCGTCTTTGGCAAGACGCTTCCCCTTGAACTGTCCCACCTGATCGACCGCCTGCCTGATCTGTTCCACGGTGCTGAGCGGAGGCAGACGTCCACCCGGATGCCAGGGATGCTTCACCAGGTGGTCTCCGGCCGCCACGAGGTCGTCCAGCAACCACGGGTAGCCGAGGGCGCAGAGGTCCAGCCACGTGCGCTCGAGAGTGGTGACCCGCAGTCCGTGGACCTCGGTGACGTGCAGGGCATCCAGCTTCCTCCGGTGGTCCACCACACCACTGCGGCGGATCCGCTTCGTGCCCTTCGGCAGGGTGATGTGGACGGGCGGGAGATCGCTGGTCCGGTAGCCGCTCG
Source organism: Micrococcus lylae NBRC 15355 (assembly GCF_001570885.1). GTDB lineage: Bacteria > Actinomycetota > Actinomycetes > Actinomycetales > Micrococcaceae > Micrococcus > Micrococcus lylae. The sequence goes on along the minus strand of NZ_BCSN01000001.1, from coordinate 107,973 downwards.
GGTCTCGGTGGTGCCACGGAGCATGGGGCATCGGGATCCCGTGCAGGTGTGCCGCAGTCTCATGGGAGAGCACCCCCGAAGGATGAAGAGTGAGCAAGGCCGCCAGGAAGTCCGGAAGGGTCCGGTGACCAGGCTCCGGCAGGCCCAGGCTCTGCCAGCTGCGGAGAGTCGCGTCCCTGCGCAGGTAGATCCCGTGGTCCAGATGTTCGAGGTCCTGTGCACGCAGCCGTTCGGAGCTGAGCCCGGACGCCCGCACGTCACGGCTGGTGATGATCGCCGGAAGGCCGTCGTCGAGAGGTCGTGGAAAACTGCCCATGCCCCACACAGTGGCGGGCAGGCAGGCGGCTGCGCCTCGGGTGCAGCCTCATCTGTGGATGGATCCCGGCGATCGGTCGGCTGTGGAGGACCGGTCGGCTGTGAAGGAACCGACCCCATGACGAGCGCGGCCCCCGGCACCGGCGCGGCGAGAGTGAGGAACAGACACGGTCACGTTCTTCGATCTCAACACCGTGTTGTATCCCCAAAACGCAAAGGGGAGCTGAGGGGCAGAGATCAGCCCTGCTGCATCTTCCGCAGCCGGCGGCGCTCGCGCTCGGACAGGCCGCCCCAGATGCCGAAGCGCTCGTCGTTGGCCATCGCGTAGTCCAGGCACTCCTGGCGCACCGGGCACGCACCGCAGACCTTCTTGGCGTCACGGGTGGAGCCGCCCTTCTCCGGGAAGAACGCCTCCGGGTCGGTCTGCGCGCACAGGGCGTCCACCTGCCAGGCGAGCTCGCCCTCGATCTCGGCCGGCTCCATGGCCAGCGGCAGCACCTGCCACGGGTCGTCCTTCAGGGACGGGGCACCCTTCGGCTGCTGCGGGGCGGAAGTCGGGAACAGGGCAGTGACGGTGCCGGCCTGCGGCTCCTGCCCCTGCTGCGCGTCCTCGCCGTCCTCGTCCAGCCCGTGGGCGGTGAGGAACGCGGTGGCCTGGTCCTCGAGCGAGGCCTCCTGCCACCGGCCGGCGTGCGGATCCGCCGGGTCGATGAACCAGTCAGCGGGGACGCTCCGGTCAGGGGACGCGGCGGGCGCAGAGACGCTGCGCCGGACGTCCTCGACTCGTTGCGTGTTCTCCATGACAGGACCCTCCCGGAGGCTTGCACGTGTGTGGTTGGCGGGCGACCACCACACGGCATCTGCATGCCGGCATCGACACCGGGAACACCCGGCCGGATCGCCTCTCGACGTCCACAATTACACCGGTGTAACTCCCCGTTCGTCAAGCCAGGGCCGGGCCTCGACCAGCACCCCCGAACCCCTGTGGCGGACCCTTCCGGACATGCCACACTGGCCACATGATCGCCTTGTCACGCCCCGATTCGAACGCCCCGCTCGCCCGTCGGCTGGAGGCCACCGCCAGGCCGGTGCTGATCCATCTTCCGGGCTCGGCCGACGCGGACTCCGGTGTGGACGCCCGCATCGAGGTCTCCGGATCGGTGCTGATGACGTGGGCCGCCAAGACGGCCGCGCTCTGCGCCGCCGAGGACCTCGACGACGGCACCCGCCTCCGCCTGGACCTGCCCGTGCACTGGATGTCCCTGGCGGTCGCCTTCGGCGCCGTCTGCGCCGGCGTTCAGCCGGCCTTCACCGGCATCGACGGCCAGGCCCCGGAGGACGTGGACGCCGTCGTCGCCGAGGACGCCGCCGCTCCGGTGCCGGCCGGTGCGCTCGGGCTGCGCCTGGCCCTGCCACGCGACCTCTCCCCCGTGCGCGCGCACCCGGACGAGGTGTCCGCCGCGGACGTGGACATGGCCGAGGCTCTGCTCGGCGAGGCCGACCGCTTCGCGGACACACCCCGGGTGCCCGCTGCGGCGTCCCTCGCGGACCCCGCCGCCGAGGCCGAGGACGTCCTGCACGTGCCCGGCGCTGCCGTGCTGGCCCGCGGCCCGCTCCAGGCCCGTCACCTGGCCGCCGCCCTGCAGGCCTGGGACGAGGGCCGAGCCGTGGTGGTCTGCGCCGGTGACCTCGCCGCCGCGGCCCGCGAGGCCGGCTTCTCGGCCTGAGCCGCCCCGCCGCTCAGGCCGCTGGGCGCTGGGGGCGGTTCGCGGTCGCCCGCGAGGGGTCCCGCTCCACGGCGTGCGGGTTCTCGGCGGTCGCGGCCGGGACGTCCTCAGGCTGCTGGGTCACATACGGCATCTGGCCGGTGATGACGGCGATGTCGCGTTCGTAGCCGGGCTCGGTGTCCAGCTCCTCGCGGAACACCCAGAAGCGGTAGGCGAAGTAGCGGAAGACGGTGCCGAAGAACAGGCCCACCACGTTGCCGGCGATGAACAGGCTGGTCCTGTCCGTCAGGCCCATGCCGTACTGCGCGATGAACACACAGCCGGCCTGGATGCCGAGGCCGATCGCGTTCATGATCAGGAACATCACGAGCTCACGCACCACGTTGTTCTGGCGGCGGTGGCGGAAGGTCCAGAAGCGGTTGGCCACCCAGCTGAACAGGGTGGCGACCACGCCGGCCACGATCTTGGCCTTGACGTTGGAGCCCTCCAGGGGGCCGGACATCATCCAGAGGAAGACGGCGGAGTCCACAACGAAGGCGGCGGCGCCGACCGTGCCGAACTTGGCGACCTCGCGCCAGAGCAGGGACACAAGGCCGGTGAAGCGGCGCCACAGGTTCGTCAGCATGGAAGGAGGGGTCCTCAGGTCGACAGCAGTGTTCCGCAGTGGGGCGTGTCCGTCGGCGGAGTCGGTCCTCGGCCGGCGACGCCCCTTCCGCGTCGCACCCGCTCACCGCCAGGGCTCTGGTCGGTCCGGCGCAGGGCCGTTCGGACGCGGGCGTGTGGACGAGTGTAAGCCGTCGCAGGACCTGCGCGGGCATGACCTGCACTTCATGGGGGCAGACTCCCAGCACATCCGCAGACAACACGCGACGCCGCTCACGCGGCACCGCGCCCCAGGTCACGACGACGGCCGCCGGCCTTCCGTCCGTGCCGCCCGTGCCGCCTGTCCCGGACACCCGGAGCAGACCCCGTCGCTGTGATCGGATTCCCAGCCGACGCCGCTAGCCTGGGGGCGTGACTTCTCCGACTTCTCCTCGACTCGGTGTGATCGGCGGCGGCCAGCTGGCGCGGATGATGGCCGGCCCGGCTGCCGAACTCGGCGTCCGCTTCAGCGTCCTGGCCGAGGCCCCCGACGCCTCCGCCGCCCAGGTTGCCCCGCACACGGTGGGCGACCACGCGGACCTGGAGGCGCTGCGCGCCTTCGCCCGGACGGTCGACGTGATCACGTTCGACCATGAGCACGTCCCCACCGAGCACCTGCGCGCCCTCGAGGAGGAGGGCGTCGCCGTGCGCCCCGGGCCGGACGCCCTGCAGTACGCGCAGGACAAGCTGGCCATGCGCGCCGCGATCGAGGAGCTCGGCCTGCCGAACCCGGCCTGGGCCCCGGTCTCGGACGTGGACGAGATCCTCGCGTTCGGCGCCGAGCACGGCTGGCCGATGATCCTGAAGACCCCGCGCGGCGGCTACGACGGCAAGGGCGTGCTCAGGCTCGACTCCGCCGAGGACGTCCGCTCCTCCGCCGCGGACGGGACCCTGGGCACCTGGCTCGGCGCCGGCATCGCCCCGCTGCTGGCCGAGGAGTTCGTCCCCTTCACCCGCGAACTCTCCGCCCAGGTCGCCCGCACGCCCTCCGGCGAGCTCAAGTCCTACCCGGTGGTGGACTCGGTGCAGACGAACGGCGTCTGCGACCTGGTCACCGCCCCGGCCCAGGACCTCTCCGACGAGCTGGCCGAGGCCGCCGCCTCCGCCGCCAGGGCCATCGCCGAGCGACTCGGCGTGACCGGCATGCTGGCCGTGGAGATGTTCCAGACCGGCGAGGGCGCAGACGGCTTCCAGGTCAACGAGCTGGCGATGCGCCCGCACAACTCCGGCCACTGGTCCATGGACGGCGCCGTCACCGGCCAGTTCGAGCAGCATGTGCGCGCGGTCCTGGACCTGCCGCTGGGGGACGTCTCCCTCCACGGCGAGGCCGTGGTGATGAAGAACCTGCTCGGCGGCGCCAACGAGGACCTGTATGCCGAGGTGCCCCACGCGCTGGGCTCCTTCCCGGAGGCCAAGGTGCACCTGTACGGCAAGGGCGTCCGCCCGGGCCGCAAGCTCGGCCACGTGAACGTGGTCGTCCGCACTTCCGCGGACCTGCCGCACGCCGTGGAGGCCGCCGAGGCGGCCGTCGCCCGGATCCGTGACGGCGGCACCCCGGGCGCCGGCACCCCGTCCGTCCCCTCGACCGTTGCAGCACAGGAGGCCTGACATGACCGCCGCCGAGAACAGCTACACCCGTCCCCTGCAGGAGACCCCGGCCCAGGTGGCCGTGGTGATGGGATCGGACTCGGACTGGCCCGTGATGCGCGCCGCCGCGGACGTGCTCGGCGAGCTGGGCGTCCCGGTGGAGGTCGGCGTGGTCTCCGCCCATCGCATGCCCCATGAGATGGTCGAGTTCGGCGCGACGGCGCACGAGCGCGGCATTCGTGTGATCATCGCCGGCGCCGGAGGCGCCGCCCACCTGCCGGGCATGCTCGCCTCCGTCACACCGCTGCCGGTGATCGGCGTGCCGGTGCGCCTGAAGAACCTGGACGGCCTGGACTCCCTGCTGTCGATCGTGCAGATGCCCGCAGGGGTCCCGGTGGCCACGGTGTCGGTGGACGGCGCCAAGAACGCAGGCCTGCTGGCCGCCCGCATGCTGGGGGCCGGCGAGGGCGAGGAGGCCGCCGCCCTGCGCGAGCGGCTGGTGGCCTTCGCCGCGGACCTGAAGGCCCAGGCGCAGGCGAAGGGCGCCCGCCTGCATGACGAGGTGGCGACCGGCTCGTGAACGCGCAGCTGACCGACCGGCCCGAGACCCTGGGGACGGACCGCGACCCGGTCCGCGACCCCCGCACGGCCACCGCCCCGGAGCGCACGAAGCGCTCCGCGATCCTCCTGCTGCTGACGTTGCTGGTCCCGGGCGGTGCCCAGGTGGTGGCCGGCAACCGGCGGCTGGGGCGTGCGGCACTGCGCGTGACGATGACGGTCTGGGCGGCCCTGCTGGTCTGCCTGCTGATCTCCTTCGTGGCCCGCGGCTGGCTGCTGAACATGCTGGCGAACCCCGTGGTGCTCGGCGTCCTCGCCGTGGTGCTGCTGGTCCTGGCCCTCGGCTGGCTGGTGCTCTGGGTGGACACGTTCCGCCTGATCACCGTGAGCCAGCTCGCCCCCGGTGCGAAGATCCTGACGGTGGCCGCCACGATCCTCGCGCTGGTCGTCACCACCGGCGGCCTGACGTACGGCGCCTACCTGACGAACGCCGGCCGCACCTCGATCGGCAAGATCTTCGGCGACGGCCCGAAGGTCCCTTCCCAGGACGGCCGCTACAACTTCCTGGTGATGGGCGGCGACGCCGGCGAGGGCCGCGTCGGGCTGCGTCCGGACTCGATCCACGTGGTCTCCATCAACGCACGGACCGGCGCCACCATGCTGTTCTCCATCCCCCGCAACTTCCAGAACGCCCAGTTCACCGAGGACTCGCCGCTCTGGGACGTCTACCCGGACGGCTACAACTGCGGCGACGAGTGCATCATCAACGCCCTCTACGTGGACGTCACGAACAATCACAGCGACCTCTACCCCGGCGCCGAGGACCCCGGCGCCGAGGCGATGGTGGACGCCGCCGGCGGAATCCTGGGCCTGGACATGTCCGGCTACGTGCTCGTGGACATGGGCGGCTTCTCCCAGCTGATCGACGCGATGGGCGGCATCACCCTGACCTCCGGCGGCTGGGTCACACACCGCGGCGAGCGCCCGGACGGCCAGTGGGGCAACGCCTGGTGGGGACCGGGCACGCACGAGCTGGACGGCAAGAACGCCCTGGCCTTCGCCCGCTCCCGAAAGTACTCCACCGACTACTCCCGCATCCGCCGCCAGCAGTGCATGCAGCAGGCGATGCTCCAGCAGTTCTCCCCCCGCACCGTCCTCGCCCGTTTCGAGGAGATCATGGACGCCGGCGAGCAGATCGTGGAGACGAACCTGCCGCAGTCCCAGCTCGGCACCTTCGTGGACCTGGGCGAGAAGGCGCGGGGCAAGAAGATGCAGCGCCTCACCATCGGCGCCCCGGACTTCGGCGACGCCGGAGACAAGTTCTCCACCTTCCCGGACTTCGAGCAGATCCATGAGCGTGTGGGGCAGATGATGGAGGAGGACGGCACTCCTGTGGAGCCCGGCGCCGAGGCGCAGTCTCCGGCCGGCGCCGCCCTGCCGCTGCTCACCGGCACCGCCCCGGAGCCCTCCGTGGCCCCGGAGGTGGACGAGGACGACCCGGACACCTGGCCCGCCGCCCCCACTGACTACGAGGGGATGGAGATCACCGAGGAGACCCTCATGCAGTGGGAGGACGCCGGCCTCGAGAAGGCGCTCCTCCACGCCTCCTCGACCAACCACCTGTGCGCCCCCGGCCGCTGACCGCTCCGGGTCGCCCGGACGGCGCCCCGGCGGTCACGGAGACCCCCGACGCGGCGTCGGCTACCCTGGGGACCATGCTTCGACTGCACTCCCCCATCCGCGACTACGCCTGGGGCTCCACCACCCTGCTCGCCGCCCTCCAGGGCCGCGAGCCCTCGGGCGCGCCCGAGGCGGAGATGTGGCTGGGCGCCCACCCGGCGGCCCCGTCCGAGGTCGAGACGGGTACAGGCGAGCGGGTGACCCTGGACCGTCTGATCGCCCAGGGCCCGGAGCGCCATCTGGGCGAGGCGGCCCGCTTCGGGCGCCTGCCGTACCTGATGAAGCTGCTGGCGGCAGGCCGCCCGCTGTCCATCCAGGCGCATCCGACCCTCGAGCAGGCCCGGGAGGGCTTCGCGGCCGAGGAGGCGGCCGGCACGCCCCTCGACGCCCCGGAGCGCAACTACAAGGACGACAATCACAAGCCCGAGATGGTCGTGGCGCTGACGCCGTTCTCCGCGCTGTGCGGCTTCCGCCGTCCGGAGGAGTCGCAGCTGACGTTCGAGCGCATCGCCCAGGTGATGACGGAGTACGCGGACGGCAACGCCACCGAGGTGGCCCTGGCCGCCCGTCACCTGGCCGTGCTGCTCGCCGACGGGGACGTGACCGGCGCGTTCGCCGAGATCCTCGACCCCGAGTCGATCTGGTCCCGCGGCGGCACCGCCGAACTCGTGGAGGCCCTCACAGGCATGCAGGACCTGATCCTGCACGACGACGCCATCGTCACCGCCCTCGAGGCCGCCGAGCACTTCCCGGACGACCCGGGTGTGCTCGTCACCCTGCTGCTGAACCGCGTGGACCTGATGCCGGGTCAGGCCGTGCACCTGCCGGCCGGCAACGTGCACGCCTACCTGCACGGCCTGGGCGTGGAGATCATGGCCGCGTCGGACAACGTCCTGCGCGGCGGCCTGACTCCGAAGCACGTGGACGTCGCGGAGCTGACCCGCATCGTCACCTTCGACCCGCTGCCGGTCCCCTACACGAACCCGGAGCCGGTGGGCCAGGGCACCGTCCGCTACCGCCCTCCGTTCGAGGAGTTCGCCCTCACCCAGCTCACCGCCGAGGGGGCCGACGCCCCTGCCCCCGCCGTCCTGCACGGCCCGGCCATCGCCGTCGGCACCAAGGGCACCGCCGAGGTCTGCTGCGGGGACGAGCGCACCACGCTCGCCCCCGGCGAGGCCGTGTTCCTCTCCGCCGAGCAGACCGCCGCCGCCCCGTTCGAGGTGCGCTCCGGCGACGGTGAGAACACCACGGTCTACGTCGCGTCGATGCCGGCCGACTGACCTCTTTCCCTCCCGACGACGGCCCGCACCCTCGCCCGCCCGGCCCGCCTCCGTCTAAGAAGGGGTGGGCACAGACCAACGGCCCGGTCCCCGCGAAGGGGACCGGGCCGTCGTCGTGATCCGGCCGGCGGAGCCGTTCAGATGTGGCTCAGCGGGCGTTCTGCAGCCACTTGGACCACTTGGCCACGTCGTGCTCGGCGTCCACGGTCCGGACGGTGCCGGACTTGGAGCGCATCACGATCGACTGGGTGTGCACGCGGCCGTCCTGGAAGCGGACGCCGCGCAGCAGGTCGCCGTCGGTGATGCCGGTGGCGGCGAAGTAGCAGTGCTCGGAGGTCACGAGCTCTTCGGTGGTCAGCACGGCGTCGAGGTCGAGGCCGGCGTCGATCGCCTTCTGCTTCTCCGCATCGTCGGTGGGGGCCAGCCGGCCCTGGATGACGCCGCCGGTGGCCTTGATGGCGCAGGCGGTGACGATGCCCTCCGGGGTGCCGCCGATGCCCATCATCATGTCCACGCCGGTGCCCGGACGGGCGGCCGCGATCGCGCCGGCGACGTCGCCGTCCAGGATGAACTTCACCCGTGCGCCGGCCTCGCGGATCTGTGCGACCAGCTCATCGTGGCGGGGACGGTCCAGCACGCACACGGTCACCTGGGAGACCGGCTTGTCCAGGGCCTTGGCCACGAGGTTCACGTTCTGCTTCACCGGCAGGCGCATGTCCACGAAGTCGGCGGCCTCCGGGCCCACCACGAGCTTGTCCATGTAGAACACGGCGGACGGGTCGAACATGGTGCCGCGCTCGGCCACGGCGAAGACGGAGAGGGCGTTGTTGTAGCCCATGGCGGTCAGGCGGGTGCCGTCGATCGGATCCACGGCCACGTCCACCGGGGCACCGGTGCCGTCGCCGACCTTCTCCCCGTTGAACAGCATGGGCGCCTCGTCCTTCTCGCCCTCGCCGATCACCACCACGCCGTCCATGTTGACGGTGTCCATGAAGGAGCGCATCGCATCCACGGCGGCGCCGTCGGCCTTGTTCTTGTCCCCGTAGCCGACCCAGGGGCTGGCCGCGATCGCCGCGGCCTCGGTCACCCGCACCAGCTCCATGGCGAGGTTGCGGTCCGGCACGTGGTTCTCGTACCCGGTGTTCTGCGTGGACGCGGTGCCCATGTCTCTCCGATCCAGATCGCGGTGCGCCGGTCCTGCTCGCGGGTCGGCGCCGGGGCCACTCTGCCCCACCTCCATCCTACGGGCCTGCCGTGCCCGGGGTGGCAGAATGCACGGGTGAGCTCGAGCGAGAACCATCCCGACGTGACCGACCCCGCCCGCACCGCGCCCGCAGGCGGTGCAGGGCCGGACGGCGGCCGCGCCGCGGCGCCCGCAGACTCCTCGGAGGCCGACCTCCAGGCGGCGCCGCGTCCGGTGCTGACGGAGAAGCAGGCCAAGCGGGCGACCTCCAGCTCCGTGGCCATGCTGCTGTCCACCCTGTTCCTCATGGCCGTGGTGGCAGCCTTCCTGCTGCTGGCCCCGCCTCCGCCGGCCCCGGAGCGCCAGGACCGCATCGACGTGGCCGAGACGGCCGAGCAGATCCGCGCCGCCGAGGGCGTCCCCGCCGTCGCCCCGGACGTTCCGGAGGGGTGGACCTCCAACTACGCCCGCTGGACCACCCGGGACGGCGTCTCCTCGTGGGACGTCGGCTGGGTGGTGTCGGACGACGTGTTCGCCGGCCTGGAGCAGGCCGCCGAGGCCAACCCCACCTGGACCGCCATGCGCGTGAAGCAGTCCCCGGCCGGCGACCCCGTGGATGTCGGAGGCGTCTCCTGGACCCCGCACGACCCGGAGGGCAAGGACCTGTTCTGGGTCGGCGAGGTGGACGGCACCACCGTGGTGCTCACCGTCACCGGCGACGAGTCCGTGATGCGCGAGCTCGCCGAGTCCGTGACCGCGGCGGCCCGGTGACGGACCTCACGGCGGTCCGCTGATAGACATGACGCCGGACGGGCACGGCCGCCGGTCCGGCCGTGACACCATAGGCCTCGGACGGCGCCGCCCGACGCCGCGGCCCGCACGGAAGGATCCTCATGGCCAGCACTCCGACCCCGCAGTCCCCCTCCGAGCCGCGGCTGACGCCCGGCGAGGTCTACCGGATGCTCGAGGCGGGCAACGACCGCTTCGTGGCCGGCACCCCCGGCCACCCGAACCAGGGCGCCGAGTACCGCTCCTCGCTGACGTCCGGACAGCACCCGAAGGCCGTGATCTTCGGCTGCGCGGACTCCCGGCTCGCCGCGGAGATCATCTTCGACGTGGGCCTGGGCGACGTGTTCGTGATCCGCACGGCCGGCCAGGTGATCGACGACGCCGTGCTCGGCTCCCTCGAGTACTCCGTGGACGTGCTGGACATCCCGCTCGTGGTGGTCCTGGGCCACGACTCCTGCGGCGCCGTCACCGCCGCGGTGGAGTCCTATGAGACCGGCCGGATGCCCCCGGGCTTCATCCGCTCCCTGGTCGAGCGCATCACCCCGTCCGTGCTCGCCGCACAGCGCAAGGGCATCACGGACGTGGACGGCACCGTGGCCGAGCACGTGGACCAGACCTGCGACCGGCTCGTGGAGTCCTCCCGCCACCTCTACCGCGCCGTGCGCGACGGCCGCACCGCGGTCATCGGTCTGACCTACTCGCTGGCGGACGGCGAGACCACCCTCGGACGGGTGCTCGGCGACATCGACTGATCTCCGCGTGCCGGCCGGCATGAGGCCGCCGTGCACCTGCGCCGCAGCGATCGGAGCGCAACAGTCCCACGCCCCTCTCCCGCCCCGCCCGGGCGGACTAGACTCGGTCACATGAGCGCACAGAACGAGCAGCAGTACCGCATCGAGCACGACACGATGGGCGAGGTGAAGGTCCCGGTGGACGCCCTCTACCGCGCCCAGACCCAGCGTGCCGTGGAGAACTTCCCGATCTCCGGCAAGACCCTGGAGCCGGCCCACATCCACGCCCTCGCACAGGTCAAGAAGGCCGCGGCGAAGGCGAACGCGGAGCTGGGCATCATCTCCCAGGAGCGTGCGGACGCGATCGTGAAGGCCGCCGACGAGGTCATCTCGGGCGCCCATGACGACCACTACCCGATCGACGTGTTCCAGACCGGCTCCGGCACCTCGTCGAACATGAACACCAATGAGGTGCTCGCCACCCTCGCGACCCGCACCCTGAAGGAGGCCGGCTCCGAGGACGAGGTCCACCCGAACGACCACGTGAACGCCTCCCAGTCCTCCAACGACGTGTTCCCCACCTCCGTGCACGTCGCCGTGACCGGCGCCCTGATCAACGACCTGATCCCGGCCTTCGAGCACCTCGCCGCCTCCCTGGAGAAGAAGGCGGAGGAGTTCAAGGGCATCGTGAAGTCCGGCCGCACCCACCTGATGGACGCCACCCCGGTGACCCTGGGCCAGGAGTTCGGCGGCTACGCCGCGCAGATCCGCTACGGCATCGAGCGCGTCGAGGCCTCCCTGCCCCGGGTGGCCGAGGTCCCGCTCGGCGGCACCGCCGTCGGCACCGGCATCAACACCCCGAAGGGCTTCTCCGCCCGTGTGATCGAGCTGCTCGCCGAGGAGACCGGCCTGCCGATCACCGAGGCCCGCGACCACTTCGAGGCCCAGGCCAACCGCGACGGCCTGGTGGAGGCCTCCGGTCAGCTGCGCACCATCGCCTACTCGATCATGAAGATCAACAACGACCTGCGCTGGATGGGCTCCGGCCCGAACACCGGCCTCGGCGAGATCGCCATCCCGGACCTGCAGCCGGGCTCCTCGATCATGCCGGGCAAGGTCAACCCGGTGATCTGTGAGGCCGCCATCATGGTGTGCGCCCAGGTGATCGGCAACGACACCACCGTGGCCCTGTCCTCCACCAACGGCGCCTTCGAGCTGAACGTCGGCATCCCGGTGATGGCCGCCAACCTGCTCGAGTCCATCCGCCTGCTCGCCAACACCTCCCGCGTGATGGCGGACAAGATGATCGACGGCCTGACCGCCAACGAGGAGCGCTGCACCTTCCTGGCTGGCGCCTCCCCGTCCATCGTCACCCCGCTGAACAAGGTGATCGGCTACGAGGCCGCCGCCACGATCGCCAAGCACTCCGTGGCCAACAAGATGACCGTCCGCGAGGCCGTCGTCGACCTCGGCTACGTGGAGCGCGGCGAGGTCACCGAGGAGCAGCTGGACAAGGCGCTGGACACCATGTCGATGACCCACCCGGGCGAGTGATCCCGGCCGGTGCCTGACGGCACCTGTCCCGTTGCGACGGCGCGGTCCCCTTCTTCAGGGGCCGCGCCGTTGCGCGTGTGCCGGGCCTCTTCACGACGACGGCCGCTCGCCGGCTGCCGCACCGTCACCCGACGCCGTGCCGGCCATGGCGAGTCTCATCCCGAGGGCGGTGCCGGCCGACGCATCGTCTGCCGCTCGGGGCGCAGAGGAAGGCGGTGGACAGGCTCAGAGGAAGGCGGTGGACAGCACCGCCGCGGCGCCGACGAGCATGGGCGGCCCGAACGGCAGGTGTGTGGAGGCCCGTGCCCGGCGCAGCAGCACGAGGACGGCCGCCACGAGCCCGCCGAGCAGGATCGCGAGCACTCCGGCGGCCACGGTGGCGCCGGGGCCGAGCACACCCGTATAGAGGCCGAGGCCACCGGCGAGCTTCACGTCCCCCATGCCGAGGCCGCCCCGGGTGAGCAGGTGCAGCACGGCCATCGCAGCCAGGTAGCCGGCCCCGCAGAGCAGGGACGTCGGCAGCACGGACGCGTCCCCGGACAGCGCTGCGACGAGGACGGCGGTCAGCACTCCCCCGACGGCGAGCGCCCCGGTCCAGCGGTTCGGGAGCCGGTGCTCACGAAGATCTGTGGCGAACAGGACCGCAGCGCACACGGCCGCCCAGGCCAGTCCCGCGATCAGGCCGCTCTCGGCCGCTCCCGCAACGGCCGTCCCCCATCCTCCGGACGTCGCGTTCCACCCCATGGACCCCACTCTGCCAGACACAGCGGATTCGAAGGTGATCTGTCCACAGAGACTGTTGCACGGTCTGCCCACAGGCGGCTAGGCTGGTGGCAGTCGGACACGGAATGACATCCGGTTCGGCCGTGAAAGACCCCATGGCCTCGATCCCGTTTCAAGGGGCCATGGTGGCGGGCTTCCTCGGTCCCACATCCCCCCTCCACGGGGCCGAGCACCCCCGCCAGGGGCCGCTGCCATGCAGCGGCCCCTTTTCACGTCTGCAGGGTCTTCTCCGGGGAGCTCAGCGGCCGCGCTCCTCGAGCAGCTCGGTCACCAGAGCGGCGATCTCCGAGCGCTCGGAGCGGGTCAGCGTCATGTGCCCGAACAGCCGATGCCCCTTGAGCGTCTCCACCACGGCCGCGATGCCGTCGTGCCGGCCGACCCGCAGGTTGTCCCGCTGCGCCACGTCATGGGTGAGGACGACCTTGGAGTTCCGGCCCATGCGGGAGAGCACCGTGAGCAGCACGTTGCGTTCAAGGGACTGCGCCTCGTCCACCACCACCCACGAGTCGTGCAGGGAGCGCCCGCGGATGTGCGTCAGGGGCAGGACCTCCACGAGCCCGCGGTCCATCACCTCGTCGATCACGTTCTCCGAGACCACGGCCGAGAGCGTGTCGTGGACCGCCTGCGCCCAGGGGTTCATCTTCTCGGCCTCGCTGCCGGGCAGGTACCCGAGCTCCTGGCCTCCCACCGCGTACAGCGGGCGGAACACGACCACCTTGCGGTGCTCGCGCCGCTCCATCACCGCCTCGAGGCCGGCACAGAGGGCCAGCGCGGACTTGCCGGTCCCGGCACGCCCGCCCAGAGACACGATGCCCACGGACGGATCCGTGAGCAGGTCGATCGCCAGTCGCTGCTCCGCCGAGCGGCCCTGCAGGCCGAAGACCTCCCGGTCCCCCTGCACCAGGTGGGCACGACCGCCCTGCCCGACGCGGGCCAGTGCTGAGCCTCGCGGGCTCGTCAGCACCAGCCCGGTGTTCACCGGCAGGTCGTCGGACGTGGCGAGGCCCCCGCCCACGGTGAGCAGCCCCGTGGAGGTGAGGGCGCCGTCGTCGGGAAGGGAGAGGCCGGAGACGGCCGGCAGGAGGAGGTCCTCCAGGTCCACCGACCCGTCCTCGTACAGGGCGGCCACAGCGGCCTCCTCCACGCTCAGCTGCACGGTGCCGGTCCAGCCGGAGTCCTTCACCTGGTCGTTGCGGTACTCGTCCGCGGCCAGGCCCATGGCCGAGGCCTTCACACGCATCGGCAGGTCCTTGGACACCACCGTCACGTCCCGCCCCTCGTCCGCGAAGGACTTGGCCACGGCCAGGATGCGCGAGTCGTTGTCCGTGCCGCGGATGCCGAACGGCAGCACGTCCGTGGAGATGTGGTTCAGCTCCACCCGCAGCGTTCCGCCCTCCGGGTTCAGCGGCAGATCCTGGGACAGCCCGCCGTGCTGCGTGCGCAGCTCGTCCAGCAGGCGCAGCGCGGAGCGGGCGTAGTAGCCCAGGTCCGGGTCGTGCCGCTTGTGCTCCAGCTCCGAGATCACCACCAGCGGCAGGATCACCTCGTGCTCGGCGAAGCGCAGCAGCGCCCGCGGGTCGGACAGGAGCACCGAGGTGTCCAGCACATAGGTCCGCTCTCCCACGCTGAGGCGGTCTCGGCCGCGCTCCTCGCCGGCCTGGACGGGATGGGTGGTCTGCTGCACGTGTGCCTCCTCGCCGGGGCCTCGACGCCCCTGCCTGTCCGGATGCCTCTCACGCTAGAAGCCGGTGGACCGGCCCCGTCAGACACGCCGGATGAATGTCGCGTGAAGCCCCGGTGACGGCGGTGACGGGCCGGTGACCGCAGCGTTCGGTGCAGGCGAAGACCTGCGCGGGCGTCTGCTTAGACTGGACCGCAGGAGGCCGATCATGACCCACCACCACAGCCCCGACCGATTCGACTCGGTCGGCTTCGGCGACCAGCCCGCGCCCCGAGGACGCGACGGCTCGGTGCGCGAGCGCCCCCCGTGGCGCGACCACCTGGTCCGCTGGTTTGCCCCGTCCGTGTTCCTGCTGGCGTTCATGTGGCTCGGCGGGCTGCTCGGCATGGTCGGCGGCCGCGCCCTGGTGTCCGGGTTCGGCCTCATCCCGCGCCGGCTCGACGGGCTGGACGGCATCCTCTTCTCCCCGCTGCTGCACGGCGGCTGGGGACACCTGATCGGCAACACCACCGCCCTGCTCGTGCTCTCCCCCGTGGCCGCCGTGGTCTCCCGACGCCCGCTGCGGCTCATGCTCTGGACCTGGCTCGGCTCCGGCCTGATCAACTGGCTGATCGGCACCCCCGGCGTGCACATCGGCGCCTCCGGCATCGTCTACGCGTTCACCGCGTTCCTGCTGGTCTACGGCATCGTCGCGCGGCGCTGGATCGCCGTGGTGGTCTCCCTGCTGGTCTCCCTGCCGCTGCTCGGCGGCACCCTCCTCGGCATGATCCCGCAGGCCGGCCTGTCCTGGACCGGGCACATCGCCGGCTTCCTCGCCGGGCTCATGCTGGCCCTGCTGTGGGGGCGCAAGGACCGCCGCGAGCGCGGCCCGTCCTGGCTCGAGCGGGCCGAGATGCGCGCCGGCATCCGCTGAGGCGGTCGGTCAGGCCCCGAAGCGGCGCTGGCGGGAGGCGTAGTCCCGGAGCGCGCGGAGGAAGTCCACCCGCCGAAAATCCGGCCACAGGGCCTCGCAGAAGTAGAACTCCGAGTACGCGGACTGCCACATGAGGAACCCGGACAGACGCTGCTCGCCGGAGGTGCGGATCACCAGGTCCGGGTCCGGCTGGCCGCGCGTGTAGAGACGGTCCGAGATCTGGTCCACGGACAGCTCCGCGGCCACATCCGCCGCCGAACGTCCCTGCGCGTCCGCCTCCACCAGCAGCTCGCGCACCGCGTCCACGATCTCCCGGCGGCCGCCGTAGCCGACCGCCACGTTGATGTGGATGCCCTCGCTGTCCTTCGTCTCCTCGGCCACGGCAGTCAGGCACGCGGCCAGGTCCTCCGGGAGGAGGTCCACCGCACCCACCGGCTGCACCCGAGCCCGCAGACGGCCGTCCTGCGGCTCAGCCAGCCTCCGGGCCGTCGTCTTGATGATCTCCAGCAGCGGGGCCAGCTCCTGCGGATCCCGGGCCAGGTTGTCCGTGGACAGCATGTACAGGGTGACCACCGGGATCCTCAGCTCGTCGCACCAGCCGATGAACTCGATGATCCGGTCCGCACCGGCCTGATGGCCCTGCTGGGTGGAGGCACCGAACGCCCGGGCCCAGCGGCGATTGCCGTCCACCATCACGCCGATGTGCCGCGGCATGCGCTCCGGGTCCAGGTCTTGGGCCAGGCGCCGCTCGTACATGCGGTAGACGACCTCGGGCTGGCGCACGCGGACCACTCCTGTCTGATTCGAAGCCTGCTCGGTTCGAAGCCCGCTCGGGCTCACCCGGGCGTCGCCACGCGGACGCGCATCCGGTCATGGACAGAATACGCGGCCCACGCCCAGGCGGCGGTGGAAGAATGGGGCCATGAGCACCCGTCCTGACATCCCCACCACGGGGGCGCTCGCCACGGACCATGACGGACGCGTGGCCGGCGATCGCCTGGCCCCCGCCGCCGACGGCGCCGTGGCCCCGCCCTCGCGCTGGCGGATCGCCCGCGTCACCGACCCGTCCGACCCCCTGTTCAAGCCCCGTCTGCGCGGCTGGATCCACGCCGTCATGGTGCCGCTGACGCTGGTCGCGGGAATCGTGCTGATCGTCCTCGCCCCCGGCACTGCGCTGACCTGGGCCTCGGTGGTGTACTCGACCACCGGCCTGCTGCTGTTCGGCGTCTCCGCCACCTACCACCTCGTCCAGTGGAACGAGCAGGTCTCCCTGGTGCTCAAGCGCCTGGACCACACCAACATCATGCTGGTCATCGCCGGCACCTACACGCCGCTGTCCATCGCGCTGCTGCCGCAGGACAAGGCCCTCCTGCTGCTGTCCCTGGTCTGGGGCGGCGCGATCGTGGGCGTGCTGTTCCGCGTCTTCTGGACCCACGCCCCGCGCTGGCTCTACACGCCCGTCTACGTGTGCCTCGGCCTGGCGGCGCTGCTGTACATCGGGGACTTCTTCGCCGCGAACGTCCCGGCCGCCGTGCTCATCTGCGCCGGCGGTGCCGCGTACATCGTGGGCGCCGTGTTCTACGCGCTCAAGGCGCCGTCCCTCCACAAGGAGTGGTTCGGCTTCCATGAGCTGTTCCACGCCTTCACGGTGGGCGGCTTCGTCTGCCACTACATCGCGATCATGTTCGGCGTGCTCGGGGCCGGCTGACGGGACGGCCTCACCCCTGCGCAAGTGAGGGCAAGACACGGTGTTGAGATCGCAGAACGTGACCGTGTCTCTTCCCCGAAACGCGAGGCCGTGGCGGCACCGGGCCGCGTCTACCGGGCGACCGTGTCTCTTCCCCGAAACGCCGGGCCGTGGCAGCCCTCCGCCCTCAGCGCATCAGGGGTGGAGACTCAGCGGCCGGTGTCCGGCTCCTGCGGCTCCGGGGTGGGCTCGTCCAGGTAGCCCGGGTACTTCTTGCGCAGGCGCTGCAGGCGGTCCTCACCGGAGGCATCGATGCCCTCGCCGGCGGTGCGCTGCTCCGCCGTCAGGCGCGGCTGGTTGCGCTCGACGAGCATCTCCTCGGCCTCGGGCGAGCGCAGCTGCACGCGGCGCACGGAGCGCACCATCAGACGCAGCACGATGATCGCCATGACCACCATCAGCGCGGTGAACAGGAAGCCCACCACGCCCGGGGTGATGTCGGCCTCGTCCAGGCCGGGGCGCAGGCTCGGCTCCGGCACCGCGGGGGAGGGCGCCTGCGCCTGCAGCGTGAGCAGGGCGGAGTTCAGACAGGTCCAGGTCGTCACAGCGGTCCAGTCTACCGGCGAGCCGTCAGCGGACGCCGTTGAAGAGGTCGTGCTCCGGCAGGTCGACCTCCACGCGGGAGTCGATCAGCACGTAGTCCTCCCACGGCCAGGCTTCGCGCAGCACCTCGTTGCGGGCGGCGAAGAAGAAGCCGGTGGGGTCCACCTGGGTGCGGTGGGCACGCAGCGCGGCGTCCCTGCGCTCCAGGTAGTCGGCCACGGGGATCTGCGTGGTGACGGCGTGGTCCGGGATGAACCAGGCCGGGGCGTCCTCCGGGTCCGGGATGTCCTCGCCGGCGGCCTGCCGGGCGCGAACCTCGCGGAGGCGCTCCATCTTCTCGTACCAGCCGAGGCGGTCGGCGAACGGGGAGTCCTCGCCGGCGGCCGTGTAGGCCTCGTGCAGGGTGCGGAACTTCGCAGGGTTGAAGGCGCGGTCGTAGTAGAGCTTGGAGATCTCCCACGGCTCCCCCGCCTCCGGGTACTCGTCCGCCAGGCCCGCAGCGCGGTAGGCCTCCACGGTGACCTTGTGGGACATCACGTGGTCCGGATGCGGGTAGCCGCCCACCTCGTCATAGGAGATCAGCACGTGCGGGCGGAAGCGGCGGATCAGCGAGACCAGCGGCAGGGCGGCGGTCTCCAGCGGGGTCATGGCGAAGCAGTTCGCCGGCAGCTCCGGGACGGGGTCGCCCTCCGGCAGACCGGAGTCGTGGAAGCCCAGCCACTCGTGCTCCACACCGAGGGCGGCCTGGGCCTCCGCCATCTCCACGCGGCGCACCGCGGTGATGTCCCGGTCGCAGGCCACGGTGTCCTCGTAGAGCGGGTTCAGCAGGTCTCCGGCCTCGCCGCCGGTGCAGGTGACCACCATGACCTCGGCCCCGGCGTCCACGTAGGCGGCCATCATGGCGGCGCCCTTCGAGGACTCGTCGTCCGGGTGCGCGTGC
Organism: Micrococcus lylae NBRC 15355; assembly: GCF_001570885.1. Lineage (GTDB taxonomy): Bacteria > Actinomycetota > Actinomycetes > Actinomycetales > Micrococcaceae > Micrococcus > Micrococcus lylae. Next base: position 89,320 of record NZ_BCSN01000001.1, on the reverse strand, counting down.
ACGGCCATCAGGCGCAGGCCCGGGGACGGCGGCACGGTGGCGCCCGGGCGCGCCTCCACCGCCTCCGAGACGCTGTGGCGGCCGGTGTGGCCGACCGGGATGCCACCGGCCGAGGGGACGGCCGGGTCTGCGGTGTGCTTGTCGCTCACGGGCGGGACTCCTGACGGGAACGGATGTGCGGCGGCCTGGCCGGACCCGTCACGATGCCGTGGGGCAACGCGGCGCGGGTCCGCCCGACGGTAGGCTGGTGCCGATGGCCTCTCCCACCGCTGCACCGCACGCCTCCACCGGCGACACGCCGGACGAAAGCCTAGCCAACCGCTACGGAGGCGCTCAACGGCGCCCGTCCGCAGGGGTCTCGCGGCGTGTGCGTCTGGTGGCCGCCCTCGCGGTCGTGGCGGCGGTTCTGGTCACCGCCTGGTTCGCGCTCTCCACCTCCATCGGCAAGATCACCTACAAGGATGTGGGCTTCGAGGTGGTGGACGACCACCTGACCCGCGTCACCTTCCAGGTCAGCGCGCCTGCGGACACCCAGGCCGAGTGCGACGTGGAGGTCCAGGACGCCCAGGCAGCCCCCGTCGGCTTCCGCACCGTGCTGGTCTCAGGGCTCGAGCCGGAGCAGCGCTCCGCCCCCGGCGACGACACCTGGACCTACACCGTGGACGTGCGCACCGTGGTCCGCGGCAACACCGGCGTGGTCCACACCTGCCGCTCGCTCTGACGCGCCCCCACCGGGGTTTCGCCCGCGGCTGACAAGGGCGGCTCAGGGCCGTCACAGATCCCTGTGGCTCACCCCACTTGGTATAGTCGGACCCAGCGCTTTCTGCCCCGCCGAACGCATGTGTCTCTCGGTGGACGTCGGAACGTGGTCGAGGAACGGACCGCGGACCGCACGGCCCGGACACACCGGCGGGGTTCTTGTCATCTGCAGGCAGTGCAGGCGCCGACGCCCACGAGTGCCTGACGAAGAACCGGGCACCGACCCGAATGGAAGGAGTCAGCATGACCACGAACTCTGCCGACGCCCCGTGGCTCACCCAGGAGGCCTACGACCGCCTCTCCAAGGAGCTCGAGCACATCTCCGGCCCGTACCGCCAGGAGATCATCGACCGCATCGAGGCCGCCCGCGAGGAGGGCGATCTGAAGGAGAACGGCGGCTACCACGCCGCCCGCGAGGAGCAGTCCAAGAACGAGGGCCGCATCGCCGAGCTCAAGCACCTCCTCGAGACCGCCACCGTGGGCGAGGCCGCCGAGAACGACGGCCACGTGCACCCGGGAACCGTGGTGAAGGCGACCGTCGCCGGCGACGAGATGACCTTCCTCTTCGGCTCCCGCGAGATCGCCGACGACGGCGAGAAGCTCGATGTCTACTCCGAGCGCTCCCCGCTCGGCGAGGCCATCAACGGCGCCAAGAAGGGTGAGAAGGTCTCCTACACGGCCCCGAACGGCAAGGAGATCACGGTCGAGATCCTGGACGTCCAGCTCTACCGCGCCTGATCCCCTCCCCGTGAGGCGACCGTCCCTGCCGGACGGACCCACGACGACGGCCCCTCCCCTCCCCCGTTCCGCGGCACCTGCCGTGGACGGGAGGGCAAGGGGCCGTCGTCGTACAGCGGGCGGGGCCGGGAGGACGAGCACCCGGGGACGTACCGTGCGCCCGGGCTCTGCCGAGCCCGGTGCCCACTGCTAGGTTGAGTGCATGCTCACCGTTGAGAAGATGCACCTGATGCTGACCCGCCCGGACGGCACCGTCGAGTCCCCGAAAGCGCACAAGAACGCCCTCGCCGCCGCCGCGCTGGTCGACCTGGCCGACGCCGGGATCGTGGCCGTCGAGCAGGACGCGGAGCCGGCGCAGGCCCGCGTGCGCGTCGTGTCCGCAGGCACCACCGGCCACCCGGTCCTGGATGCCGTGCTGGGTCAGGTCGACGGCCTGGACGGCACACCGCTTCACGCCCTCGTGAAGAAGGGCAAGCCGGCCGTGCAGAAGCCGTTGGAGAAGCACCTGATCGAGCGCGGCACGCTCGTGAAGGAGAAGAAGGGCCTGCTCAACACCGAGATCCGCCCGGAGTCCACCCGCGCCCGCGACGAGGTGATCGACGAGGTCCGCACCGCTCTTCACTCCGAGGCGGCGATGACCCCGTCCACCTCCCTGCTGCTGGGCACCCTGGACGCGCTGAACATCGCCCGTGTGCTCATCCCCGGCGCCGAGGCCGAGCACGGCCGCCGTGAGCTCAGCCGCCGCATCAACCGCCTCACCCGGGACGACCGCCACGTGCGCGCCCTGCGTGCCGCCACCTCCTCCTTCGCCGGCAACACCGCCGCCGCAGCCCTCCCGGCCACGCTTGAGACCCTGCAGAGCCACGAGGACGCCTCCTCCGGCAGCCCGGCCGAGGACACCGAGCGCGCCGCCACGGTGGACGAGGCCGCCGCGAAGTCCCACGCCGCCGAGCAGGAGGCCGAGAAGGCGGCGAAGGCCAAGCAGGCCGCCGGCCCGCAGAAGGCCGAGCACTGAGTCGCATCGCCGGGTGACAGGGGCCGAGTCCCCCGACGCCGTGACGCCGCGAGGGCCGCACCGGATGTCCGGTGCGGCCCTCGTCGTGTGCGCGGCGGTCGGTGTCAGTACAGCTGCCGGCGTCAGTACAGCTGCTCGGGGGCGTAGCCGGCCTCGCGCAGCGCGGCGAGCACGTGCTCGGAGTGCTCGTGCCCGCGGGTCTCCATGTCGATGGTGATGTGCACGCCGCCCATGGAGAACTCCGGGCCCACGCGGGTGTGGTCCACGCGGACCACGTTCGCCTCGGCGTCCGCGATGAGCCGGGAGATGGTGGCGAGCTCGCCGGTGCGGTCCCGCAACGGGATGCGCACGCCCATGTAGCGGCCGTTGGAGGCGAGGCCGACCTGGATGGACTTGAGCATGAGCATCGGGTCGATGTTCCCGCCGGAGAGCACCACGGCGGTCTTGCCGAGGTCCATCCCCAGGGCGCCCACGCGCCCGGAGAGCAGTGCGGCCGCACCGACGGCGCCGGCGGGCTCCACCACGAGCTTCGAACGCTCCATCAGGTGCACGATGGCCTCGGCGATCTCGTCGTCGGTCACGGTCACCACGGCGTCCACCAGGGAACTGATGACCTCGAACGGCACGGCCCCCGGACGGCCCACCGCGATGCCGTCGGCGATGGTGCTCACGCCCTGCAGGGACTGCACGCTCCCCGCCTCGAGCGAGCTGACGTAGGCGGCCGCGTCCGAGGCCTGTACGCCGATCACCTGGATCTCACGTCCGGCCTCGCAGGCGGACTCCTTGAGAGCGATCGCCGCCCCGGCCAGCAGACCGCCGCCGCCGATCGCCATGATCACGGTGTCCACGTCCGGCAGCTGCTCGAGGATCTCGAGGCCCACGGTGCCCTGCCCGGCGATGATCGCCGGGTTGTCGAAAGGATGGATGAAGACCGCGCCGGTCTCCTCCGCGTAGCGCTCGGCCTCGGCGAGGGACTCGTCCACGGTGGTGCCGTAGAGCACGACCTCGGCACCGTGGTCCCGGGTGGCCTGCAGCTTCGGCAGGGCCACGCCCCGCGGCATCACGATGCGCGCATGGATGCCGAGCCGGCGGGCGGCCAGCGCCACACCCTGGGCGTGGTTGCCGGCGGAGGCGGCCACGACGCCGCGGGACTTCTCCTCCTCCGTCAGCAGCGCCATCCGGACATAGGCGCCGCGGACCTTGAAGGAGCCTGCCCGCTGCAGGTTCTCGCACTTGTAGTAGACCTCGGTGCCCACGTCCCGGCCGAGGGCGCGGGCGGTGAGCAGCGGGGTGGTCAGGGCGGTGTCCCGCAGGGTCTCGGCGGCGGCCCGGACGTCGGCCAGGGTCACCGGCAGCGTGGGGGCGGCGCCGGACTGCGCGCCGGAGCCGGAGCCGACGCCGGACGCAGAGGCCTGCGACGTCGCGCCGGTACCGGCGGGCACGGCCGGGCGGACCCACCGGGGCAGCTCGTCAGGACGGGGGCGACGGCGGGCGATGCTCATGCGCGGTCCCCGTCCTCGGCGCGGCGGGAGCCTGCGGAGTCGTCGCCGCGCTCCGCATCCTGGCCGGCGCCGGGCTCGCCCGCGTCCTCGCGGTCCCGGCGACGCTCGGACGGGTCGATGCCGGCGTCCACAGCCGCCTCCTCCGCCGCGATCCCGTGCGAGGCCACGAGGGCCTCCTCCCGGCGCACGGAGCGGTCCTGGCCGTCCGGGTCCGGCCTGCGGGCCTCGTCGCCCGGTTCAAGGGTCAGCGCTTCGTCGTCGACGCCCACGTGCGGTCCGTCCCCCTGCAGGCCGCGGACGAAGGCGTTGACGAAGGCCAGCAGCGGCACGGCGAACACGGCGCCGACCAGGCCGAGGACGGTGGAGCCGCCGGCCACGGCGAGGAACACGGCCAGCGGGTGCAGGGAGACCGCCTTGCCCATCACGAGCGGCTGGAGCACGTTGGACTCGAGCTGCTGGACGAGCAGCACCACCAGGAGCATGAAGACGGCGTTCCACATGCCGTTGGTGATCAGGGCCAGCAGGACGGCCAGGGCGCCGGTCAGGACCGCGCCGACCATGGGGATGAAGGAGGCCAGGAAGACGAGCACGGCCAGCGGGAACGCCAGCGGCACGCCCAGCAGCCAGGCGCCGAGGCCGATGCCGACGGCGTCCACGAAGGCCACGAAGATCTGCACCCGCACGTAGGAGCCGAGGGCACGCCAGCCGGAGTGGCCCGCGTTGTCGATCGCGTTCCGGCGGGCGGCCGGGACGAAGCGCAGCATGAACGCCCAGATGCGGCCGCCGTCGTAGAGGAAGAAGATCAGGGTGAACAGCGCCATGACGGTGCCAGCCAGCAGGTTGGCGGCCGTGGAGCCGAAGGTGATGGCGCCGCCCATGATGGTGCTGGAGTTCTCCCGCACGGTGTTGAGGATGTCCTGGACGCTGGAGCCGCCGTTGCCCTCCTGCCACGGCATCGGGATGCCGGTGGACTCGAGCCAGCGACGTCCGGCCTCGATGCCCTGGCCGACCTGCTCGGACATGTCCGCGAAGCCCACCGCCAGCTGCTGTCCGGAGAGGAACAGCAGGCCCAGGACCACCACGATCAACAGCAGCACGCACAGCAGCGAGGCCAGGATCGGCGGGGTCCGCATGCCGACCATCCACCGGTAGACCGGACTCAGCAGCGTGGCGAGCAGTCCGGCCACGATCACCGGGATGACCAAGAGGCTGACGTGGCTGAGCAGCCAGATCAGCACACCGGCCATGAAAAGGATGACGATCACGCGCCACGACCACGCGGCGGCGACGGTCAGGCCGTACGGGACGTCGCGGTCCACGCGGCGTGCGGTGGAGGCGGGGGTGGTCATCGGCGGGTGGTCCTCTCGTCGGTGTCGGCAGTGTCCTCGCCGGCCGGCGGGATCAGTCCCCAGGAGCCGGTGAGGCTCTGCCCGGGCTCAAGCCAGCGCAGGCCCTGTCCTGAGTTCAGGGCGTCGGCGGGGGCGGTCATCGGTTCCACCGCGACGGCCGCGTCACGGCCCGGCAGGCGGTCCGTGACGAACACGTGGGTGTAGGCGAACACGGGGTCGGACCACAGGGTCAGGGTGCGGCCGTCGGCAGCGGTGAGACGGGCCTCGTGCCGGCCGCCCTCCGCAGCGGTGAGACCGGTGAGGCAGACATCGAGCGGAGCGGAGCCCACCTGCCGTCCCTGCCGGAAGTCGAATGCGGTGCCGGCGGCCTCGCGGGTGCCCACCGGGATGAGGGTCTGGGGGTCGGCCTCGATCCATCGCTCCGCGTCCACGGTGAGGGTGAGCTCGGCTGAGGGGACGTCCCCGAGCCGCAGGAACGGGTGGCTGCCGAAGGCGGCGGGGGCGGCCTGGGGCGAGTGGTTGGTGAGCGTCTGGGCGACGGTCAGGGCCCCGTCCGCCTCCAGCGTGTAGGAGACGCGATGGGTGAGGCGGAAGGGCCAGCCGTGCTGCGGGTGGATCTCGCCGCGCAGACTCACCCGGTGCGAGGTCTTGGACTCCAGCATCAGCTGGGTGTTCCGCAGCAGGCCGTGGCTGGCATGGCCACGGGCGGGTTCGGTGACGTCCAGCTGCTGGGTCCGTCCGTCCAGCTCCCAGCGCGCCTCGGCCACGCGATTGGGCCAGGGAGTCATCTGGATGCCGTTGCCGGCCGGCGGGATCGTGTCCTCGTCGTAGGGCTCGGTGAGGTCCTCGCCGCCCACGCGGTAGGTGCGCAGCGCGCCGGCCAGGCCCACCACGACCGCTTCGGCGCGACCCCGCTCCAGGCGGTACTGCATGCCGGTGGCGGCGGTGTCCTCCGCGAGCGATCCCTGCTCGTTCGGCTCCACGTCTCTCTCCTCACCCCTGGTGCTCTCCGACCGATGCGGCCGGAGAACGGACTCTGGTTGAGGCTACGCCTGTGCGCGCGGCGGGGCGACCCCGCGGCCCGGACTGTGGACAGCCTCACGTCCGCCTCCCACATCCCCAGACACGACGGAGCCCCCGTCCGGGGAGGACGGGGGCTCCGGGGCCGGAGGCGGCGGGTGCCGCCCGGGCTCTGCGTGTCAGTCGTTGCTGCGCAGGATCGCGATGATGCGCAGAATCTCCACGTACAGCCAGATCAGGGTGACGGTCAGGCCGAACGCCACGGTCCAGGAGTACTTCTGCGGGGCGCCGTTGCGGACGCCCTGCTCCGCCATGCTGAAGTCCATGACCAGCGAGTAGGAGGCCAGCAGCACGGCGATGGCGCCGATGATCAGGCCGATCGGACCGTCACGCAGGCCGAACATGCCGTCGGTGACGCCCAGCAGGGACACCACGAGGTTCACGAGGCAGAACGCCAGGTAGCCGAGCATGGCGACCATGAAGATCTTGGTCATCTTCGGGGTCGGGCGGAACTTGCCCGAGGAGTACAGGGCCAGCACGACGGCGAACACGGAGAGGGTCGCCAGGACGGCCTGGATCACGATGCCGGAGAACTGGTACTCCAACATCATGGACAGGGCGCCGAGGAACAGGCCCTGCGCGCCGGCGTAGGCCAGGATCAGCGGAGCGGACGGCTCCTTCTTGAAGGAGTTGACCAGGCCGAGCACGAGGCCGACGATCGCGCCGACGATGCCGATGCTCGGGAACATCCAGCCGACGACGGCGCCGACGACCACCAGGACCAGGCACATGCCGGTCTTGCCGATGATGTCGTTGTAGGTCATGCGGCCGGTGTCGCCCGCGTGGGCGGCCGGGGCGTTGTACATGTCCTCGAGACGCTGCTCGCGCCCCTGCTGCTGGGCGTACTGGGTGGCCGCGTACTGGTCCTGGTACTGCTGGCCGCCCTGCCCCTGCTGCACGTAGGGGTTCTGCTGGGTCTGCTGACCGCCGCCGTACCAGCCGGGCTGCTGTCCGCCGCCCATCTGCTCCTGGAAGTTGCGGCTGTTCATCACCGGGTTCGCCACGGTGTGCTCCTTCACGATCGACTCGGCCCGGACCGCGCCGGGGCTGCGTCTGCGTGAGGCACCCGTCGGCGGACGGCGGGACGTTTTCCTGTCTGGAAGTCTACCGGTCCCCCGCGCGTCCGGGCAGGTCACCGGGCGAATTCTCTGCATCCTGGGACACCGTGTTCACAGAGAGCGGACGGCGGCGGCCGCGGCGGACCCGCCGTGGGCGCCCGGCATGCCTGATGTCCCGACGTCAGATCGCGTGCCCCCGGCGGGAGTCGAACCCGCACCGAAGACGATTTTAAGTCGCCTGCCTCTGCCAGTTGGGCCACGGGGGCGTGGCCGTCGCTCCCCTGACTGACGCACCGTGGGGCGCGCCGCCGAGGAGGCGACGACGCGACGACGGCGACCGTCCCCTGCGACAGGGGAGGCCGCCGTCGTCGTGGTCCCCCGAGACGCCCCGCGTGGGAGGCGACGTCAGGGGGTGGTGTTCACCGGATCAGGCCGAGGCCTTCTCCTTGTCCTCCAGCTGCTTCTTGGCGAAGCGGCCGAGGACCGGCGTGCCGCCGGCGGCCTTGAGGAAGGCGTTGCGCGGACGCTCCAGGTCGAACACGGCGGTGGTGTCACGGCCGAAGACGGTCTCCATGACGAAGCCGCCGAGCACGCGGGCCTTGCGCTCCAGCTGCGGCAGGGCCATCGCGTGGTAGCCGCGGTGGGCCAGCCAGGCGAGCGGGCCGAAGAGCTTCACGCCCATCGGGTTGCCGACGCCCTTGCCGAAGCCGAGGCCGGCCACGGCGCCGAGCGACTTGTGCTCGTACTCCTGGACCTCGCCCTCGCCGTGGCGCACGGCCAGGTAGTTGGCGACCAGGCGCTTGGCCTGACGGCCGGCGTGCTGGGCGTTCGGGACGCACATGCCGCCCGGGCCGGCACCGGTCAGGTCCGGCACGGCGCAGACGTCGCCGCAGCCCCAGGCGCCCTCGAGGACGCCGTTCTCGCCGTCCTTGACCTGGAGGGTCGCGGTGACCTCGATGCGGCCGCGCTCCTCGACCGGGAAGTCGGTGGACTTGGCCACGGAGTTGGCGGCCACGCCGGCGGTCCAGACCAGGGTGTCCGCGCCGAAGCGCTCCACCACGGACTTGTCCGCCATGGAGATGAGCTCCAGGACGCCACCCTCGGCGTTGCCCAGGGAGGTGTTCAGCAGCACCTCGATGCCGCGGCCGCGCAGGTGCTCGACGACCTGCTCGGCCTGATCCTCGGAGACCTCCGGCATGATGCGGCCCATGGCCTCGACCATGGCGATGCGGACCTCGGACTGGGACAGCTGCGGGTTGCGGGAGACGGCGTTGCGGATCAGGTCCTCCATCTCCGCGATGGCCTCCACGCCGGCGAAGCCGCCGCCGACCACCACGAAGGTCAGGGCGCGCTTGCGCTCCTCGCCGTCGGTCATGCGGGCGGCGGCGTCCAGGCGCTCCAGGATCTGGTTGCGCAGGGCGACGGCCTCCTCGACGGTCTTCAGGCCGATGCCGGCGTCGGCCAGGCCCGGGATCGGGAAGGTGCGGGTGGTGGCGCCGGCGGTCATCACGATGTCCTGGTAGGGCACCTCGAACTCGGAGCCGTCCGGGCCCTGCACGGTGGCGGTGCGGCGGGCGTGCTCCACCTTCACCACGGCGCCGCGCACGAGCTCGGCGTCCTTCAGGTGGGTGGCGTGGTCCACGACGGCGTGCCGGCCGTCGATGTGACCGCCCACGACCTCCGGCAGGAAGGGCTGATAGGTCATGTACGGCAGCGGGTCGACCACGGTCACGACGCCGCCGCGCTCCTTGATCTTCGTCTGCAGGGACTTGGCGATGTGGAAGCCGGCGTAGCCGCCGCCGACCACCAGGAGTCGGGGCTTGGGAGAAAGATCAGGGGTGACAGTCATGCCACCGATTCTAGGACCACCGAGTGGCGGCTGGAAATCAGTGGTCCTTCATGGACAGGACGATGCCGTCCAGGATGTCCCGCTCGCTGGTGACGACGTCCGTCACGCCCGCGACCTCACGCATGCGCTCGACGATGCGCGACCAGATCAGCGCGCCCGCCCCGATCACGTCCACGCGGCCCGGATGCATGAAGCCCATCGCCGCGCGCTCCTCACGGGAGGCGGTCCGCAGGGCGCGGGCCGAGGCGGTCACCTCGTCCACGGGCAGGACGGTGGCGTGGATCCGCTCGGAGTCATAGTCCTCCAGGCCCAGGGCGTGGGCCGTCACCGTGGTGACGGTGCCGGCCACCCCGACGACGGCACTCACCGTCTCGAGGGGAAGTCGCCCGGCGACGTGGTCCAGGATCTCGTCCACGCCGGCGGTAGCGGCGGTGACCTGGTCTTCGGTGGGGTCGGCGTCCGGGAGGAAGCGCTCGGTGAAGCGCACGCAGCCCATGTCCGTGGACACGGCGTCCACGACCTCGCCGGCGGCGGTGCCGACGACGAACTCCGTGGAGCCGCCGCCGAGGTCCACCACCAGGACGCGGTCCTGCGGGTCCAGGCCGGGCGGCAGCGCGGAGACGGCGCCGCGGAAGGACAGGGAGGCCTCCTCGGCGCCGGAGATGACCTCCGGCTCCACGCCGAGGCGCTGTGTCACGCCGTCCACGAAGACCTGGCGGTTCTGCACGTCCCGGGTGGCGGAGGTGGCCACGAACCGGACGGCACCGGCGTGGTGGCGCTGCACCAGGCGGGCGTAGGCGTCCACGGCGGCGAACGTCCGTTCCAGGGCCGCGGCGGAGAACTCGCCGGTGGCGTCCACGCCCTCGCCGAGGCGGACGATGGTCATCTCACGGACGACGTCCACCAGGGTCTCCGGGTCCTGCTCGTCCGGTCGGGCGATGAGCAGGCGGATGGAGTTGGTGCCGCAGTCGATGCCGGCCACGGTGACCTTCTTCAGGGCCTCGACCTTCTCCAGGTGCTTCACGTGGCGGGACAGGTCCTTGGTGGGGACTTCGGCGGAGGCGTCCCAGGCGCCGTCGCAGCGGCAGGCCTCCGGGGTCCACCACGGAGCGATCTTCTCCAGGGCCTCGTCGCCGAGGCGGTTGACGCCGGGTCCGGCGGCCAGGGAATGGCCGACCAGCACGTGCAGGCACTTGACGCGCTCGGGCATGCCGCCGGCGGAGATGCCGGCGATCTCCTTCACCTCGCCCACGCCGGAGAGCCGACCGATGCGGTCACGCTCGGCCAGGTAGGCCTCGTGCGCCTCGCGGTGGGCGGCGGCCAGCTCGGCGTCCTCGGCGAGGCGCTCGTTCATGCGGGTCATCTCCCCGTCCGCCTCGAGACGGGACACCGCCGCGGTGAGCACCGGGTGCGTCAGATAGAAGGTGGTGGGGAACGGGATGCCGTTGGACAGGCGGGGGGCCGTGGTGGCCACCAACGGGCTGCCGCACACGCAGCGGGCGCCGATCTCCACGACGTCTCGAACAGGTCGGCCCAGCTGCAGGGACAGGGTGTCCAGGTCCTGCTCGGTGACGGTGCGGTCAGCGGTGTTCATGTGGGGGTCCTCGTCAGGGTGCGGAAGGTGTGCGGTTCGGTGCTGTGCGGTTCGGTGCTGTGCGGTTCGGTGCTGTGCGGTTCGGTGCTGTGGTGCCGGGCATCGGTGCCGGCCCGCGGGCTGTGCGGTGGTCGGAGGTCCCGGCCGCCGGAGTGGAGGCCGACCCCGGTCACTCGGTGGCGGCGCGGACCACGGAGTCCCAGAGGCCTTCGGCCCAGGGCAGGTGCTCGTTCACCGGCTCCTCCTGGGCGTCGTCTGTCTCCTCGGGGACCTCCTCGATCCGATCCTGGCCGGTGACCATGTAGAGGGTCTCCCCCGGCATCACCAGGTCCAGGCGGTCGCGGGCCTGCTGGCGCACGAAGTCCGGGTCCTCCCAGCGGGCGATCCGCTCCTCGTACTCGGCCTTCTGCCGCTGCTGGTCTTCGATGTCCTGCTCGGCGGCCGCGATCTCCAGGGACTGGTTCAGGTACACCCGCAGCGTCGGGGCCATGAGGGTGGCGGCGATGAAGATCACCGCGATCACCACCAGCGAGCGACCGGTGACGGATCGCGCCGGCACCGGCTTCGGGGCGGGCTGGCGGCGGCGGGCGACATCCTGGGCCGCCTGCTCGGGCGTGCGTCCCGGGCCGAGGCGGCGCTGAGGGGAGCCGGACGGGCGGGCCCCGGCGGTGTGGGACCGGGCGGACGGGCGGGGATCGGGGGCCGACCCGGCGCCGCGCGAACCGCCTGCGGGGCGCAGGCGGGAGACAGTCGACCCCGGTTCGGTGGCGATGCGGGAGGAGGCGGTGGACGCGGGCGCGTCCGTTCCCCCTGCCGTCTCCCCGTCCTTCTCCGGGTCCTCCCCGTTTCTCCCGGGGTGCTCGGCGGAGTCCTTCACCTCGCGCTCGGCGACGATGCCGGCGGCGTCCTCACTGACGGAGGTCTCGGCGGCGTCCGCGGCGCGACGCAGCTCGACGACGTCTCCGCCCGCCGACCGCTCGCCCGCCGACGTCGCGTTCTCCTTCGCCGTCTCGCCGTCCGCGGCGCTGTGTTCGGCGGCGAGGTCCTCCGCGGTCTCGGCGGCCCTGCGCCGTACGGCGTCGTCCGCGGCCGCGCGGGCCTCCGCCGCCGCCTTGGCCTGCTCGGCCTCGGCGGCCTCCGCCCGGGCACGCTCGGCACCGGGCACGCGGGGCATGCGGGGGCGGCGGCTCACCATGGGGCGGGCTCCTTCGAGGAGGTCACGGGCGGGGATGTCCCCAGGGTAGTCGCCGCACCTGGACGGCAGCCGGGCTGACGCGCCGGGCCGCACGGCCCGTGCGGCCCCGGCCCGGACGCACCGAGGGCCCGCACGCTCGCAGCGTGGGGCCCTCGTGTGTCCCCTGCCGCCCGGCGGTCACCGGCGGGGCGGGGTCACTGCGTCGGTGGCTCAGCCCTGGAAGCGCGGGAAGGCGGTGCGGCCGGCGTAGACGGCGGCGTCGCCCAGCTCCTCCTCGATGCGCAGCAGCTGGTTGTACTTGGCCACGCGGTCCGAACGGGCCGGGGCGCCGGTCTTGATCTGGCCCGCGTTGGTGGCGACGGCCAGGTCCGCGATGAAGGTGTCCTCGGTCTCGCCGGAGCGGTGGGAGATCATGCAGTGGAACATGTGGCGCTGGGCCAGGGAGATGGCGTCGAAGGTCTCGGTCATGGAGCCGATCTGGTTGACCTTCACCAGCAGGGCGTTGCCGGCCTTCTCGTCGATGCCGCGCTGCAGGCGCTCCACGTTGGTCACGAAGAGGTCGTCGCCCACGAGCTGGACGCGGCCGCCGAGGGACTCGGTGAGCAGCTGCCAGCCCTCCCAGTCGTTCTCGTCGAGCGGGTCCTCGATGGAGACGATCGGGTAGTTGTCCACCAGCTCGGTGTAGTAGGCGGCCATCTGCTCGGCGGAGCGCTGCTCGCCCTCGAAGGTGTACCGGCCGTTCTCGCAGAACTCGGAGGAGGCCACGTCCAGGGCCAGGGCGATGTCCTCGCCGAGGGTGTACCCGGCGGCCTGGACCGCCTCGGCGATCAGGTCCAGGGCGGCACGGTTGGACTCGAGGTTCGGGGCGAAGCCGCCCTCGTCGCCCAGGCCGGTGCCCAGGCCCTTGTCCTGCAGCACCTTCTTCAGGGCGTGGTAGACCTCGGCGCCCCAGCGCAGGGCCTCCTTGAAGGTCGGCGCGCCGATCGGGGCGATCATGAACTCCTGGATGTCCACGTTGGAGTCGGCATGGGCGCCGCCGTTGAGGATGTTCATCATCGGCACCGGCAGCACGTGGGCGTTCGGGCCGCCCAGGTACTTGAAGAGCGGGAGCTCGGCGGACTGGGCGGCGGCCACGGCCACGGCCATGGACACGCCGAGGATGGCGTTGGCACCGACCTTGCCCTTGTTCGGGGTGCCGTCCAGATCCAGCATGGCGTAGTCGACCGCGCGCTGGTCCTCGGCGAAGGCCCCCTCGAGCTCGTCGGCGATCTCGTCGACGGCGGCGACGGCGTCCTGCACGCCCTTGCCGAGGTAGCGGCCCTTGTCGCCGTCACGGCGCTCGACGGCCTCGAACTCGCCCGTCGAGGCGCCCGACGGGACGGCGGCGCGGCCGACGGAGCCGTCGGTCAGCAGCACCTCCACCTCGACAGTGGGGTTGCCGCGGGAATCGAGGATCTCACGGGCCTGGATGGCGTCGATCAGAGCCATGGAGCAGTCTCCTTTGAATGCGGTGGTGGGTCCGGTGGCCTACGCCTGCAAGCTTACCGCGCGGGGTCCGGGCCCGGACCCCTGAGCCGCCGCCGCAGCGCGCGCTCCGGGTCCAGCCCCGCGGCCCGCGCGTGGCGGACGAGGGCGAAGAGCGCCTCGCCGAGCGCCGCCTCGTCGGCGAGCGCCTCGGCCAGGTGGTCCGGGGTCTGAGTGGGGGCCGGCAGCGGGTTCGGCTCGCGCCGGGCGGCGCGGTCGACGGCCTTGCCGGCGGCGGCGAGCGCCGGCAGGTGCGCGGGCAGGGAGGCGAGCAGGTCCGCCAGGGCCGCGTCCGCTGCACGGGTCTGCCCCGGCCGGTCCTCCCCCGGCGTTTCGACGACGGTCCCCTCCCCCGCCTGCCCGCTCCCCTCGGGAGCGGGGCCGGATGAACAGGAGGGCGGTGCGGCCGGCGGGGCTGAGGAGGCCTCGGCCTTCTCGGCGGCCTTGATGGACTCCCACTGGCGCTCGAGCTGCTCGACGGTGATCTCCCGCAGCTCGTCCGGCCGGCGGAGGGCACCGTCCGGGGTGAACACGTGCGGGTTGCGGCGCAGCATCTTGGCGGTGATCGCCTCGGCCACGTCCTCCATGGCGAAGGCGCCGCGGTCCTGGGCGATCGCCGAGTGCAGGACCACCTGGAAGAGCACGTCTCCGAGCTCAGAGCGGAGCGTGTCCTCGTCCGCGCCGGTCTCGATCGCCTCGACGGCCTCGTAGGCCTCCTCGACGAGATACTCCGTCAGCTGCGCATGTGTGAGCGCCCGGGTCCAGGGGCAGTGGAGGCGCAGCTGTGCCACCACCCACACCAGATGGTCGACCCGGGCACCCATGCTCGTCAGACGCTGTTGCGTCAGTCCTGCTCGGCGTCAGCGGACTCGTCGTCCGGCAGCTCGGCCAGGTGCGGGGCGTCCCCAGAGCCGGAGATCACCGGGTTCCAGGCGGCCACGAGCAGTTCGGCGAGCTCCTCCCGCTCCTCGACCGGCAGGAACGCGGCCTCGGCGGCGTTGAGCTGGAACTCCAGCAGCTGGGACAGGCTGTAGCCGAAGGTCTCGGCCAGCAGGTACAGCTCATCGGTCAGCGAGACGTCCGAGACGAGGCGGTTGTCCGTGTTCACGGTGATGCGGAACCCGAGCTGGACCAGCATGTCGATCGGGTGACCCTCGATGCCGGCGGCTGGGTCCACGGCACCGGTCTGCAGGTTCGAGGACGGGCAGACCTCCAGGGCGATCTGCCGGTCCCGCACCCACGCGGCGGTGGGGCCGAGCTCCACCAGGCCGGTGTCCGCGTCCAGCTGCTCGCCGTCCTCGTCCACCGCGCCGTACTCCACGCTGATGTCCTCGGCGATGCGCACGCCATGGCCCAGGCGCAGCGCACGGCCGTTGACGAGCGCGTCCTGCACGGAGGCCAGACCGTCGCCCTCACCGGCGTGCACGGTGGCCGGCAGGTGCTGGGCGGCCAGCCAGGTGAAGGTGTCCGCGAAGCGGGACGGCGGGAAGCCGGCCTCGGGGCCGGCGATGTCGAATCCGACCACGCCGCGGTCCCGGTGGCGCACGGCCAGCTCCGCGATCTGCTGGGCGCGGTCCGCGTGGCGCATGGCGGTGATGAGCTGGCCGACGGAGATGTCCTGGCCGTTGTCCACCGCGGCGGCGACGGCCTCGTCCAGGCCCTCCTGCACGGCCTCGACGGCCTCGTCCAGGGTCAGGCCGCCTTCCAGGTGCTGCTCGGGCGCCCAGCGGATCTCTCCGTAGACCACGCCGTCCTCCACGAGGTCCTCGACGAACTCGCGGGCCACGCGGCGCAGCTGCTCACGGGTCTGCATGACGGAGGTGGTCAGCGCGAACACCTCGAGGTACTTCTCCAGGGACTCGCCGTTGGCGTGGGAGTGGACCCAGGCGGCCAGCTCCTCCTCGGTCTCGGCCGGGACCGGCGTGCCGGCCTCCTTCGCCAGCTCCAGGACGGTGGCCACGCGCAGGCCGCCGTCCAGGTGGTCGTGCAGGGAGACCTTCGGCAGGGCGGCGAGGTCGATCTCGAGGGGGCTCGGGGCGTCGGCGGTGGGGATGCTCTCAGTCACGCCCCGGAGTCTACGGCAGGGGCCGGACGGGCAGGGAGCCGGACGACCCCCGGCTCAGGACGTGGGGCCGGTGCCGGGCGTCCGCCGCGCCACCGCCTGCTCGCGGCGGCTGAGGACCAGGTGGATGAGGCGGTCCAGCAGCAGGCCGACCACGAAGGCGCCGACCAGGGAGACGGCGACCTTCGCCAGCGGGGAGTCCAGCCAGCCGGTGGTCACGCGGGCGATCAGGATCGAGTACGCGGACCAGCACAGGCAGGCGATCGCGTCCAGCAGGACGAAGCGGAGGTAGGAGTACCGGGTGGCGCCGGCGGTGAGGTTCACGGCGACGCGTCCGCCCGGGATGAAGCGGGCGGTGAACAGCAGGAAGGCGCCGCGCCGGTCCAGGTTCCGGCGGGCCATGCCCATGGCCCCGGCCACGGCCTTGGAACGCATCCAGCGCCAGCGGTCGGCGCCGACGGTGCGGCCGATCAGGTAGGCGAGGTTGTCTCCGCAGAAGGCGCCGACCGCGCCCACCGCCCACAGGGCGGTGAGCGCGAACGGCTGGCCGTCCTTCACGATCGCGGCGAGCGCGACCAGGACGGACTCGGACGGGAAGGCCGGCACGATGCCGTCCAGCAGGCACAGCAGTCCCGTGACGGGCAGGACCCACCACTGGGCTGCGGCGTGGAGGATGAACTCCTCGAGCCAGGCGAGCACGACCTTCCCCGACCGCTCAGCGGATCTCGTCGAGGATGACGGAGCGGCCCCGCAGGGCGGCGGCGCGCTCGGCGTCGGCCTGCTCCACGGTCCAGCCGCCGGCCAGGGCGGCCCGGGCGCGCTCGAAGCGCTCCGGGGTGTCCGTGTGCAGGGTCATCACCGGCTGCCCGGCCCTGACCTCGTCGCCCGGACGGGCGTGCAGCTCCACACCGGCGCCGAACTGCACCGGCTGGCCCTGGCGCTCACGGCCGGCACCGAGGCGCCAGGCGGCCAGCCCCACGGCCATCGCGTCCAGCTCGGTGAGGACGCCGTCCGCCTCGGCGGTGACGGTCTCGGTGTGCTTCGCGGTGGGCAGCGCGGCCTTCGGGTCGCCGCCCTGGGCGGAGATCATGGCGTTCCACACGTCCATGGCCTTGCCGTTGGCGAGGTTCTCGGCCGGATCCACACCGGTGACGCCGGCGCCGGCCAGCATGTGGCGGGCCAGCTCCACGGTCAGCTCCACCACGTCGGCCGGGCCGCCGCCGGCGAGGACCTCCACGGACTCGCGCACCTCGAGCGCGTTGCCCGCGGTGAGGCCGAGGGGCACGGACATGTCCGTCAGCAGGGCGGTGGTGTTCACTCCCGCATCCCGGCCCAGGTCCACCATCGTGCGGGCCAGCTCCCGGGCCATGGACTCGTCCTTCATGAAGGCGCCGGAGCCGCACTTCACGTCCAGCACCAGGGTGCCGGTGCCCTCGGCGATCTTCTTGGACATGATCGAGGAGGCGATCAGCGGGATGGCCTCCACGGTGCCCGTGACGTCGCGCAGCGCGTAGAGGCGCTTGTCCGCCGGGGCCAGGCCGGACCCTGCGGCGCAGACGACCGCGCCGACCTCGCCGAGCTGGCGCATCATCTCCTCATTGGACAGCTCGGCGCGCCAGCCGGGGATGGACTCCATCTTGTCCAGGGTTCCGCCGGTGTGGCCGAGGCCGCGGCCGGACAGCTGCGGGACGGCCACCCCGTAGGAGGCCACCAGCGGGGCCAGCGGCAGGGTGATCTTGTCCCCCACACCGCCGGTGGAGTGCTTGTCCGAGGTCTCCAGCCTGCGACCGTCCGGGGCGGTCAGCCCGGAGAAGTCCATGCGCTCGCCCGAGGCGATCATCGCGTTCGTCCACTCCGCGATCTCCCGGCGCTGCATGCCGTTGAGGAAGATCGCCATGGCCAGGGCGGACATCTGCTCGTCCGCCACCACCTCACGGGTGTAGGCGTCCACGACCCAGTCGATCTGCTCACGGCTCAGCTCGTGGCCGTCGCGCTTGGCACGGATGACCTCGATCGCGTCGAAGGGCTCGGCGGCGGGGGCGTCGGTCATGGCGGCTCGGGATCCTTCCCTCGGAGACGTTCTCTGAAGACAACAGACTACGACGGCCGTCGCCGGCGAGGTGGGATGGCCTCGGAGGGCGGCGGCCGTCGTCGTGGTTCCGGCTGAGGGCGGCTCAGCCGGAGGCGGACTCCAGGTCCGCCGGACCGAAGGACTGCGGCAGCACCTCGTCCATGGTGAGCACGCCCGCCGGGGTCATCAGCAGCATCTGCGGGGCACGGTGCTCGGACAGCAGCTGGCGGCAGCGGCCGCACGGCATGATCACCTCGCCGTGCCCGTTCACGCAGACGAACGCGGCCAGCGTCCCGCCGCCTCCCATCATCAGGGCGGAGACGAGCGAGCACTCGGCGCACAGCGTGATGCCGTAGGACGCGTTCTCGATGTTGCAGCCGTTCACCGTACGGCCGTCGGCGGTCAGCGCGGCCGCGCCCACACGGTAGCCCGAGTACGGCACGTAGGCGTGCTGCAGGGCCTCCACGGCGGCCGCGGTCAGCGCCTCCCAGTCCACAGCGTTCGGCTCCACGGTCACTCCTTCACATACGGCGTGCCCGCCGCGGCCGGCCCGCGCGAGCGGCCCACCAGGCCGGCCACCGCGAACACGGTGACCACATACGGGAGCATCGCCATGAACTGGCTCGGCACCGGGGTGCCGAGGATGGCGAACACGTACTGCATGTTGGTGGCGAAGCCGAACAGCAGGGCGGCGAAGAACGCGCCGATCGGATTCCAGCGGCCGAAGATCACGGCGGCGAGGGCGATGAAGCCCTGGCCCGCGGTCATCTCCTTGGAGAAGGAGGACGCCGAGACGAGGGTGAAGAACGCGCCGCCCATGCCGGCCACCGCGCCGCCGAGCAGCACGTTGACGTAGCGGGTTCGCAGCACGTCGATGCCCACGGTGTCCGCGGCCTTCGGGTGCTCGCCCACGGCGCGCACGCGCAGGCCCCAGCGGGTGCGGAACAGGCCGAACCACAGCAGGCCGACGATCAGGTACATGCCGTAGCCGAGGATCGACTGATCGAACAGGATGCGGCCGATGATCGGGATCTCCGCGAGGAACGGGATGCGGATGTTCGGGAAATGCGGCGGCGAGTTCAGCTCGGACGAGTTCGGGGCCAGCACCGTGGAGAACAGGAAGCTGGTCAGGCCGATCACGAGCACGTTCAGCACGACGCCCACGATCACCTGGTTCACCAGGTACTTGATGGAGAACACGGCCAGCAGGCTGGAGACGGCCACGCCCGCGACGATCGCGGCGGCCAGGCCGATCCAGGCCGAGCCGGTGGCGGACCCGACCATCGCGGCGGTGAAGGCGCCGGCGAGCAGCTGGCCCTCGATCGCGATGTTGACCACGCCCGAGCGCTCGGACAGGATGCCGGCCATCGAGCCGAAGATCAGGGGCACGGCCAGAGCGAACGAGCCGGCGATCAGGCCGGTCAGGTACACGGAGTTGTTCGTTGCCGAGCCGACGACCCAGATGAGGAAGGCGGCCACGAAGGCGAACACGTACAGGCCGTTCAGCCACACCGGGTTCTTGCGGCCGGCGGCGGCGCGGACCCAGGCGAGGACCGTGATGGCGATCATCGCCAGGGTGAGGACCCACAGGGTCGGGGCGGCCGGCACGGTGACGGCCGCCAGCTCGATCAGGTCGCCCGGAGTGGCGATGCGGAACTCGGCGTCGTGCGCCGGGGCGCCGATCGCGAACAGGCCCAGGGAGAGCAGCGCGAAGACGGTCTGCAGGATCGGGGTGCTCCAGCTGCGCACCAGCGGCTTGTCGTCCTTGCCGCGGCGTGCGGCGTCCGGAGTCTCGGCCACGGTCTTCTTCTCAGCGGCGGTGGCGCTCATCGGGTCTCCCCCTTCTCGGAGGTCTGGGTGTCAGCACCGGCGGCCGGAGCCGGCTCGGCGGCGGTGGGTGCCGGGTCCGGGTCCTCCACACCGTCCGCGGCGGACTCGGCGGCCACGGCGGCCTCCTGGGTCTCCACGGACGGGACGGCCGCCTCGCCCGAGGCGCCCGCGACGGCGGCGCCGGCCACGGCCGGCTGGGTCACCGGGTCCGCGGTGCGGCGGGCCTTGGCGGCGCCCGGGGCGGGCAGGCGGAAGATGGTGCGCACCAGCGGCGGGGCGGCGATGAACAGCACGATGAAGGACTGCACCACCAGGACGATGTCGATCGGCACGCCGGTCTGGGTCTGCATCGTCACGCCGCCGGCGCGCAGGGCGCCGAACAGCAGGCCGGCGAAGAGGACGCCCACCGGGTTGGAGCGGCCCAGCAGGGCCACGGTGATGGCGTCGAAGCCGAAGGAACCGGCCACCGAGGTGTTCAGGGAGCCCTCGGTGCCGGACACGTGGGCCATGCCGGCCAGGCCGGCCAGGCCGCCGGAGACCGCCATGGCGGTGATGTAGGCGCCCTTCACGGAGATGCCGGCGGTGCGGGCGGCGGCCGGGTTGGCGCCGACCGCGCGCAAGCGGAAGCCAACGGTGGAGCGCTGCAGCAGCCACCAGGCGAAGGCGGTGGCCGCCAGCGCCAGGACGAAGCCCCAGTGCAGGCGGAAGCCCTCACCGAACAGCAGCGGGAAGCGGGCCTGCTGCGGCAGGAACTCCGAGACCGGGTTGGTGGTGCCCTCACGGCGCAGGACGTCCGTGTTCAGCAGGTACGCCAGCAGGTTCAGCGCCACGTAGTTCAGCATGATGGTGAGGATGACCTCGTGGGCGCCGGTGTAGGCCTTGAGCAGGCCGACCACAGAGCCCCAGAGCATGCCGCCGAGGACGCCCATGACCAGGACGACCAGCAGGTGCACGCCGAACGGCAGGTCCATGGAGACGCCGAACCAGGTGGCGAACATGGCTCCGAAGATGAACTGCCCCTGGCCACCGATGTTGAACAGGCCCGCCTTGAAGGCGATGGCGATGCCGAGGGAGATGATGATCAGCGGCGTCGCCACCGTCATGGTCTCGGTCAGCGGCCTGATCATGCCCTCGAAGTTCGAGGCCTCGTAGTTGAAGATCGCGCCGCGGAACAGGGCGAGGAACGCGCCCGAGAACGCGGACCACGCGGCCGCGAGCATGTCCGTCGGACGGCCGAAGAAGTAGCCGGCGGTCTCCTGCACATCTTCGTCGGTGACGACGATCAGCAGGCCGGAGATCAGCAGGGACAGGACGATGGCCAGCACGGTGACCGTGCCGTTGCCGGAGAGGATCTGGCGCATCACGGAGGCCTGGTCCGGCGCCGGACGGCCGGCGCCGGGCTGCGTGCCGGACGCCGTGCCCGGCGCCTCGGACGCCGTGGGCTGCGGGGCGGCGGTGCTCATGCGCGCGCTCCTTCCTGGGTCGGGGTGGAGCCGTCCGCGAGGACGACGTCGTCGGGGAGCTGGCCGGCCATCATGAGGCCGAGGTGGTCGCGCGAGGTGTCCCCCGGGACGATGCCGACGATCCGGCCGTGGTACATCACCGCGATCCGGTCGGCGAGCTCGAGGACCTCGTCCAGCTCGGTGGAGACGATCATGACGGGGGTGCCGGAATCGCGCTCGGCGATGATCCTGGAGTGGAGGAACTCGATCGAGCCCACGTCCACGCCGCGGGTCGGCTGGGAGGCGATGAACAGGGAGAGGTCGTCCACCAGCTCACGGGCCATGACGACCTTCTGCTGGTTGCCGCCCGAGAGCGTGCCGACCGGGATGTCCACGCCCTGGGTGCGGACGTCGAACTCCTCGACCTTCTCGGTGGCGAGGCGGCGGATGGCCTTCGGGTTCAGCTGCAGCGAGGTCCCGGCCGGAGCGGTGTCATAGCGGTTGAGCACCATGTTCTCCGCCACGGTGAACGTGCCCACGAGGCCGTCGGTGGAGCGGTCCTCCGGGACGAAGCCCACGCCGGCGCGGATGATCTGGCGGGTGGAGCGCCCGAGCAGCTCACGCCCGTCCAGGCGGATGGAGCCGGACGCCTTCTGCAGGCCCATGATGGCCTCGGTGAGCTCGGTCTGGCCGTTGCCCTGCACGCCGGCGATCGCGAGGACCTCGCCCTGGCGGATGCCGAAGGAGACGCCGTCCACGAGCACCTGGCCGGTGGGCGAGACCACGGTGAGGTCCTCCACGCAGAACGACTGATCGCCGAGGTTCGGCTCGGTCTTCTGGCGGTTGAGGACCACGTCGCGGCCCACCATGAGGGCGGCCAGCTCGGAGGCCTCGGCGGACGGGTCGGCGGTGCCGACCACGCGGCCGCGGCGGAGCACGGTGATCGTGTCCGAGATCGCCTTGACCTCGCGGAGCTTGTGGGAGATGAAGACGATCGCGGTGCCGTCGGCGCGCAGCTGCCGGATGATGTTCAGCAGCTCGTCGGTCTCCTGCGGGGTGAGCACGGCGGTCGGCTCGTCCAGGATGAGGATGCGGGCATCGCGGACGAGGGCCTTGATGATCTCCACGCGCTGCTGCACGCCGACCGGCAGGTCCTCGACGATCGCGTCCGGATCCACGTGGAAGCCGTACTGGTCCGAGATCTCACGGATCCTGCTGCGCGTGGCCTCGAGGTCCAGGACGCCGGCGGCCTTCGTGTACTCGTCGCCCAGTGCCACGTTCTCCGCCACGGTGAACACGGGCACCAGCATGAAGTGCTGGTGCACCATGCCGATGCCGGCGCGCATGGCCTCGCCGGGACCGGCGAAGGCGACCGGCTCGTCGTCGAGCAGGATCTCGCCCTCGGTGGGGTCGTACAGGCCGAAGAGCACGTTCATCAGGGTGGACTTGCCGGCGCCGTTCTCTCCGAGCAGGGTGTGCACCTGCCCGGACTCGACCACCAGGTCCACGTCCTCGTTCGCGGCGAACGTGCCGAACCGCTTCGTGATGCCGCGCAGCTCGAGCTTCATGGGGTGTTCTGTCTCCTCCATCCGGTCACGTGCCGGGGCTCCGGCACGCGGTGTGCGCGCCACGGGGCCGGACCCTGCTGTGCTGCCGGGTCCGGCCCCGTGGCGTTCAGGCGGCGTCTCAGCCCTCGTCGATCGAGGACTCGACCGTCACGTCGCCGTCGATGATCTGCTGCCGCAGGTCCTCGACCTCCTTCTTCAGGTCCTCGGGGACCTCGCCGTCGAAGTCGTGGTACGGGGCCAGGCCCACGCCCTCGTTCTCCAGGGTGCCCAGGTAGGCCTCGTGGGTGAACTCGCCCTTGAGGTCCTCGGCGATCACGTCGGTGACCGACTGGCCCATGTTCTTCATGACGGAGGTCAGGATGTACTGGCCCTTGTCGGTGGACTCGTAGCCGTCCGAGTCGACCCAGATCACCTTGACGCCCTTGTCCTCGCCGGCCTCCGCGACCGCGTCGAGGGTGCCCAGGCCCACCGGGCCGGCGACCGGCATGATGATGTCCGCGCCCTCGTTGATGAAGTTGGCGGTGTTGGTCTTGCCCGCGGCCTGGTTGGAGAAGTCGCCGATGAACGAGCCGGTCTTGGCGTCGTTGTCCCAGCCGAGGACCTTGACGTCCTCGTCCTTCTGCTCGTTGTAGTACTCGACGCCCTCGGCGAAGCCCTCCATGAAGATGGTCACGGTCGGAAGCTCCATGCCGCCGTAGGTGGCGACGGTGCCGGTCTCGGACATGCCCGCGGCCAGGTAGCCGGCCAGGAAGGCGGCCTGGGCGGTGTCGTAGGTCAGGTTCTGGACGTTGTCCGAGAAGCCGCCGTCGGTGACGTCGACGCCGAAGAAGTGGATGTCCGACTCCTTCTCGGCGATCGGCTTGATGGTGTCGCCGAGCATGAAGCCCACACCGAAGATGGAGTTGCAGCCGGCATCGACCATGGAGTTCACGTTCGGGGTGAATTCACCCGGCTCCTGGGACTCGGCCTCGCGGATCTTGATGCCGTAGTCGGACTCCGCGGCCTTCAGGCCCTCGTAGGAGGACTGGTTGAAGGAGCGGTCGTCGAAGCCGCCCTCGTCGGAGACGATGCAGGCGAGGTAGTCGGAGTTGTCGTCGCCGACCTCCGGGTCGGTGGAGACCTGGGCCTCGCCGTTGGCGTTGGAGTCGCCCTCCTCCGGCGGGGCGCCGCAGCCGGTGAGCAGCAGGCCCGAGACGGACAGGACGGCGGCGGGAAGCAGAAGGCGACGGGCCTTCTCGTCGGACAGGATGCCCATGGATTTCCTCACTTCACGTGATGCGATGACAATGCCCGGGGCACGGGCGTCCGCCCATGGACCGGGTTCGAGCGTGCCGCGCGCACGCGAAGGAGCACGCTCGTTACCCGTGAGTTTACCTTGAGTCCACACCTGTGGCACGGCGCACGACGACGGCCCCGCGCCCCCGCGTCGAAGCTGACCTCGAGCTGGGTGGACCCTGGGGGCGACGCGCGCGGGTCCTGGGTGCGGCGCGCACCCGGGGCGCGCCGCGAGTCCGGGGCGGGTGCCGTCGTCGGGGCGCGCCGGAGCCGCTCAGGGCCGCGGGGCGCGGAGCATCTCGCCGAGGGCCGCGGAGACGAACACGCGCATGCCGGTGCCCAGGGCACGCTCGTCCGGGGCGTAGTCGCCGCGGTGCAGGTCGTAGTCGATGCCGCCCGGGGTGCGGGTGCCCAGGCGCAGCATGGAGCCGGGGACCTTCTGGGTCATCCACGCGAAGTCCTCCCCGCCCATGGACTGCGGGGTCAGCTGGATGGCCGCGGAGCCGAGCTCACGGCGGGCGGCCGACTCGATCAGGGCGGTCTCGGCCTCGGCGTTGTCCACCGGCGGCACTCCGCGGATGTGCTCGAGCTCCACCTCCACGCCGTACGGCGCGGCCACCTGGGTGACGACCTCGTCCAGCAGTTCGCCGGCCTCCTCCCAGACCGCGGCGTCCAGGCAGCGCATGGTGCCGGACAGGCGACCGGTGGAGTCGATCGCGTTCGGGGCGGAGCCGGCGGAGATCTGGCCCCACACCACGGACACGGCGGAACGGACGTCGAGGCGGCGCGAGAGCACGGCCGGGACGTTCACCGCGATCTGGGACAGGGCGAACACCATGTCCTCCGTCAGGTGCGGGCGCGAGGTGTGGCCGCCGCGGCCCGTCAGCGTGATGCGGATGGTGTCCGCCGCCGAGGTGATGGCGCCGATGCGGGTGCCGATCGTGCCGACGTCGAAGCGCGGCTCGCAGTGCGCGGCCAGGATGCGCGGCAGCCCCTCGAGGACGCCCTGCTCGATCACGTGCAGGGCGCCGCCTGGCTGCTGCTCCTCGGCGGGCTGGAAGATGATGCGGACCCGGCCGCGGGCGCGGGCGCCGGCCTCCTTCAGGTCCTCGTCCACCACCTGCCCGGTGAGGATGCGGTGCAGGGCCACGGCGGTGCCGGCCATCACCGAGGTGTGCATGTCATGGCCGCAGGCGTGGGCCAGGCCGTGGCGCCTCGAGGCGTAGGGCAGGCCGGTGAGCTCCTCGACCGGCAGCGCGTCGATGTCCGCACGCAGGCCGAGCACCAGCGGTCCCTCGCCGACCTCCACGAAGCAGCCGGTGTCCGCCAGCTGCACGGGCTCCAGCCCGGCGCCGCGGAGGAACTCCATGACCTTCCGGGTGGTCTCGTGCTCCTCGAAGCCGAGCTCCGGCTCCTGGTGGATGGACCGGCGCAGCACGCGCACCTCGCCCTCCAGGGCCTCGACCGCCGAGGAGACGGTGGGGACGTCGGGTGCGGTCTTGCGGTGCGGGAAGGCGGAGCTCTCGATGGTGCCGGTCATGTCACCGCAGGGTAGCGCAGAGACCCCCGCGACGTTCACGTGGTGTTCACATCGCGGGGGCCTCGCGTCATCTGGGGCGCGCCGGGTCAGAGGACGTCGTCGGCGCCCTCGGCCTTGAGGGACTCCACCGCCTTCTTCACGTCCTGGGCGCGGTCCGTGGTGGTGACCAGCAGGGCGTCGCCGGTGTCCACCACCACGACGTCCTCGATGCCGATCAGGGCGATCACGCGGTCCGAGTCGGTGACGACCACCCCGGAGGCCTCCGAGGAGTACACGCGCGGGGTGTCGCCGATGACCGTGATGCCGGAGCCGTCCTTGACCGGGTTCAGGCGGGCGATGGCGGCGAAGTCGCCCACGTCGTCCCAGGTGAAGTCGCCTGGGACCACGGCCACGTCCCCGGCGGCGGCGGCCGGCTCGGCCACCGCGTAGTCGATGGCGGTCTTCTTCAGCGTCGGCCAGACCTCTGCGAGGACCTCCTGACGACGGTCCGTGTCCCAGGCCTGCGCGATGGCCATCAGGCCGGCGTGCAGCTCGGGCTCGTGCTCCTCGAGGTGCTGCAGCATCAGCGTCACCGGGGCCACGAACATGCCGGCGTTCCACAGGTACTTTCCGGAGCGGACGTACTGCGCCGCGACCTTCGCGTCCGGCTTCTCCACGAACGCGGCGACGTCGAAGGCGTGCGGGGCGTCCTGCAGGCGCAGCGAACGGCCGCGACGGATGTAGCCGAAACCGGTGGCCGGGTGGGTCGGCGTGATGCCGATGGTGACGATCTTGCCGGTGGCCGCGGTGACGACCGCCTCTTCCACGACCTTCTGGAAGTCCTCGAGCGGAGAGATCACCTGATCCGCGGCGAACGAGCCCATGATGGTGTCCGGGTCCCGCAGCGAGAGGATCGCGGCGGCCAGGCCGATCGCGGCCGCGGAGTCCTTCGGCTCCGGCTCCAGGACGAAGTCGTCCTCCCCCAGCTCCGGGAGCTGACGGGCCACGGCGTCGCGGTGCACCTGGCCGGTGACGACCATCATCCCGGCGCCGGCCAGCGGCTCCAGGCGGTCCCAGGTCGCACGGATCAGGGTCTGGCCCGAGCCGGTGAGGTCATGCAGGAACTTCGGCGCGGCGGCGCGGGACAGCGGCCACAGGCGGGTGCCCACGCCTCCGGCCGGGATCACGGCGTGGAAGCGGGACAGGGCCTCGGCGGCGGCGTCGGACTGCGGCGCAGGCGCGGTGCTCTCGTTCTTCACGGGGTCCACTCTACGGAACGCAGTGCCCCGTCGAGCGGACCGATGCCCCGGCGGTGGACAGTGCCCTGCACACCGCGGCGCGGGGGCGCCGTGTCACACAGCCGCCCCCGGAACCCGGCGGAGGCCGGGGAGGGTCTATCCTGGAAGGTGGAATCGACTCGCACCCCAGCCCCCTGCCCGCCCGCCCACGGACGCGCACCGGGCCAGTGCATTTCCCTGGGAGGTAATCAACCGTGACTAGTGCCACTGCACAGGCCCCGGCCAAAAACGGCCGCGGGACCCTGTATCGCGGCTACGGCGGGATGTGGTCCTGGGTGGGCCACCGCATCACCGGCGTCGTGATCTTCTTCTACCTGCTCGTCCACGTGCTGGACACCTCGCTCGTGCGCGTCTCCCCGGAGGCCTACGACGCGGTGATCGGCTCGTACAAGAACCCGCTCTTCGCTCTCGGCGAGGCGGGTCTGGTGGCTGCCGTGCTGTTCCACGCGCTGAACGGCCTGCGCATCATCCTCGTGGACTTCTGGAAGGGCGGCACGAAGCATCAGAAGACCCTCCTGTGGGTCGTCCTGGGACTCTGGGTCGTCCTCACCCTCGGCTTCTGCGTCCGCCACTTCATGCTGGCCTTTGGAGGTATGTGATCCATGAGCACCGCTGCTGAGACCACGATCGCCGCTCCGCGCTCCACACGCGTCGACGCGAAGTACACCCGCGACAAGGGCAAGAAGGGCAACTTCGAGATGTTCGCATGGCTGTTCATGCGCGTCTCCGGCGTGATCCTCGTCGTCCTGGTCTTCGGGCACCTGTTCTCGAACCTGATGCTCGGCGAGGGCATCCACGGCGTCGACTTCGGCTTCGTCGCCGGCAAGTGGGCCGACCCGATCTGGATGTTCTGGGACCTCGTGATGCTGTGGCTGGCGATGCTGCACGGAGCCAACGGCGTCCGCACCATCATCAACGACTACGCCCAGCGCGACGGCGTCCGCTTCTGGCTGTCCATGATCCTGTACGTGGCCACCGCCGCCATCATCATCCTCGGCACCCTGGTGATCTTCACCTTCGAGCCGTGCATGGTGGACGCCACCGGCCAGCTGCTGTCCGGCACCCCGGCCTTCTGCGCCGGCTGACCGCACACCGACGTCTGACGCTTGCGACGCCGCCCGCACCGACGCGGAGCGGACGTCCACACGAAACGGAAGAGAGAACCTGAGAATGCAGGTACACAAGTACGACGTGGTGATCGTCGGCGCCGGTGGCGCAGGCATGCGTGCCGCCATCGAGTCGGGCCAGCGTGCCCGCACCGCCGTGCTCACCAAGATCTACCCGACGCGCTCGCACACCGGTGCGGCCCAGGGCGGCATGTGCGCCGCGCTGGCGAACGTCGAGGAGGACAACTGGGAGTGGCACACCTTCGACACCATCAAGGGCGGTGACTACCTGGTCGACCAGGACGCCGCCGAGGTGATGGCGAAGGAGGCCATCGACGCGGTCCTCGACCTCGAGAAGATGGGTCTGCCCTTCAACCGCACCCCGGAGGGCAAGATCGACCAGCGCCGCTTCGGCGGCCACACCCGCGACCACGGCAAGGCCCCGGTCCGCCGCGCCTGCTACGCCGCGGACCGCACCGGCCACATGATCCTCCAGACGCTCTACCAGAACTGCGTCAAGCACAACGTGGAGTTCTACAACGAGTTCTACGCGCTGGACCTGCTCCTGGTGGACGAGGACGCGACCCGCGAGGACGGCTCCTCCTACACCCAGAAGCGCGTGGCCGGCGTCGTGTCCTACGAGCTCGCCACCGGCGAGATCCACGTCTTCCAGGCCAAGTCGGTCGTGTTCGCCACCGGCGGCGCCGGCAAGGTCTTCAAGACCACCTCGAACGCCCACACCCTCACCGGCGACGGCATGGCCATCGCCTACCGTGCGGGCCTGCCGCTCGAGGACATGGAGTTCGTGCAGTTCCACCCGACCGGCCTGGCCGGCCTGGGCATCCTCCTGTCCGAGGCGGCCCGCGGCGAGGGCGGCATCCTCCGCAACGCGGACGGCGAGCGCTTCATGGAGCGCTACGCCCCGACCATCAAGGACCTGGCGCCGCGCGACATCGTGGCCCGCTCCATGGCCGAGGAGGTCCGCCAGGGCCGCGGCTGCGGTCCGAACAAGGACTACGTGCTGCTCGACCTGACCCACCTGGAGCCGGCGCACATCGACGCCAAGCTCCCGGACATCACCGAGTTCGCCCGCACCTACCTGGGCGTGGAGCCGTACACGGAGCCGGTGCCGGTCTTCCCGACCTGCCACTACTTCATGGGCGGCATCCCCACCACCGTCAAGGGCGAGGTCCTCCAGGACAACGACACGATCGTCCCGGGCCTCTTCGCCGCCGGCGAGGTCGCCTGTGTGTCCGTGCACGGCTCGAACCGCCTCGGCACCAACTCCCTGCTCGACATCAACGTGTTCGGCCGTCGCGCCGGCATCTTCGCCGCCGAGTACGCGCACGACGCCGAGTTCGTCGAGCTGCCGGAGAACGGCGAGGCCCGTGTGGTGGAGCAGATCGAGAGCCTGCGCTCCGCCACCGGCACCGAGAAGGTGGCCGCGCTGCGCTCGCGCCTCCAGGAGGTCATGGACGCCGACATGCAGGTGTTCCGCACCGAGGAGTCCATCCGCCGCGCCCTGGCCGAGATCGAGGACCTGCGCGAGCGCTACCTCAACATCTCCGTGCAGGACAAGGGCAAGCGCTTCAACCTCGACCTGCTCGAGGGCATGGAGCTGGGCTACCTGCTGGACATCGCCGAGGCCATGACCCTGGCGGCCCTGGGCCGCAAGGAGTCCCGCGGCGGCCACTACCGCGAGGACTACCCGGACCGCGACGACGCCAACTTCATGGCGCACACCATGATCTACCGCGACGAGACCGCCGAGATGGAGGGCGTGAAGGGCATCCGGTTCGAGACCAAGCCCGTCGTCGTCACCCGTTACCAGCCGATGGAGCGTAAGTACTGATGAGCACCGTGAACGAGACCGCCGAGCCGGCCTCCAAGGTCGAGCTGAACCAGTCGGGCGACGGCGCCGGCGCCGTCGAGAGCTTCGACATCATCCTCAAGGTCCGCCGCTACGTGCCGGAGACCTCTGAGGAGTCGTACTGGGACGAGTGGAAGCTCACCATGTACGGCACCGACCGTGTCCTGGACGCGCTGCACAAGGTCAAGTGGGAGCACGACGGCTCCCTGACCTTCCGCCGTTCCTGCGCCCACGGCATCTGCGGCTCCGATGCCATGCGCATCAACGGCCGCAACCGCCTGGCCTGCAAGACTCTGCTGAAGGACCTGGACCTGTCCAAGCCCATCACGGTCGAGGCCATCAAGGGCCTGCCGGTGGAGAAGGACCTGATCGTGGACATGGAGCCGTTCTTCCAGTCCTACCGTGAGATCATGCCCTTCCTGGTCACCTCGGGCCACGAGCCGACCCGTGAGCGCTACCAGTCCCAGAAGGACCGTGAGATATACGACGACACCACGAAGTGCATCCTCTGCGCCGCGTGCACCTCGTCCTGCCCGGTGTTCTGGACCGACGGCCAGTACTTCGGTCCGGCCGCGATCGTCAACGCGCACCGCTTCATCTTCGACTCCCGTGATGAGGCCGGCGACATGCGCCTGGAGATCCTCAACGACAAGGAGGGCGTGTGGCGCTGCCGCACCACCTTCAACTGCTCGGAGGCGTGCCCGCGCGGCATCCAGGTGACCAAGGCGATCGCCGAGGTCAAGCAGGCCATCCTGGCCCGCTCCTTCTGATCCTGACGATCACACGAAGGGCCCGCCGTCCCGTTCCGGGGCGGCGGGCCCTTCGGCGTTTCCTGGTCAGGTCAGCCGTTGAGAGCCTCGCGCACCGTCTGCGAGTGCGCCACGAGCAGCCACAGGGCGCAGGCCACGAGCATGGCTCCGACAAGCACCAGGACGACCGCTCCGGCCGCGCCGGCGGTGAGGACCATCGTGCCGCCGTCCACGGCCCAGAACGCGGCCGTGAAAGCGCCCACCACGGTCAGGACGCTGCCGACCCAGCGCACAGGACGCCAGGGGCGGCGCACCAGCCACACGAGCAGCGCGGTGAGCGCCAGCAGGACGGCGCCCACGAGCACGGCGTCCAGCACGGTGCTCTGTGCCGCCGCCACGTCCGCGGCGGTGGGCTCGACGGTTCCCCAGTTTCGGGAGGTCAGCAGGGCGCGCACGTAACCGGGGTCCCGGTTCAGCAGGACGGTGCCCACCGAGGCCGCGGCGGACACGAGCCCGGCGGCCACGGTGGCCGACGACAGACGCCGCAGCCCCTGCTCCACGAAGGGATGGCGGGCTGCGGCGTCGTGCGCGATGAGGAAGGAGTCCATGGACTCCATGGTGCCAGGGGAAGCGGACGGCTCAGGACATGAGCGCGCGCTGCTCCAGGTAGCGGGAGATCTGGCCGTTGAAGGCGAGCACCAGCCACCAGATGTCCACGGCCACGGAGACCAGGCTGACGACGGCCGAGAACATGCCGGCACCGCCCATGAAGGGCAGGGCGAACAGACTCGGGAGCGTGAAGACCAGGGCGAGGATCGCGAAGACGATGCCGGTGACGCGGGCCCAGTTCCTCCGACCGCGAAGGCCGAAGTACACGAGCAGGTAGAGGCCGACGACCACGAGCATCCAGAAGGCCATGAACGCCATGCCCATGCCGGTCACGATGCCCAACACCTGGTCGATCGACTCCAGCTGGTCCGCACTCAGCTGCCGGCCCTGCTCGGCGATGGACTCGTCGATCATGGAGCGGAAGCCGGCGGCGTCCCCGAGCATCAGGAAGCCCGGGACGGCGGACACCACGTAGACGGCCAGCGAGACCAGCGTGGCGGTCAGCAGGGCGCGGTACTTCGGCGGCTCCTCGAGCCGTTGCATCCCGTAGGCCTCGTACGGCGTGGTGCCGTAGCGGTCGCCGGGCGGCGGCTGCTGCGGCCAGCCCTGCGGCGGCTGGCCGTACCCGCCGTGCGGAGGCTGGCCGTACCCGCCGTGCGGCGGCTGGCCGTACCCGCCCTGCGGCGGCCGGCCGTGAGCGTTCTGCGGGCGGCCCGGGCCCATGCCGTAGGCGCCCTGGCCGGTCGGCCCGTAGTCCGGGCGTGACTGCCGGTCCTGGCCCTGCGGGGGCACGCCGTAGGGCCCCCTTCCCTCCGGGTCCTGCCCGTAGGACGGGCGGTCGTTCTGCTCGGGCATGTGATTCCTCTCGGTTCTCTCGGGCGGTCTGTGCTTCTCAGCCGTCGCGGCGGGCATTGAACCAGGCGGTGACCTGGGCGTGGAAGGCCTGGGTGATCCAGAAGGCGCCGGCGGCGAGCACCAGCACGGCGGTCACCACGGAGAAGAGCGTGATGCTGCCGGTGGCCGCCGTGCGGAAGACGAGGGACAGCAGGGTCCCGAGCATGACCAGGACGGTGAAGACCAGGCCTGCCCAACGGGCACCGTCCGAGACCTTCATCAGTCCGGCGAGCACGCCGGCGCCGATGATCAGGGCCCCGGCGCCCGTGGTGAGGGCGCTGGGCATCGGTCCCACGGCGAAGGCGTAGACCACCACGGTCAGCACCACCACGGGCATCAGCCGGACGACGTTCCCCCAGCGGGGCGGGCGGTCGTCCAGGAGCCAGCGCGGATCGTCGGGGTCTCGGCGTGTGTGCATGTCCATGCCTCCAAGGATGGCAGGCGGACCGGGGGCCGGTCACTCGTAACGCAGCGAGGTGATCGGGTCCTTGCGCGCCGCCCGCACCGCGGGCAGGGCGCCGGCCACGAAGGCGATGCCTACGATCAGCGCCACGATGCCGAGCACGGACAGCGGCTCCACGGCGAACAGCTGCAGCCCGGTGACGTCCTTGAGCGGACCGTCCACGAGCAGACGGTTGCCCACGAGTCCCACGGCCAGCCCCCCTCCGACGCCGATCAGCGAGCCCATCAGGCCGATCACCACGGCCTCCATGGAGAACAGCCCGAAGACCCTGCCGCTGGTCATGCCGAGCGACTTCATCAGGCCGATCTCCCGGGTGCGCTCCTGCACGGACATCAGCAGGGTGTTGATGATGCCGAAGGACGCCGCCAGCAGGGCGATCAGGCCGAAGCCGTTGAACACCCAGGTCACCGCGTCGATCACGCCGCGGATCATGCCCAGCTGGTCCTCCAGCGTCTGCGCGGTGTAGCCCTCGTCCGCCAGGGCCTGCTTCACGGCCGCCTCGTTGGCCTCCATGTCCTGCACGGTCACGGTGGCGTTGAACCAGGTGTCCCGCTGCTCCTCGGGCAGCCCCTCGGTCTGGATCTCGTGCAGCGCTTCCTCCACCTTCACCGACGGCACGGGGCCGGCTCCGGAGCCGGAGGCGAGGGTCTCGGTCACCCCCACCACCTCGGCCTCCACGGAGCCCTCCTCGCCGAGCGGGTCGGAGGCCACGAGCGTCACCGTCTCCCCCAGCACGTCCTCGGGGTCCCTGCCGCCGAGGGTCTCCACCCAGGCGAGCGGGACGGTGACCTCGTCCGCGTCCTCGGCGGGCATGCGCCCGGCGGCCGTGGAGGCGGTCTCGGTCTCGAAGGAGGAGCCCATGAAGGCCACCTGCCACTTCTTGCCGTCGGCCGTCTGGACGTAGTCCGGCTCCACCAAGCGGGTGGTCTCCACCTCGCTGATGTGCTCGATCCCCTCGATGGTGTCGACGTCCTTCTGCGTCAGCAGGGGCATGCCGAACATCTCGCCGGCCCCAGCCTCCTCCGCGTCGTACTCGGCGGGGGCGCTGTTGGTGGGCATGCCGGTGACCATGTCCGCCTGCTTGGAGACGTAGAGCTCGTCGGGGGCGCCGAAGCCCTCCACCATGGTGTCCACGTAGCGGTTGACGCCGGCGCCGAGGCCGGAGGTGAGGGTGAGGGCGAACGCGCCGATCACGATCGCGATGACCGTCAGGATGGTGCGCAGCTTGGAGCGCAGGGTGTTGGTCAGGGCGGTGCCGAACAGGTCTGCGGTCTTCATCGGTCCTCCTCCTTCCCGACGACGGCCGCGCGGCTCGCCGTTCCGTCCGCCGTCGCCATGTGCCCGCCGGGGGCGGCTCCCGCCGCCGGGGCGGCGACGGGCGCATCGGAGACGATCTGCCCGTCCTGCAGTTCGACGCGCCGGCCGCAGCGGGCGGCGAGGTCCTCATCGTGGGTGACGACCACGAGGGTGATGCCCTCGTCCCGGTTGAGGCCGAAGAGGATGTCCTCCACCACCGCCGAGGTGGCGGTGTCCAGGTTGCCGGTGGGCTCGTCCGCGAACAGCACCGTCGGGTTGTTCACGAGCGCGCGGGCGATGCACACGCGCTGTTTCTGGCCGCCGGAGAGGTCGGTGGCGCGGTTGTCCGCCTTCTCCGCCAACTCCAGGCGCTCGAGCACCTCCATGCCGCGGCGGCGCCGCTCGCTGCGCGGCACACCGGCGATCTTCAGCGGCAGCACCACGTTCTCCAGCACGGTCTGGGCCGGGTTGAGGAAGAACTGCTGGAACACGAACCCGAAGGTCTCGTTGCGCAGCTGTGCCACGGCCTTCGCCTTCAGCTCGGACACCGGCCGTCCGTCCATGGCGACCACGCCGTGGGAGGGCCGGTCCAGCAGGGCCAGCAGGTGCATGAGCGTGGACTTGCCGGAGCCGGACTTGCCCACGATCGCCACGGACTCCCCGCGCCCGATCTGCAGGGTGAGTCCGCGCAGGGCGTCGAAGCGGGCCTCGCCCTGGCCGTAGGACTTCACGAGGTTCTCGGTCTCCAGGATCGGATCGGCGGCGGGTCGGCCGGCTGGGGTCTCGGGTGGGGCCGGGTCGGTCGGCGGCGCTGCGGTGGCCATGCGTCCCTCTCGTCGTCGGTTGCTGCGGACCGGGGCGAGCCGAGCGCGGCAGGCGGGCGGCCGTCGTCGGGAATCCCCCGGCACCACCAGTGTCCTGCAGAGAGCACGGCGGGGACCTCCCCCCTCAGGAGGAGATCCCCGCCGTGCGTCTGCGATCTTCGGTGCAGTCGGACTCAGCCGACCGGCGGCAGGAAGCCGACCTTCCGGTAGACGTCCTCCAGCACCGGGGTGGCGACCTCGCGGGCCTTCTGGGCTCCGGCGGCGAGCAGGCGGTCCAGCTCGGCCGGGTCCTCGAGCAGGCCGAGGGCCCGTTCGCGGATGGGGGTCACGGCCTCCACCACGGCGTCCGCGACCGCGACCTTCAGGTGGCCGTACATCTTGCCCTCGAACTCGGCCTCGAGCTCGGCGATCGGCTTCTGGGTCACCGCGGACAGGATGGTCAGCAGGTTGGACACGCCCGGCTTCTGGTCGCGGTCGAAGCGGACCTCGGTGCCGGTGTCCGTGACGGCGGACTTGATGCGCTTGGCGATCACCTTCGGCTCGTCGAGGATGTTGATCAGGCCGTTCGGGGACTGGGCGGACTTGGACATCTTGGAGGTCGGGTCCTGCAGGTCATAGATGCGGGCGCCGGCCTCCGGGTAGAAGCCGGTCGGCAGCACGAACGTCTCCCCGTAATGGTGGTTGAACCGCTGGGCGAGGTCGCGGGTGAGCTCCACGTGCTGGCGCTGGTCGTCGCCCACGGGCACCC
Organism: Micrococcus lylae NBRC 15355; assembly: GCF_001570885.1. Taxonomy (GTDB): domain Bacteria; phylum Actinomycetota; class Actinomycetes; order Actinomycetales; family Micrococcaceae; genus Micrococcus; species Micrococcus lylae. The sequence goes on along the minus strand of NZ_BCSN01000001.1, from coordinate 54,033 downwards.
CGTGCGGCTGGTAGAGCAGGATGTCGGCGGCCATGAGCATCGGGTAGGCCAGCAGCCCCACGCCGGCGGCGTCCGTGCCCTGCTTGGCGGCCTTGTCCTTGAACTGCGTCATGCGCATCGCCTCGCCCATGCCGGTCATGCAGGTCAGCACCCAGGCCAGCTGGGCGTGCTCGGGCACCTGGGACTGGACGAACAGGGTGGAGCGCTCCGGGTCGATGCCGCCGGCGATGTACTGGGCGGCGGCCACGCGGGTGCGCTGGGCCAGGGAGGCCGGGTCCTGCGGCACGGTGATGGCGTGCAGGTCCGGGATGAAGAAGTAGGAGTCGAAGTCGTCCTGGGTGCGGACCCAGTTCACCAGTGCGCCCAGGTAGTTGCCCAGGTGCAGGGAGTCGGCCGAGGGCTGCATGCCGGAGAGCACGCGGTGGCCGGTGCCGGCGCCGGCCAGGTGGGCGGTGGTGGACGGATCCTTGGCCAGGACGTCGGCCACGGTGTTCTTCGTCATTGCTCTTCTTGTCTCTTCGTGTCTGCTGCGCGGCGGCCGCGCATGGCTGCTGCGGGCGTCCCGGGGCGGGGCGCTCAGTACTGGTAGTCGGCCACGAGCGGGGCGTGGTCGGAGAAGCGGGTGCCCCAGGACGGGGCGCGGTCCACCACGGCGGCGGTGGCGCGGTCCGCGAGGGACGGGGTGGCCATGTGGTAGTCGATGCGCCAGCCGGCGTCGTTGTCGAACGCCTTGCCGCGCATGGACCACCAGGTGTAGGGGCCGGCCACGTCCCCGGCGAGGGTGCGGGCCACGTCCACGTAGCCGAGCTCGCCGAAGAAGCGGTCGAAGTAGGCGCGCTCCTCGGGCAGGAAGCCGGCCTTCTTCAGGTTGCCCTTCCAGTTCTTGATGTCCCGTTCGGTGTGGCCGACGTTGAGGTCGCCGGTGATCAGGACCTCGTTCCCGGTGGCGGCGAGCTCGGGCAGGCGGTGGACCATCTCGTCCAGGAAGCGGTACTTGTCCTCCTGCTTGGGGGTGCCGACGCCGCCGGTGTGCACGTAGGCGGACACCACGGTGAGCAGGGAGCCGTCCGGCAGGCGCACGTCGGCCTCGATCCAGCGGCCCCGGTCGTTGACGTGGCCGTCCTCGTCCCGCAGGCCGCGGCGGACGTCCTCGATGGGGAACCGGGAGGCGATCGCCACGCCGGCGCGGCCCTTGGCGGCGGCCTCCACGTCCACCAGGTGCACCTCGTCCCAGGCGCCGTCCACGATCTCCGGGACCAGCGCGGCGGTGATCTCCTGCGGGGCCCGGACCTCCTGGAGGGTCATGATGTCCACGCCGCGGCCGGCGAACCAGCCGATCATGCCCTTGCGGTGGGAGGCGCGGATGCCGTTGACGTTGACCGAGGCGATGCGCACCGCGCCCTCGGCCTTGGGGGCGCCGGCGTTGGCGTGGATGATCGGCTCGCCCTCGGCGGGCTCGGGGTATTTGCCGGTGACGGGGTCCTTCTGCGGCAGCTGCGCCATGTCAGCCCACCACCGTTCCGGACACCGGGCCCTCGTCCTCGCCCTTGCGGGCGTGGTCGCCCTTGATCATGTCCCGCGCGTTGGAGGCGGTGATGTCGATGGTCTCCAGCGCCCTGTCCACCATGTCCCGGTCCAGCTCGCCGGAGGCGAGCTGCTCGCGCACCACCTTCACCTGCACCTGGCAGATCTTGAAGGAGTGGTCCAGCTTGGTGTCCCGCATCGGGTCCGCGGACGTCTGCGCGCCGGCGGCCACCGGGGTCTCCTGGCGGCGGGCGGTGTTGGCGACCATGGAGTCCACGCGGCGGGCGGCGCCCTGGATCCCCCTGCGCATCAGCAGGAACACGACGATCGCGAAGATCAGCCAGCCGGCGGAGATCGCCACGAGCAGCCAGCCGATGACCGAGTTCTGGTTGGCCGCGAACAGCAGCGCCACCAGCAGCACGGTGACCATCACCGCGAAGCCCAGACCGCCGACCTGCAGCCCTCCTCCTCGTGCGTTGCGGGGCGTGCCGGGGGCACCGGGCAGGGCGTTGGCCATGGGTGTGCTTCCTCTCCTCGAGGGCTCGCGTGCGGGATCAGCCTCCATTCTCCCGCACCGGCGGTGCCGGTGCCACTCGGGCCCGGACCGAGGTGAGGCGTCCCGACGACGGCACCGTCCGTCGTCGTGCCGCTGGCCTTTCCGTGGGGCGGTGGGCGCGAGGAGAACCGGGGCGCGGGACGCCGCGGCTCAGCGCGCGGCCGAGCGCGCGGCCGGGCGCGCGGCGCCGGAGGCTGGACGGGACCGGCCTCGGAGCGCGGTGGCGACGAGAGCGCCCAGGGCACCGCCGAGCACGGCCCAGAGGACGTCGTCGACGGTGATGGACCGATCGCCCGGGACCACGGTCTGCAGCAGCTCGATGCCCACTCCGAGCGCGAGGAAGACCACCGCTGTGCGGGCCACGGACCAGCGGAAGGCCCACGCCGCCACAAGCCCACCGACGGCGAACATCGCGATGTTGAACAGGGGCTCGAGGTACGAGGTGGCGGCCACGCCGTCCGCGGCGGTGAACACGGAGCGCAGTGGGACCAGGTCCACGCGGTCGGACAGGGGCCTGTCGAAGCTACCGCCCATGCCGACGGTGCCGACGAGGGTGACCACCGCGACGCCCATGAGCCACATCACGAACAGCCAGAGCGCCGTCACCCGGTCCAGGGACCAGCCGCGCGGCAGCCCCCGCCACCTCAGGACGGCCAGGACGACGGCAACGGCCACGCCGAGGCCGACGAGCAGGGGCAGGAATCCTGCGTAGGTGCTGATCCACGAGCTCATGGAGCCCTCCATTCTATTCCCTTTAATAGACCTTCACGGATACCTGATTGATCCAGTGACAACATACGTGTATCCGTCGTTTCGTTTTTCAAACACGACGCGATAAAGTCCAGGGTCCCTGCCTGTCCAGTTATAGGTAGACGTTCGATTGCAGTCCAAAACAAAGGTCGCAATATTGTTCCAGATCAAGCCACTCTTCTTCTGCAAAGTCACCGCATAGCTCCGCGCATACGAGCCAGGGGGACACGCGGGACCGGACCCCGTGATCGAAATAGAGCCCGAATTGTATGTGCGAAACTCTCTCCCCACAAGGCGAACTTTGAACGTAGCCGTAAACGTGAATCTCCCCGCAGCGAGCGCCGGTGCAGCCGACGCCACCGCCGCACCCACCACCATCGATCCAGCTCCAAGCAACATGACACGCCTATCGAGCATCGAGCCCCTCCACTCCTGTAACATCTGGTCACAATTGAACCCTGTCCGGAACATTAGCTTGAGCTTCTTGCTCTTGCAACTCTTTCTTGTCAAACCAGGCTCCTGAAGCGATCGGAACCGTTCATCGAGGCCCCTGGCCTATCCTGTCCCGGTGACCGAGACGACCCCGGAGGCCACCTCCACGCGCTTCAGCCCGGAGCAGACCCGCATCCTGCTGGTGCTGCTCATGCCGCTGTTCCTGGCCTTGATGAGCGTGTCCGTGGTGAACGTGGCGGTGCCGGCGATCGAGCGAGGCCTCGGCGCCACCGCCGCGGACCTGCAGTGGGTGCTCTCCGGCTACACCCTGACCTACGGCGTGGTGCTCGTGGCCGCCGGCCGTGCCGGCGACCTCTGGGGCCGCAAGCCGCTGTTCCTGGCCGGCATCCTCGTCTACGTGATCGGCTCGCTGCTGTCCGGGTTGGCCGCGAACGCGCTGATGCTCAACGCCTCGCGTCTGCTCATGGGCTGCGGGGCGGGCCTGTTCAACCCGCAGATCATCGGCGTCATCCAGTCCTCCTTCACCGGGCGTGCACGCGGCCGGGCCTACGGGTTCTTCGGCACCGTGATCGGCCTGGGCGTGGCGGTGGGCCCGCCTGCCGGCGGCGCGCTGCTCGGCGTGGCGGGGGACGACTGGGGCTGGCGCTGGCTGTTCCTGATGAACGTGCCGCTGGGCCTGGCCGCCCTGGTGATGGGCCTGCTCTGGCTGCACCCGCCGACGCAGACCTCAGCAGACCTGGTGCCCAGGGGGCTGAAGTACCTGGATCCGGTGGGCATGACGCTGCTGGCCGCCGCCACCGTCTGCCTGATGCTCCCGTTCATCCTCACGGACGCACTGTGGCTGCTGGCCGTAGCCGTCGTGCTGGTGATCGCCTGGTGGGCGTGGGAGGTGCGGGTGCGGCGGACCGCCGTGCAGACCGGCGTGTACCCGATGGTGGATCCGGCCCTGTTCCGCCGCCCGTCCTTCAGCCTCGGCACCCTGCAGGTGACCGTGTACATGGCCGCCATGCCGGCCGCGTTCGCCGTGGTGGCGATGTTCGCCCAGGACGGGCTGGGGCTGAGTCCGTTCCTGGCCGGCGTCTCCACCCTCGGCTCGGCACTGATGGTGGTGTCGCTCTCGGCGTGGATCGGTGCGCGGGTGGACCGGTTCGGCCCATGGTTCGTGTTCGCCGGCGGGGTGCTGGCCGTGGTCTCCGCGCTGCTGCTGATCCTGGCGTTCGCACGCGTGACGGACGGGTCCTGGCCGTTCTGGACCGTGGCACTGATCCTGCTGCCCCAGGGCGTGTCCCAGGCGCTGATCATGACCAGCACCCAGGTGCTCATGATGGACGACGTGGCCCCCCGCGAGGCCGGTGCCGCCGGTGGCGTCTCCCAGACCATCCAGCGCATCGGCACCTCCACCGGCATCGCCGCGGTGACCGGTGTGTACTTCGTCACCGCCGCCGGGATGCGGGACGCCTCCGCGCGCGAGGCCTCCGGCGCGGCCGCGGTGGACGCCCTGTGGGTCGTGCTGGTCTGCTGGTGCGTGGTGCTGGCCGTCGGTGCGGCAGACCTGGCGCGCCGCGGCGTGCAGCGCCGGCGGGAGCGCCGCACCGCCTGACGGCTCAGCGTAAGAAGGGCCTGGTCAGCGCAGGAAGAGCCTGGCCAGGCGACGCGAGGCGAACACCAGGCCCGCGGCGGCCATCACCACGAAGTACAGGATGTGCCCGGCGGTGGCCCAGGTGACCACGCCGACGGCCAGGTGCCGCATCATCTCCACCGCGTGCCACAGCGGCAGCGCCTGGATGAACCACTGCACGCCGGTGGGGTACACCTGAAGCGGGAAGAACGTGGCGGAGAACAGGAACATCGGCAGCATCACGATCATGATCCAGTCCATGTGCTGGAACGTCTTCATGTAGCTGGTCACCGCCATGCCGACCGCCGCGAACCCGAACGCCACCAGCAGCGCGCCGGGCACCATGAGCAGCGCGGTCCAGCTGGTCACCAGCCCCATCAGCGCCATGACGATCAGGAAGGACGCGGCGTACACGGCGCCGCGGAACAGCGCCATCAGGATCTCGCCGAGGGCCACGTCCAGGGGGCCGAGGCGGGTGGCGAGCATGGTCTGGTAGGTCTTCGCGTAGCGCAGCTTGAAGAAGACGTTCCAGGTGGAGTCGTACACGGCGCCGTTCATGGCGGATACCGCCAGCAGCGCCGGCGCGATGTACATGCCGTACGGGATCGGCTCTCCGTCCGGGCCGGGCAGCTCGCCGATCAGCGAGCCCAGCCCGATGCCCAGGGACAGCAGGTACAGCACCGGCTCCGCGAAGCCGGAGACGAAGACCGCCCAGTTGTTCGACTTCAGGGACAGGAACGCCCGTTCCAGCACGGCGCGGATGTTGCCGGAGTACATGCCGGACAGGGCGCCGGTGCGCACGGTGATCTCCGGCATCGGTGGGACGGCGGCGGTGCCCGGCGTCCCGACGACGGCCACTCCCCCGGGTCCTGCCGCCTCGCCGGCGGCGGTGGTCGCCTCGCCGGCGGCCTCCGCCGCCGAGGACGCGGAGGCGGCCGGGGCCGATGAGGCGCGCTCGGCGCGGCGAGACAGGACGGAACCGCGGGGCCCCTTCGTCCGCGTCACCACCGCGTCCGGGTCCGGGCGGCCGGACCGCCAGCCGAGCCGGCGGGTGTAGATCGCGACGGCCACCAGGGCGCCCGAGGCGGCCAGGCCCATCAGGTAGAGCACGTGCACCGCGGTCAGCCAGGCCGGGTTGTCCATGCCGTAGGACAGCACGCGGCCGAGCTGGGCGGCGTGCCACTGCGGGGAGATCCAACCGATCCACTGCAGGGACAGCGGCAGCTGGGTCAGCGGGTAGAACGTGGCGGAGAACAGGAACAGCGGCATCACCACGAACCGCTGGAGCAGGGCGAACTGGCCCTTCTCGTCCCGGATGGACGCGGCGAACGCCATGATCCAGGAGCCGATCGCCAGGCCGCCGAGGGTCGCGGAGAACACCTGCAGCCAGGACCACGGGGAGTCCGTGGCGCCGAAGGCCGTCATGATCAGGTAGAAGACCGTGGACTGGGCCAGGAACCGCAACGACACGGCGGTCAGATGGCCGGCGGTGATCTGCGCCGGGCTGATGGGGGTGGCCTGCGGGGCATAGTAGATCCGGTGCCACTTGAAGCCGTCCATCACCGGGTAGGAGAACTCCACGGAGGCGGTCATCAGCGCCGAGGACGCCAGCAGCGCAGGTGCGATGAACTGCAGGTACGTGGCGCCGCCCAGCACCTCGGCGGAGGCCCCGCCGCTGATCAGCGTGGCCAGGCCGAGGCCCATGGCCAGCAGGTAGACCAGCGGCTCGCCCACGGCGTTGACCACCAGCACCGAGCCGTAGCGGCGCATGGAGCGCAGCTGGTGCTCGGCGAAGTACCAGAGCCCGCGGCGCCTGACACGGCGCGCGGACTCGGCCGGACCGAAAGGAGGCTGCAGCGGGCCGGACGCCGTGGAGGTGCCGGGTGCACCGCCCTGCGCGGTGCCTGCGGCATCCTGGCGCGCGGACGAGGAGGCGGGGCGGCCGCCGGAGGAGGCGGCCGTCGTCGGGAAGGTCTCGGCCATGCTCAGTCCACCAGGGTGCGGCCGGTGAGGATGAGGAACACGTCCTCCAGGGAGGCGCGGCGGGTCAGCGCGGTGACCGGGGCGGTCACGCGGCCGGCCTCGGCGAGCGCGGTGACGGCGTCCTGGAGCTCGTCAGCGCGGTCGCCGTAGAGCAGCACACGGTCCGGGAGGACCTCGATGCGGTGCACGCGGGTCTCGGCCCGCAGCACCTCGGCGGCGGCCTCGTTGCGGTCCGTGCCGAAGCGGACCTCCAGGACCTCGCGGGAGGCGTGCTCGCGGATCAGCGCCTGCGGGGTGCCGGCGGCCATGATCTGCCCGCCGTCCACCACCACGAGCCGGTCGCAGAGCTGCTCGGCCTCGTCCATGTAGTGCGTGGTGAGCACCAGCGTGGTGCCCCGCTCCTTCAGCCGGTAGAGGCGGTCCCAGAGGATGTGGCGGGCCTGCGGGTCCAGGCCGGTGGTCGGCTCGTCCAACAGCAGCAGCTGCGGCTCGTTCACCAGGGCACGGGCGATCACCAGGCGGCGCTTCATGCCGCCGGAGAGGGCGTCGGCCTTGGTGTCCGCCTTGTCCGTGAGCTGCGCGAACTCCAGCAGCTCCAGGGACTTGGGCTTGAGGTAGGAGTAGGGCAGGCCGAAGTAGCGTCCGTAGATCAGCAGGTTGTCCCGGGCGGTGAGCTCCTCGTCCAGGTTGTCCTGCTGCGGGACCACGCCCAGGTGCGCGCGGACCGCGGGGCCGTCCTCCTCCGGGTCGATGCCCATGATGGACAGCTCTCCGGCCGTGCGCTGGGAGACGCCGGCGAGCATGCGCATGGTGGTGGACTTGCCGGCGCCGTTCGGGCCGAGCAGGCCGAAGCACTCCCCCGGTGTGACGTCCAGGTCGATGCCCTGGACCGCGTGGAAGTCGCCGTAGTGCTTGCGCAGGCCGCGGGCGCGGATGACGGACGTACCCGAGGTGCCGGCGGCGGTCTCGGTGGCGGTCTCGGTGGCGGAGGGCACGGGGGTGCCCGCAGAGGAGGTGGTGTGGCTCACGCCAGCATCCTACGCATGGACGGCACCATGACGCGGACGAGACTCCGCCCCCGACGGCTGACGCGCACAGGGGACGGCGGCCGGGTCAGCCCAGCGGGCTCAGCGGGTCTCCCCCGCCCAGTCGCCCGAGGCGGCGGCCCGCTCGGCGGCCTCCACCACGTTGGCGAGCAGCATGACGCGGGTCATCGGGCCCACGCCGCCAGGGTTCGGCGCCATCCAGGAGGCCTTCTCGGCCACGGCCGGGTCCACGTCCCCGGAGATGCGGGAACGGCCCTCGGCGTCCGTGGTCCGGGAGACGCCCACGTCCAGGACGATCACGCCCTCCTTGACCTGCTCCGGCTTCACCATGTGGGCGGAGCCGGCGGCGGCGATGACCACGTCGGCCTCGGCCAGCAGCTCGTCCAGGTTGGTGGTGCCGGTGTGCGCCAGGGTCACCGTGGCGTTGACCTCGCGGCGGGTGAGCACCAGGCCGGCGGGCCGGCCGATGGTCACGCCGCGGCCGATCACCAGCACGTGCTTGCCCGCCAGCTCCACGCCATGGCGCTTGAGCAGCTCCACGCAGCCGGCCGGAGTGCACGGCAGCGGGGAGTCCAGGTCGCCGCCCACGGAGGCGACCAGGCGGCCCAGGTTCATCGGGTGCAGGCCGTCGGCGTCCTTGGCCGGGTCGATGGCCTCGAGCACCTTCTGGGTGTCCACGTGCTTCGGCAGCGGCAGCTGCACGATGTACCCGGTGCAGTCCGGGTCCTCGTTCAGCTCGCGCACGGCCTCGAGGATCTGCTCCTCGGTGGCGTCGGCCGGCAGTTCCTTCTGGATGGAGTGGATGCCGACCTCCGCGCAGTCGCGGTGCTTGCCCGCCACGTACTTCTGCGAGCCGGGGTCCTCGCCCACCAGGACGGTGCCCAGGCCCGGGGTGAAGCCGTGCTCGGCCAGCTGCGCCACGCGTCCGCGCAGCTCGTCCTTGATGGCCGCCGCGGTGGCCTTGCCGTCCAGCTTCTGTGCTGTCATCTGGGCGGTCACCAGTTCTCGAGGCCGTCGTACAGCGGGAAGTCGTCGGCGAGCTGGGCCACGCGGCCGCGCAGCGCCTCCAGGTCCGCGCCGGGCTTGAGGGCCTCGGCGATGACGTCGGAGACCTCGCGGAACTCGGCCTCGCCGAAGCCGCGGGAGGCCAGGGCCGGGGTGCCGATGCGCAGGCCGGAGGTGGTCATCGGCGGGCGCGGGTCCCACGGGACGGAGTTGCGGTTCACGGTGATGCCGACCTCGTGCAGGATGTCCTCGCCCTGCTGGCCGTCCAGCTGCGAGTTGCGCAGGTCCACGAGCACCAGGTGGACGTCGGTGCCGCCGGTGAGGACGGAGACGCCCTGGTCCTGCATGTCCTTCGCGGAGAGGCGCTCTGCCAGGATCTGGGCGCCGGCCAGGGTGCGCTCCTGCTTGGCCTTGAACTCCTCGGAGGCCGCGATCTTGAAGGCCACGGCCTTGCCGGCGATCGCATGCATGAGCGGGCCGCCCTGCTGGCCGGGGAACACGGCCGAGTTGATCTTCTTCTTCAGGTCCTCCTTGCAGAGGATGAAGCCGGAGCGCGGGCCGGCGAGGGTCTTGTGCACGGTGGAGGAGACCACGTCCGCGTGCGGCACCGGGTTCGGGTGCAGGCCCGCGGCCACGAGGCCGGCGAAGTGGGCCATGTCCACCCAGAGCTTGGCGCCGACCTCGTCCGCGATCTCACGGAACGCGGCGAAGTCCAGCTGGCGCGGGTAGGCGGACCAGCCGGCCACGATGACCTTCGGCTTCGAGGCGAGCGCCTGCTCACGGACCTTGTCCATGTCCACGGTGTAGGTCTCCGGGTCCACCTCGTAGGCGGCGATGGTGTAGTTCTTGCCGGAGAAGTTGATCTTCATGCCGTGGGTGAGGTGGCCGCCGTGCGCCAGGGACATGCCCATCATGGTGTCCCCGTGGTCCATCAGGGCGGTCATCACGGCCACGTTCGCCTGGGCGCCGGCGTGCGGCTGCACGTTGGCGTGCTCTGCGCCGAAGAGCGCCTTGGCGCGCTCGATGGCGAGGTTCTCGGCGACGTCCACGAACTCGCAGCCGCCGTAGTAGCGGCGGCCGGGGTAGCCCTCCGCGTACTTGTTGGTCAGCACCGAGCCCTGGGTCTCGAGGATCGCGCGAGGCACGAAGTTCTCGGAGGCGATCATCTCGAGCGTGCCGCGCTGACGGCCCAGCTCGTCGGCCAGGACGGCGGCGATCTCTGGATCGACCTCGGACAGCGGGAGGGTGTTCACATCGGGCTGGGTCACGGGCTTTCCCTTCGGCGGTCGGCTGCTCCGACCCTCGGCTGGTCGGACTGCTCCGTGGACCATCCTAGCCAGGGGTGTGGCGCCGCTCGCAGCGGTGTGCGTCCATGGCCGCTTCGGCGACGACGGCCCGCACCACTTTCGCTGTGGGCGTCACCGCCGGAGCACACCGCCCCTTACAGCTTCGGACGCCAGGTGACACAGTGGAGTGAGCCCTCCGGAAGAGGGCGGAAACCCGGGCCCGGCCCGGACGGAACCGCAAGGAGTGAGCATGATCGAGAAGAAGACTCCCCACGCCACCGGATCGACGACGCAGTCGGGCGCCCCGGCCGTGTCGGACCGCCAGTCGCTGACGGTGGGCCCGGACGGCCCGGTCGTCCTGCACGACTCCCACCTCGTGGAGACACACCAGCACTTCAACCGGATGAACATCCCGGAGCGCCGTCCCCACGCGAAGGGCTCCGGCGCGTTCGGCGAGTTCGAGGTCACCGAGGACGTCTCGCAGTACACCAAGGCCCTCGTGTTCCAGCCGGGGACCAAGACCGAGATGCTCGCCCGCTTCTCCACCGTGGCCGGTGAGCTGGGCTCCCCGGACACCTGGCGCGACGTGCGCGGCTTCTCCCTCCGCTTCTACTCGGAGGAGGGCAACTACGACCTGGTCGGCAACAACACCCCGGTGTTCTTCATGCGCGACCCCATGAAGTTCACCCACTTCATCCGCTCGCAGAAGCGCCTGCCGGACTCCGGCCTGCGTGACGGCACCATGCAGTGGGACTTCTGGGCGAACAACCCGGAGACCGCCCACCAGGTCACCTATCTGATGGGCCCGCGCGGCCTGCCTCGCACCTGGGCGGAGATGAACGGCTACGGCTCCCACACCTACATGTGGGTCAACGCCGAGGGCGAGCGCTTCTGGGTGAAGTACCACTTCATCTCCCAGCAGGGCGTGCACAACTTCACCAATGACGAGGCCGTGAAGATGGCCGGCGAGAACGCCGACTACCACCGCCAGGACCTGTTCGAGTCCATCGCCGCGGGGAACTTCCCGAAGTGGGACCTGTACGTGCAGGTGATGCCGTACGAGGAGGCGAAGACCTACCGGTACAACCCGTTCGACCTGACCAAGGTGTGGTCCCAGAAGGACTACCCGCGCATCAAGGTCGGCACCATGACCCTGAACCGGAACCCGGAGAACCACTTCGCGCAGATCGAGCAGGCCGCGTTCTCCCCGGGCAACACCGTGCCGGGCATCGGCCTGTCCCCGGACCGCATGCTGCTGGCCCGCTCCTTCGCGTACCACGACGCGGCGCGCTACCGCATCGGCACGAACTTCGCGCAGCTGCCGGTCAACCAGCCCAAGTGCCCGGTCAACTCCTACACGTTCGACGGCCAGATGACGTACCACCACCAGGGCAACGCCCCGCAGTACGTCCCCAACTCCTTCGACCACTCGTGGTCCGACGAGGAGGGCCGCGTCGACAACGGCTGGGAGGCCGACGGCGAGATGACCCGCGAGTCCCAGACGCTCCGCAAGGACGACGACGACTTCGGCCAGGCCGGCATCCTGGTCCGCGAGGTGTTCTCCGACGCCGAGCGCGCCGAGTTCGTGCAGACCGTGGCCGGCGCCCTCGACGGCGTGAAGGAGCCGGTGCTCTCCAAGGCCCTCGAGTACTGGAAGAACGTGGACGCCGAGACCGGCGCCAAGATCGAGGAGGCCGTGAAGGCCGCCGCCGGAGATGAGATCCCGGGCGTCTGATCCGGCAGGACGTCCATGGGCAGACGACGGCCCCCTCACTTTTCGCAAGTGAGGGGGCCGTCGTCTGTCCGGAGCCGCGTGCGTCCGCGGCGCCTGTCAGCGGATCACTTCTTCCAGCGGCGCTCCTGGGCCTGGGCCAGCTTGTCGCGGAGGAAGGCGGCGCCCTTCACAGCACCCTTGGCGCCGGCCTCGGCGCCCTTGGCGGCCCCCTTCGCGGCCACGGAAGCGGCACCCTTGGCGGTCTCCACGATGGTCTCCTTCAGGGAGCCGTCCTCCTGACGCTTCGAGGCCGTGGCCTCGGCGGAGGTGCCGGCCGCGGTGCCGGAGGCACCCACGGACACCGGGCCCTGGGCGGCCGGGGTGTGGTGCTCGCCGAGGGCCTCCTCGGACTGGACCTCATGACGGTCGGTGCCGGCATTGCCGGTGGCGGCATTGCCGGTGGCGGCATTGCCGGTGGCGGCATTGCCGGTGGCGGCCTTGTCCGCATCAGCCTGGTCGGCGCCGACCTTGTCGGTGTCGGCTGTGCCTGCACCGGCGTCCGAGGCGCCGGCGGCGGATGCCTTGGCCTCGTCCTCGGCGATCTCGCGCCGGGCGCGCTCGGAGACCGGTCCCGCGTAGCCGGGCACGCCGGTCACGGAGTAGCCGTCCATCTGGGCGGCCGTCTCGCGTCCGGAGTCGGCGGTGTCGGTCTGCGGGGCGTCGGCAGGGCCGGAAACGGTCTGCGCGGCGTCCGCTCGGCCGGCATCGGTCTGCGCGGCGTCCGCTCGGCCGGCATCGGTCCGTGCGGCGTCGGCCGTGTCCGCACCGTCGACGTCGTCACCCTCGGCCCGGGCCTTGAGCTGCTCGTCGGTCACGGTCTCGATCTTCGTGCCGTCGGCGGTGCGGCCGGCGGTGGGCTCGTCCAGCAGGTCGCCGTGGTCCTTCTCGGTGCCCGGGACGTCAGTGCCGCTCGTCAGGGTCTGAGCGCCGTAGGTGCCTTCCTTCGGAGCCTCGGCCTTCTCGGTCCGGGCGGCGTGGGCGGCCGCACCGGCAGCCACAGCGCCGCCGGCGACGGCGGTGCCGCCCACCACGGCGGCGGTGCCTGCGCCGGAGCCCTGCGACTTTTCGGCCTCGGCGGCCTGGACGGTCTCCTTCTTGTCGGCGTCGACAGTGGCAGCCTTGTCGGCGTCGACCGCGGCGGTCTTGTCGGAGTCGACAGTGGCGGCCATGCGGTCCTCGTCCTTGGAGGACATCGCCAGGGCCGGCTCGCCGTCGGCCTGGTCGGCCTGATCAGCCTTGCCGGTCGGGGCGGTGCCCTGGCCCGTCTCGGCCTCGGCTTCGTCGACCTGCACGCCCTGACCGCCGGCCACACCGGCGGTCGCGGCGGCTGCGGTCCCGCCGACGACACCCGCCGCAGTGGCTGCGGTGGCCTGCTGGACCTGACGCTGGGAGTCGGTCACCGGCGCCGGCTCGGAGGCCGTCTCAGCGGCCTTGTCCTCGGAGCCCGTCTCAGCGGCCTTGTCCTCGGGGACGTCGGCGGCCTGCTGACCGTCTGCGGCCTCGTCCACCGTCACGCCACGGCCACCGGCCTGCACATCGGCGTCCTGGGAAACGCCGGACTTCTCGGCACCGGCACCCACGGCGCCCTTGTCCGCGACCTCACGCTCGGCGCCCTCACGATCGGCGTCCTTGTGGGCGACCTTCTGCTCAGCAGCCGGGGCGGCGGTCTTCTCGTCGGCCTTCACGGTGCCGGCCTCGTCGGCGCTTTTCTCGTCGGCCTTCACGGCGCCGCCCTCGTCGGCGTCCTTCTCGTCCTGGGACGCGGCGGCAGCACCACCGGCCACGGCACCGCCGGAGACAGCGGCAGCGGTCGTGCTGCCCGTGCCGCTCTCCTTCGGGGCGTTCGGGGCCTTGCCGTCACGAGCGGCCTCCGCCTCGGAGACCTTCTCACCCTCGGTGAACTTGATCGGCTTGCGCTTGCTCGGGTCCTTGGCATCCGGTGCGGTCGGGGTGTCCCACGGGCCTCCCTTGCCGACCTTCGCGGCGGCGTCGGCATCGGCCTCGTCCACCTGCACATCCTTGCCGCCGGCCTGCACATCGGCGTCCTTCAACACGTCCGGGTCCTGGCCGTCCTTGCCGCCGGCCTTCACGGCGCCCGAGTCCGCGGCAGCCGTGCCCGCGGCGGCCTCATCGGCCCCCTTGGCACCGTCGGCACCCTTCGCCGCCGTGACGTCCTTGGTCGCCTTCTTCCGGGGCGTCACGCGGTCGGCCCCGGCGACCTTGTCTTCGTCGCCCGGGACCACGCCGTCCTTGATGCCGGCCTTCTTCTCGCGCTGCTCCTGTTCGAGCTCGGCGTTCGCCCGGCGCTTGCCGGCGACGACGCTCAGGATGATGAGGATCAGCAGCACCACGATGATGGCGGCGATCACCACATAGACGATGGGGTTGTCCATGATGTCTCCTCTGTCTACTTCCGGTCGATGTCACTGCTGATTCCGCGGTCGCGGAGACAGTTCAGACCCGAGAATGTCACACCTTCCGCTGTGTGGTCATCGGCCGACCCCCCGGTTCGACGCGACCGTCCCCGTGGTTTGATGGCAGGCATGTCTGCCTCCGACGCCGTCCGCCTGCCCTCCCCCGCCCCCACCGGTGCAGCCGCCTCCCCCGCTGCCGGCGAGCGCGAGTTCGTCCTGACGCTGTCCTGCACCAACACCCGGGGCATCGTGCACGCGGTCTCCGGCGCCCTGCTCGAGGTGGACGCGGACATCACCGAGTCCCAGCAGTACGACTCCCCGGACACCGGCACCTTCTTCATGCGTGTGGAATTCCACACCCCGGCCGCACGCGACGCCGTGGACGCCGCCCTCGCCCCGGTCGGCGAGCGGTTCGGCATGCACCTGCAGCTCTGGGACGCCGCGGTCCGCACCCGCACGCTGGTGATGTGCTCCAAGGACGGCCACACCCTGAACGACCTGCTGTTCCAGCAGCGCGCGGGCACCCTTCCGATCGAAATTCCGGTGGTGGTCTCCAACCACCTGGACCTGCAGCCGCTGGCCTCCTTCTACGGCGTCCCGTTCATCCACGTCCCGGTCTCCGCCACCGGCACCCAGACGAAGGCCGCAGCCGAGGCCCGCCTGCGCGAGCTCATCGAGGAGTTCGACATCGACCTGGTGGTCCTCGCCCGCTACATGCAGATCCTCTCGGACGAGCTCTGCGCGGAGCTCGAGGGCCGTGCCATCAACATCCACCACTCGTTCCTGCCGTCCTTCAAGGGCGCGCGCCCCTACCACCAGGCCCATGAACGCGGCGTGAAGCTCATCGGCGCCACCGCCCACTACGTCACCGCGGACCTGGACGAGGGCCCGATCATCGCCCAGTCCGTCCAGCCGGTCACCCACGCGCAGACCGCCGCGGACTTCGTGGCCCGCGGCCGGCACGTGGAGGGCAACACCCTCGTCCAGGCCGTCCGCTGGCACGCCCAGCACCGCGTCCTGCTGGACGGGCGTCGCACGGTCGTCTTCGGCTGATCCGCACCCGTGTCCCCTTCCCGACGACGACCCTCGCCGGGAAGACGGAGGGACCCGGCCGTCGTCGTCAGGCCCCGGACGACGGCGGCGCTCGCCGCCGCCTGTCCGCTCCCCGTAGCCTGGTGACATGGCACACATCATCACCGTGAAGGGCGCTACGCCCCGCATCCACGAGTCCGTCTTCCTCGCCCCGACCGCCGCGATCACCGGCGACGTCGAGATGGCCGAGCGCTCCTCCGCCTTCTACGGCGTCTCCGCACGCGGCGACTCCGCGCCCATCCGCGTGGGCGAGGGCACCAACCTGCAGGACAACGTGGTGCTGCACGCGGATGAGGGCTTCCCCTGCGAGCTGGGCTCCGGCGTCTCCGTGGGCCACTCGGCCGTGGTGCACGGCGCGAAGGTCGGGGACGACTGCCTGATCGGCATGTCCGCCACCGTCATGAACGGCGCCACGATCGGCGCCGGCTCCCTCGTGGCCGCCGGCGCCCTCGTGCTGGAGGGCACCGAGGTCCCCGCCGGCTCCCTGGTGGCCGGTGTCCCGGCCAAGGTGCGCCGCCCGCTCTCGGACGAGGAACGCGAGTCCCTGAAGCGCAACGCAAGCATCTACCTCGAGCTGTCCGCGGCCCACAAGGCCGCCCAGGAGGGCTGAGGGTGCGCGCCGAACGCCTGCTGATCCTGCCGACGGCCGAGCAGCTGGCCGGCACCCGCTACGCCGAGGCCCGCCGCGGGCCGACGGAGGCCGTCACGCAGACGGGAGGGGCCGTCGTCGGGACGGACGGGTCACCCCACGGCGACGGCGACGCGACCGCGCTGGTGCTGCTGACCCCGATCCCGGTGGAGGACGTGCGCGCCGCACTCAAGGCGAACCCGCAGATCGACTGGGTGCAGTTCCCCTTCGCCGGGATCGAGGCCTATGTGCCGCTCGTGCGCAGCCGCCCGGAGATCACCTGGACGTCGGCGAAGGGCACCTATGCCCCGCCGGTGGCCGAGCACGCCCTGATGCTGACCCTCGCGCTGCTGCGGCATCTGCCCGAGCGCGTCACGGCGACGTCCTGGGGTCAGTGCCGGGGGAAGAGCCTCGACGGGGCCCGCGCGGTGGTGCTCGGCGGCGGGGGCATCGCACAGGAGTACATCCGACTGCTCAAGGCCTGGGACGTGCACGTCACCGCGGTGCGGCGCAGGGCGGACGACGTGCCCGGCGCGGACGTCACCGTGACGACCGACCGGTTCGACGAGGTGCTGCCCGGAGCCGACGTGGTCATGCTGGCCGCCGCCGCGACCGACCAGACCCGCGGGATCGTGGGCGCACGGCAGCTGGAGCTCATGGACGACGACGCGGTGCTGGTCAACGTCGGCCGCGGCGTGCTCGTGGACACCGACGCCGTGACCGCCGCCCTGGCCGCCGGGAAGATCCGCTCCTACGGCACGGACGTGACCGACCCCGAGCCGCTGCCGGACGGGCATCCGCTGTGGGCCGAGCCGCGCTGTCTGATCACCCCGCACACCGCCGACACCCCGGAGATGTGCATCCCGCTGCTCGATGCGCGGATCCGGCGGAACCTCGCCGCCCGCGCGGAGGGCAGGGAGCTCGAGGGGCTCGTGGACGTCGAGGGCGGGTACTGAGCCGAACACGGCGACCAACGCCACCAAGGCGGCCAAGGCGAAAGTGAGGGCAAGACACGGCGTCGAGATCGGCGAACGAGACCGTGTCTTCCCCTCACTTTTGCTGTGGGCCAGGGCCAGGGCGCCCCGGGAGCGTCAGCCCAGGACGCCCCGGGAGCGTCAGCCCTGGGCGTGGGAGCCGGTGCGGCCTTCGCCCTCGGTGCCGTGGTCGAGGTTGTCCCCGATGGCGTCCTCGGTCCGGTGCCCCGCGCCCTCCTGCTCCTTCTTCCGGTCGTTCTCCTGGGCCAGGTCGATCTGACGCTGGCGCTCCTCGCCGGCCATGCGGGTCAGCTCGGCGCCGGCCTCGGGGTCGCGGGTCAGGTTCTCACCGGTCTTCGGGTCGAAGAGGTGGATGCGGGAGGTGTCCACCCACAGGTCCACCGGGGTGCCCGGGCGGACGCGGGACTCGGCGGACAGGGTGGTCACCACCACCGGGCGCAGCTCGTCCGCGTCCATCTCCTTCGCCAGGTCGGAGAGCATGGTCTTGACCTCCGGGTCCGGGTCGAACTCGATGTGGCCGTACTGCTCGTGGCCCAGCCACTCCAGGTGGGTCAGCTCCACCTGGAAGATCGAGCCCTTGGACTTCTTGTCCTCGTCCACGAGGGAGGCGTCCTCGAAGAACTCGGGGCGCAGGCCCACGAACACCAGGTCGCGCCCCTCGGCGGCCTTGGCCTTGGCCTCCGGCACCGGGATGTCCCCGATCGGCGAGGACAGGACGTGGCGGCCGCCCTCGGACTTGAGGCTGGCGGGCAGGAAGTTCATCGACGGGGAGCCGATGAAGCCGGCCACGAACAGGTTGATCGGCTGCTCGTAGAGCTCACGCGGGGAGGCCACCTGCTGCAGCTCGCCCTTCTTCAGGACGGCCACGCGGTCGCCGAGCGTCATCGCCTCGGTCTGGTCGTGGGTCACGTAGATGGAGGTGATGCCGAGGCGGCGCTGCATCTGGGCGATCTCGGCGCGCATCTGGCCGCGCAGCTTGGCGTCCAGGTTGGACAGCGGCTCGTCGAACAGGAACGCGTCGGCCTCACGGACGATCGCACGGCCCATGGCCACGCGCTGGCGCTGGCCGCCGGAGAGGTTGCCGGGCTTGCGGTCCAGGTGGTCGTCCAGCTCCAGCATGCGGGACGCCTCGGCCACCTTGGCCTTGATCTGGTCCTCGGAGAGCTTGGCGTCCTTGTTCAGGCGCAGGGGGAACGCGATGTTCTCGAACACCGTCAGGTGCGGGTACAGCGCGTAGTTCTGGAACACCATGGCGAGGTTGCGGTCCTTCGGCGCCACCTCGTTGACGCGGCGCTCACCGATCAGCAGATCACCGTCGGTGATGTCCTCCAGGCCCACGACCATGCGCAGCAGGGTGGACTTGCCGCAGCCGGAGGGGCCCACGAGGATCACGAACTCGCCGTCGGCGATCTCCAGGTCGACGCCCTTCACCGCATGGAAGCCGTCGTCGTAGGTCTTGTGGATGTTGTTCAGGGTGATGGAGGCCATCGGTTCAGGGTCCTTTCGAAGCGTTGGTCCGGGCCTCAGCCCTTGACGGCGCCGTTGGTCAGGCCGGCCACGATCTGCTTCTGGAAGAAGAGCACCAGGAGCACGATCGGGATGGTCACGATGATCGCGGCGGCGGAGATCGCGCCGGTCGGCGACTCGAACTGCGAGGCGCCGGTGAAGAACGCCAGTGCCGCCGGCACCGGACGTGCCGTCTCCGTGGAGGTCAGCGAGATGCCGTAGACGAAGTCGTTCCAGGCGATGAAGAACGCGATGATCGCGGTGGTGAACACGCCGGGTGCGGCCAGCGGGACGATCACCTTCCTGAACGCCTGCAGCGGGGTGGCGCCGTCCACCTGGGCGGCCTGGTCCAGCTCCCACGGGATCTGCTTGAAGAACGCGGCCAGCGTCCAGATGGAGATCGGCAGGGTGAGCGAGAGGTAGGGGATGATCAGGCCGAGCCAGGTGTCGTACAGGCCGATGGTCCGCCACACGTTGAACAGCGGGGTCACCAGCGAGATCACCGGGAACATGGAGACCATCAGGGAGACCGTCAGCACCAGCCGCTTGCCGGGGAAGTCCAGGCGCGCGATCGCATAGGCGCACAGGGTGGCCAGGACGACGGCGACCACGGTGGCGATCACCGAGATGCCCACCGAGTTCCGCAGTGCCGTGAGGAACAGCTCGCGGGAGCCGCCCACGAAGATCTCCTCGTAGTTCACGGTGGACCAGGAGGTCGGCAGCAGCCGGCCGTTGGACAGGTCCGAGGGCGTCTTGAAGCTGGTGGCCAGGATGGAGAACACCGGGAACAGGCACCAGATGCCGATCAGCACGGTGAGTACCCACCAGCCGAGGGTGATCCGACCCGTCCCGGACTTCTTCCTGGCCGGAGGCGCTGCGCTGCGCCCTGCCTCCGTGCGCCCGTGCGCGGACGTGTCCGGTGCGTTGCCGGACTTGTCAGGGGTTGCCACAGTGCTCACTGGTTGCCTCCTCGGTCGGCGAGGTCCACCTTGAAGCCCTTCACCGCGATGAAGGCCATCAGCGCCACGCACAGGAACAGGATGACGGAGACCGCCGAGCCGAGGCCGATCTCCAGGCGCCCGATGGAGGTCCGGTACGCCAGCAGGGACAGTGCCTCAGTGCCGTAGGCGCCGTTGGTCATGATGAAGATGGCGTCGAAAATGCGGAAGGCGTCCATCGCGCGGAACAGGACCGCCACCATGATGGCCGCCTTCATGTTGGGCAGGATCACGCGGGTGAGGCGCTGCCAGCGGGTGGCGCCGTCCACGGCGGCCGCCTCGGTGAGGTCGCCGGGGACCTGGGCCAGGCCGGAGAGCAGCAGCAGGGAGATGAACGGGGTGGTCTTCCAGATCTCCGAGAGCATGATCACGAACAGCGCCGTGGAGCCCTGGGCGAACCAGTTGAGGTTCGCGTCCACGCCGGGCAGCCAGGACAGCCACGAGTTCATGTACCCCGAGTCGATCGAGAACATGTAGAACCACGCGAAGGCGGACACCACCGTGATGATGCCGTAGGGCACCAGGATCATGGTGCGGACCAGCCCCTTGGTGGACTTGATCGCATGGTGCATCACCAGGGCCAGGAGGAAGCCGAGCACGAGCTCGACCGCCACGGTGACCACCGTGATGAGCAGTGTGACGCCCAGGTCGGACCAGAACACGGGGTCGGTGAGGATGGTGCCGTAGTTCTTCAGGCCCACGAACTCCTTGTCCGCCGGCGCGGTCAGGCGGAAGCTGAACAGGGAGTCCCAGACGGCCTGGACGATGGGGTACAGCACCACGAACAGCATGATGAGGAACGCCGGGGCGGCCAGCATCATGCCGAGGCGGGCCTCGGACTTCGCACGGGCGGAGCGGACGCGGCGGCGCCCGGATGCGCGCTCGGGGGCGGACACGGTGCTCACAGGAGGCGCTCCCCTCGGAGGATCTGCTCGATGAAGGTGTTCGTCTCCTCCGGCGTGGTGGCGGGGTTGACGCCGGAGACCGGCGCGTAGCGCTGCTGGATGGCCGTGGAGACCTCGTTGTAGTACGGCGTCTGCGGTCGCGGCTTCGCGATGTCCAGGGAGTCGCGGATCGCGTCCGCCATGGGGTAGGCGTCCTTGATGCGCTCGTCCTCGTAGGCCTTCGGGTCTGCCGGCGGGTTGCCGTTGGTGACGAAGTAGTCCGCCTGGTGTTCGGCGGAGGTGATGCAGGAGACGGCATCCCAGGCCAGGTCCTGATGCTCGGACTTCGCGCCGACCCCCAGGTTGATGCCGCCCAGCGGCGGTGCGGCCTCGTGCCCCTCGACGGTCTGCGGGTAGGTGGTCCAGCCGATGTCCTCCGGGAGGTCCTCGGGCAGGTCTCCCGCCTCGACCGAGGCGTTGGTGGCCGCCCAGATGAACGGCCAGTTCACCATGAACGAGCCCTTGTCCCCCTGGAACTGCAGCATCGCCTCGTTCTCACGCTGGGTCGGCAGGCCGGGGCCGCCGAGGCCCTTCTTGCCGATGGTCGAGACGATCTCGGCGGCCTTCGTGCCGGCCTCACCGGCGAGGTTGGTGGTCATCTCGTCCGCCGAGGCCTCAGGGTCCACGATGATCTCGTCCCCGCCGCCGGCGACGAGCGCGTTGAGCCACACGGTCATGGACTCCGCGCGGGCCCCCTGGACGCCGAGGTACTTGTCCTCGGCCTCGGCGGCCTCGATCAGCTGGTCCCAGGTGACCGGCTTGTCCATGTCCAGTCCGGCGGCCTCGGCCACCGACTTGCGGTACCAGAGCAGCTGCGTGTTGGCCCAGAACGGGACGGTCACGAGCTCGTCCTTCCACGTCGCGCCGGCGAGCGCGCCGTCGAGGGTGTTCTCCTGCGCGGTCTTCTGCAGCTCCTGGGGCACCGGCGCCAGGAAGCCGGGCTCGGCGAGCTCGGGCACGAACGGCGGGTCCAGGGACATGATGTCCATGGACGAGTCGCCGGCGGCGAGGCGACGGGTGAGCTGCTCCCGCTGCGCGGAGGCCTCGGTGGGGAGCATGGAGGTCTCGATGCGGTACCTCCCGTCGGATGCCTCGGTGCACTGCTGGGCGATGGTTGCCTGGCCGCCGTCGTCCGGATTCGTGTACCAGGTCAGCACCGGAGTGCCTCCGCCGTCGTCGGCGGCGCATCCGCTCAAGACCAGGGCGGCGGCGGCCAGGCCGGTCGCCGCGAGCATCCGGCCCCGGCCGCACCGGGTGGGGGGAGTCGTCATGGCGGGGATTCCTTGTCGTCCGTCTTCCGGGTGATCTGCGCTACACCCTAGACCCTTCGCCGTCCGTCAGCACGCACCGTGCCCCTACGGGGCCCTGTTTCACGACGACGGCACCCCGACTTCCTGCCCGGCCGCACCGTCCGCGGACGGACCGCCGGGGCCCGGCTCACCGACGCCGGGTCCGTCCCGTGGCCTCGGCCGTCGTGGGGTCCTCGGGCCAGGGGTGCTTCGGATACCTGCCGCGCATGTCGGCACGGACCTGGGCGTAGGCGCCGGCCCAGAAGGAGGGCAGGTCCGCCGTCACGGCCAGCGGGCGTCCGGCGGGCGAGAGCAGGTGCAGCAGCACCGGCTGGCGTCCGTCCGCGACCGTCGGCGTGCCGGAGGCCCCGAAGAACTCCTGGAGCTTGGCGGCGAGCACGGGCTGGCCGTCGTCGCCGACCTCCGGGTACTCCACGGCGGCGGTGCGCCCGGAGGGGATGGGCAGCAGTGCGGGGGCGAGCGTGTCCAGCTCGGAGGCGGCGGGCCAGGGCAGCAGGCCCTGCAGCAGTCCGGCGAGGTCGACCCGGGACCGCGGGGTGCCGGCCACCACCTGCGCGGCGACGGCCGCGACGAGGTCCTCGTCCTGGGCGAGGGCGGCGGCGGACATGTCCGGCCAGGGGTCCTTCAGGACGCGGTGGAGCAGGTGGACGCGGCGGCGCAGCGTGTCCGCGGCCTCGCCGCCCCAACCTTTCAGCCCTTCCTCGGCCCACGCGGCGCGGACGGCGTCCGCGGCGGCCTCGACGGTGGGGGCCTCGCTGTGGGCGGCCAGCTCGATGCCGCCGAGGAGGCGACGGCGGCTGCCCCTGAGCCGTCCGCCGGACCAGACGGCGGTGTGCTCCTGGCGGAGCAGTCCGGCTCCCGCGGCGATCGCGGCCTCCTCCCCCAGCGGGGCGGCGGCGCGGACCACGGCGCCGGTGCCCTCGGCGTCGGAGCCGGTGCGCTGGACCTCGGCGACGGCCAGCCAGTGGCTGCCCCGCAGCGGCGAGTCCGCAGGCAGGGACGCTCGGGTGCCGGAGGCGAGCAGGTAGGCGTCGGACTCCCCCACCCGACGGGCGATGCGGTCCGGAGCCGCGAGGGCCACCACGTAGCCGACCTCCTCGTCCCGGCCGAGACGACGGGGGCCTGCGGAGGAAACGGCGGATCCGCGCGCGGCGGTCGCCGCGGAGGCATCGGGCGAGGCGGAGGTGCCGGGCGAGGCGGAGGCGCCGGCGCCGTCGTCGGGAAGGGGAAGGGAAGGAACGAGAGCACCGCGACGCAGCAGGCGCTCGAGGCGGTCGGCTTCACGGCGCCACATCCGGGACTCGGGTCCGCCCCGGCGGACCTGGGCGAGGGCGGCGGTGAGGTCGGCTCCGGGGGCGCGCAGGTCGGCCGCGAGCAGGGCGACGACGTCCGCGGCCGTCTGCTCCCCCACGGCCTGCGCGCCGTACCCGAGGGCGTGCCCGAGGTGCGGCGGGACCGGGAGCATGGACAGGGCGGTGCCGTGGGCGGTGATGCGGCCGTCCGCGTCCACGGCGCCGAGGGACTGCAGACGGGCCTCGGCCTCGGCGAGCGCACCGGCCGGCGGCTCCTGGGGCAACACCAGCCCCTCGCCGCGCGGGGCGCCCCAGGCGGCCAGGGCGAGGGCGAGCGGGGCGAGGTCGACCACGTCGAGCGCGGGCGTCGGCGCGGCGGGAGCGGTGCCGAGCGCGGAGCGGCTGCAGCAGCGGACCACGGTGCCCGGGCCGAGGCGGGCGGCACGACCGGCCCGCTGCCCGGCGGCGGCCCGGGAGACCTGCACGGTGACCAGACCGGTCATGGCGCGGCCGGCGTCTCTGCGCGGCTCGCGGGCCAGGGCGGAGTCGACCACCAGACGCACCCCGGGCACGGTGAGCGAGGACTCGGCGACATTCGTGGCGACCACGATGCGCGGGGCGCCGCCGGGTGCGCGGCCGGCGACGGCGGCGTCCTGCTCGGCCGGCTCCTGGCGGCCGTGGAGGGTGAGCACGTCGTGGGCCGGGACGCGGGCGCGCATACGCTCGGCCACCGCCTCCACCTCCGCCACGCCGGGAAGGAACACCAGGGCGTCGATGCCCGGGTCCTCGGCGAGGGCCGCGGCGTGCGCGGCCACGGTCTGCTCGGCCACGTGGTCCAGGAAGCCGCGCTCGCAGCCGCCGCGCGCGGTCAGGCGGGAGGAGCCGTAGGGCGCCCACCGCTCAGTCAACGGGTGGAGGACGTCCTCGGTGCGGACCACCGGAACGGCGTCCTGGCCCATACCTTCGGCCCATCGGGCCGCGAGGGCCTCGGCGTCCAGGGTGGCGGACATCGCGACGACCTGCAGGTCCTCGCGCAGCTGCCGCAGGTCCGCCAGCAGTGCGAAGAGCAGGTCCGTGTCCAGGTCACGCTCGTGGACCTCGTCCAGCAGGACCGCCCCGACGCCGGCCAGCTCCGGGTCGTTCAGCAGGCGCCGGACCAGCACGCCCGGGGTGAGGAACTCGACCTGGCTGCGGCCGCGGCCCACGGCGTCGCCGCGGACCGTGTAGCCGACCGCGGCGTCGGCGGCCTGCCGCGCCGCGGGCTCGGCGGCGCCGGCGGCCCGATACGCAGCCTCGACCGCGGCATGGAGGCGGCGCCAGGCTGCGCGCACCGCCACGCGGCGGGGCTGGGTGACCAGAACACGGGGTGCGGCCGCAGCGGCGGTGTCGGCGGCGACGTCGGGGGACGAGCCGGCCGACGCGGCAGGCGCAGCGGCAGACGAGGGCCAGGGGCCCTCGTCGGAACGCCCGGCCACACCCGAGGCGTCGGCGAGCGTCAGGGCGACGTGCGGGGGCACCGCGGTGGTCTTGCCGGTGCCCGGCGGGGCGTGGAGCACGGCCGCTCCGTGGGCCGCCAGGGCGTCGGTGAGCTCCGGCAGCACCTGCGCCACCGTGAGGCCGGAGACGAAGGAGTCCAGGTCCAGCGGGGAGAGCGGAGAAGCGGAGGTCATCACCGTCCATTGTGGCCCAGGACCGGGTGTCGCAGGCCTCGGTCTGTGGATAGGCTGGGCCGCATGATGACGCCCGTGCAGTACCACCTCGACCTGCTCGCCGCCTCCTACGCGAAGCCGGCCCAGGCCGAGACAGGCGAGGACACGCCGGGCGGTCTGGGCATCGCCATGACCCTCGTGGACGGCTACGGCTACGAGGCCGGCACGGGGCAGACCGTGACCCTCGGGGCGCTCGCCGCACCACTGATCTACGCGATGGCGGTGGAGGACCACGGCATCGACGCCGTGCTCGAGCACATCGGCACCGAGCCCGCCGGCGACCCCCTGCACCGCATCGAGGTCGAGCCGGAGACCCACCGCGCCTACAACGGGCTCACGGACACCGGAGTGGTGGCCGCGGCGACCCTCGTGAAGGGCCGCGGCGGACGAGACCGCACCGCCCGCTTCATGCAGCTGGCCTCCACCCTGCTCGAGCGCGAGGTCTCCGTGACGGACACCGCCGCCCGCGCAGAGGACAAGGCCAACCGCCGCACCCGCGCCGCAGCCTGGTTCATGAAGTCCATCGAGGCGATCGACGCGGACCCCACCGTCATCCTCACAGACATCTCCCGCCTGCGCGCCGTGACCGTGGACGTGCGCGAGCTGTCCGTGATCGCCTCGGTCTTCGCCCACGGCGGCGTCCACCCGCACACCGGCGACCGCGTCTTCTCCGCCGAGACCGTGCAGGCCGTGCTCTCCCTGATGTCCTCCTGCGGCCTCGTCACCCGGGACCCGCTGTGGTCCCTCACCGTGGGCCAGCCCGGCTGGGCCTCCCGCCGCGGCGGCACGATCATGGTGGTCGTCCCCGGCCACCTCGGCCTCGCACTCCAGTCCCACGGCCTGGACGAGAACGGCATCTCCGCGCACGGCCTGCAGGCGCTGCGCTCGCTCGTGGAGGCCTTCGAGATGCATCCGTCCCTGGTGGCCGGTTCCCCGCGCTCCGCCCTGCGCACCCACTACCGGGTGGACCAGGCCCCCTCCGGCACCTCCCGCACCGCCGAGGTCATGCAGGCCTTCGAACGCCATGCGGACACCGTCCACCTCATGGAGCTCGGCGGCCACATCGGCTTCAGCCAGGTCGAGGCGCTCGTGCACGTGGTCGGCAGCATGCCGGACGACCTGCAGACCCTCGCCATGGACGTACGCTCCGTGTCCTCCATCTCCGGGCCGGCCCGCCGCCTGATCGCCCAGTGGATCGCGCACGCGCTCCGCGACGGCCTGGACATCGTGGTCACGGACCGCGACGAGTCCCTGCTGGAGCAGGTCCGCGCCGCCGGTGCGTCCGAGGGCGTCGAGGTGCGCGAGCCCCTGCGCGAGTCCGAGGCGTTCCTGCCGGACGTGCCGTTGGACTCCACCCAGTTCGTGTTCTTCACCTCCCGCTCGCAGGCCATGCAGTGGTGCGAGCAGCGCCTGCTGGCCCGCCACGAACCGCACCTGCTGCCCAAGACCGAGGAGGAGGCCGCCTTCTCCCCGCTGCTGCAGCACCTCTCCGAGGACGACGCCCGCCTCGTCGAGTCCATGATGGACACCCGCCGGTACGAGGACGGCCAGATCATCCGCCGCGCAGGCCAGCCCTTCGGCGGCATCTACGTGATCACCTCCGGCCAGGTGGAGCTCACCGGCCAGGCCACCGGCGGCCGCCGCATGCGCCGCATGCTCCTCACCCCCGGCATGATCTTCGGCGAGATGGCCCTCGGCCAGCCCGGCCGCCAGCCCGGCACCGTCCGCGCCCGCGGCCCCGTGACCACCCGCGTGCTGACCGCTCAGGTCATGTACGCCCTCGAGGAGGCCACCCCGCAGCTGGCCATGAAGCTCTGGGAGGCCCTCGCGCGGGATGCCTTCACCGCCCTCGCCCAGCTCATCCGGGAGACCGGCGCGCTGCAGGACTGACGCCGGAGGCTACGTCCCGTCCCGTGCGCGGTGCGCTGACGGCCGGCGCAGCCGTGCTGGCAGCCGCGCTGGCGGCTGGCGCAGCGGCGGCCGGCCTGACGCCGGAGGTCAGCGGCCGAGGACGCTGCGCAGGGCCTGATCGAGCGTGCGGTGGCGAAAGCGGTGGCCTGCGGCCTCCGCCGCGGCCGACGACGCTTTCTGGTCCGCGTCCACGATCAGCTCCGCCCCCTCACGGCCCAGCAGCAGACGCGGTCCGACGCCGGGCACCGGCACCGCGGACGGGCGATGCAGCACCGAGCCCAGCGTGGCCGCGAACTCCTTCGCCGTGACCGGATCCGGGGCGGCGGCGTTCAGCGCCCCGGAGACGGAGTCCTCGAGGGCCGCGTGCGCGAACAGGGCCGCAACGTCATCGGCGGAGATCCAGCTCATCCACGGGGTGCCGTCCGGGCCGGAGCCCTTCGTGGACAGCGTGCCGCCGAGGCCGGCCAGGAAGATCGGCAGGATCTGCCGCAGCATGCCGCCGGCCGGGCTGAGCGCGATGCCCGTCCGGACCCGGACGCAGCGGATGCCCGCCTCCTCGACGGCTCGGGCCTCGGCCTCCCAGTCCCGGCAGACCTCCGCCAAGAAGTCCTCCCCGCAGGGGAGGTCCTCGGTGAGGCCCCCGGGAAGGCCCCTGTCCCCGGCGTCGGCGCCATACCAGCCCACCGCGGAGCCGTTGACGAGAGCGGGAGCCCGGCGGCCGTCGTCGTTGTTCCGGCCGGCCTCAGAGGAGGTGAGACCGACGAGGGCCTCGGCCAGCGTGCGGGTCCCGGACACACGCGAGTGGTGGACGGCCTCCTTGTGGGCGTCGGTCATGCGGCCGGCGATGGTGGCCCCGGCGAGGTTGACCACCGCGTCCGCGGAGGCGAGGACGGCGCTGTCGACCTCTCCCCGCAGCGGGTCCCAGAAGGAGGCGTCCTCGGCGGAGGCCTGGGCGGCGTCGCGGACGAGGCGGACCACGGTGTGCCCGCCGGAGGTCAGCAACGCGCAGAGCCGGGCGCCGATGAGGCCGCTGGCACCGGTGACCACGATCGTCTTGGCGGGGGCGCCGTGGAGAGGGCCGGGGTGGGCGGCGTGGAAGTCCAGGTCCTCGGCCATGGTCGCGGCGCGGGAGTAGAACTGGGCGGTCAGGATGCGTTCGAAGGCCTGACGGGCGGCACGGCCGGTGCGGTCGCCGATGCCGGGGACGCGGGAGAGCGCGTCGCCGGCAGGGAGGGCGTACGCGATGCTGTCGTGGACCACGGTGCCGGGGCTGCCGTCGGCCGTGTCCGCCTCGCCGGGTGCGGCGTCCGCGAGCGTATGGGTGTGGACCCAGGAGCGCAGCGGGCCCGAGACCATCTCGTCGCGGAACATGGCGCCGGGTTCGAGGGCGGTGTGGCGGGCCCGCCAGGTGAGCCGAGGGGCGGGGATCCTGCCGGGGAGGACGGAGGAGAGCGCCTGGGAGACCGTGCCGTGCGCCGCGCCGGCGAACAGGCCGAGGCCGCCGGGTGCGG
Source organism: Micrococcus lylae NBRC 15355 (assembly GCF_001570885.1). Lineage (GTDB taxonomy): Bacteria > Actinomycetota > Actinomycetes > Actinomycetales > Micrococcaceae > Micrococcus > Micrococcus lylae. The sequence continues at coordinate 25,728 of NZ_BCSN01000001.1, read as the reverse complement.
AGAGGGCGAGGACGGCCTCGGAGCCGACGGGCAGGCCGGCGGCCGGCTCCTGCAGGACTGTGCCGGCGTAGTCCGGGGTCAGGCGGGTCAGGGCGCCGGGGTGGGTGAGCCAGCGCCAGACGACGTCGCGCGGGTGACGCAGAAGCGTGCGGTGCTCGAAGACGTGGGCGGTGGGGACGTCCGTGGAGGTCATGTGGCCAGCGTTCCATGCGGGTGGGACACTGTCAGGAGGCCGTCGGCTCCGGGAATCCTGTGATCCCGGGGCGGTGGCCGTTCCCCACACCCGAAACCACCGGAAGGCCCCGTGACCGCGTTCGACGACGTCCTGCCCGAGCTGCGCTGGACCGCGGCCGCCCTGCCCGACACCGAGCTGAACCTGGTGGCCGTGTTCTCCCCCGAGGACCAGACCGTGCGGGCCTCCGGCGTGGCCGTGCCCGCCGGCGACGAGCCGCAGGCGGCCGCCATCGGCCGGCTGCTGCTGGAGCTGATGGACCGGCTCGAGGAGGTCGCCCCGGCCACGGCGGCGCGGGAGATGAACCCGATGCCCGTGGAGCCCCACCCGAGGCTGGAGCAGCCCGTGGCGGACGCGCTGGCGGCGTATGCGGGAGGCGATGTGGGGGCACTGGACGGGCTGGCCGTGGAGCAGGCGGGGACCGACTTCCGCCAGGCGGCGTGGAAGGGGCTGCGAAGGATCCCGGCCGGGGCGCCGCTGAGCTACGGCCGGTTCGCCGAGGAGATCGGGAAGCCGACCGCCGTGCGGGCCGCCGGGACGGCCTGCGCGAAGAACCTCGTGGCCGTGGTGGTGCCCTGCCACCGCGTGGTCAGGGCCGACGGGTCCGTGGGGTCGTATCTCTACGGTGCCGAGGCGAAGCGGGCGCTGCTGGAGCACGAGGCGAAGCACGCCAGGTGAGGCGTCAGGCCGGGCGCGGTAGGCCGGGCGCGGCCGGGCGATAGGCCGGCTGACACGGTCCGCCGAGCCAGAAGAACCGGCCCCTTGACCCCGCCGCGAAGAGGCCAATTCTTCTGGTTCGGCACCACGGGGACGAGCCAGAAGAACCGGCCCCTTGACCCCGCCGCGAAGAGGCCGATTCTTCTGGTTCGGCGCCACGGGGACATCCGCTATCACCGACGACGACGCCCAGCACGCCGGCAGAGGCGCAGGCATGACGGAGGGCCCCGTCCGACCGGATCACTCCGGTGGGACGGGGCCCTCGTCGTACAGGCGCCCAGCGGCGGGAACCCGACGCTTTCCCGAACGAAAGCGCCCGGGAACCCGACGCTTTCCCGAACGAAAACGCCCGGGGCGGGGGTGCGCCGTCAGCGGGTCACTTGGCCAGCTTGGCCATGATGTCGTTGAGGGTCTGCGACGGGCGCATCACCTCGGCGACCTTCTCCACGGACGGGTAGTAGTAGCCGGCGATGTCCACGGGCTTGCCCTGGACGCCGTTCAGCTCGCCGACGATCTTCTCCTCGTTGGCGGCCAGCTCCTCGGCGATCGGGGCGATCGCCTCGGCCAGCTCCTTGTCCTCGGTCTGCTTGGCCAGCTCCTGGGCCCAGTAGAGGCCGAGGTAGAAGTGCGAACCGCGGTTGTCCAGCTCGCCGGCCTTGCGGGACGGGGACTTGCCCTCGGTCAGCAGGGTGCCGGTGGCGGCGTCCAGGGTGTCCGCGAGGACCTGGGCGCGCTTGTTGTCGTTCGTCTTGGCCTCATGCTCGAAGGACACGGCCAGGGCGAGGAACTCGCCGAGGGAGTCCCACCGCAGGTGGTTCTCCTCCAGCAGCTGCTGGACGTGCTTCGGGGCGGAGCCGCCGGCGCCGGTCTCGAACAGGCCGCCGCCGTTGATCAGCGGGACGATCGAGAGCATCTTCGCGGAGGTGCCCAGCTCGAGGATCGGGAACAGGTCCGTGTTGTAGTCACGCAGCACGTTGCCGGTCACGGAGATGGTGTCCTCACCGCGGCGGATGCGCTCCACGGACAGCTTGGTGGCCTCGACCGGGGACAGGATCTTGATGTCCAGGCCCTCGGTGTCGTGGTCGCCCAGGTACGTCTCGACCTTCTTGATCAGCTCGGCGTCGTGGCCGCGCTCGGCGTCCAGCCAGAACACGGCCGGGGTCTGGGAGTCGCGCGAGCGGGTGACCGCCAGCTTGACCCAGTCCTGCACCGGGATGTCCTTGGTCTGGCAGGCGCGCCAGATGTCGTTCTCCTCGACGTCGTGGGAGATCAGCACCTCGCCGGCCGAGTTCTTGACCTCGACCTTGCCGGCGCCGGTCATCACGAAGGTCTTGTCATGGGAGCCGTACTCCTCGGCCTTCTGGGCCATGAGGCCGACGTTCGGGACGGTGCCCATGGTGGTCGGGTCGTAGGCGCCGTTGGCCTTGCAGTCCTCGATCACGGCCTGGTACACGCCGGCGTAGGAGGAGTCCGGGATGACGGCCAGGGTGTCCTGGGTCTTGTCGTCCTTGTTCCACATCTGGCCCGAGGTGCGGATCATGGCCGGCATGGAGGCGTCCACGATCACGTCGGAGGGCACGTGCAGGTTGGTGATGCCCTTGGCGGAGTTCACCATGGCCAGGTCCGGGCCGTTCTCGTAGGCGTCGGCGATGGCCTTCTTCACGCCCTCGGCGGTCTCGGCGTCCAGCTTGTCCAGGCCGGCCTCGATGGCCGCGAGGCCGTCGTTGGCGGACAGGCCGGCCTCGGCCAGCTGGTCACCGTACTGGGCGAAGAGGTCGGCGAAGTAGGCCTTCACCACGTGGCCGAAGATCACCGGGTCGGAGACCTTCATCATGGTGGCCTTCAGGTGGGCGGAGAAGAGGATGCCCTCGTCCTTGGCGCGCTGGACCTGCTCGGCCAGGAAGGCGTCCAGGGCCTTGGCGGACATGAAGGTGCCGTCCACGATCTCGCCCTCGAGGACCTTCAGGCCCTCCTTGAGCACGGTGGTCTCGCCCTCGGCGGAGGTGAACTCGATGGTCAGGACGTCGTCCTTGTCCAGGGTCACGGACTTCTCGTTGGAGCGGAAGTCGTTCGCACCCATGGTGGCGACGGCGGACTTGGAGTCGGCGGTCCACTCACCCATGGAGTGCGGGAACTGCTTGGCGTAGTTCTTCACGGCCTTCGGGGCGCGGCGGTCCGAGTTGCCCTCACGCAGGACCGGGTTCACGGCGGAGCCCTTGACGGAGTCGTAGCGCGCCTTGGCGTCCTTCTCCGCGTCGGTCTTCGGCTCGTCCACGTACTCGGGCAGGTCGTAGCCGGCGGCCTGCAGCTCCTTGATCGCGGCACGCAGCTGCGGCACGGAGGCGGAGATGTTCGGCAGCTTGATGACGTTGGCCTCGGGGGTCTTCACCATCTCGCCCAGCTCGGCGAGGGCGTCGGCAGTGCGCTGGTCCTCCGGCAGGACGTCGTTGAAGGCGGCCAGGATGCGGCCGGCCAGGGAGATGTCCTTGGTCTCGAACTCCACACCGGCGGTGCCGGCGTAGGCCTCGATGATCGGCAGCAGCGATCCGGTGGCCAGCATGGGAGCCTCGTCGGTGAACGTGTAGGTGATCTTGGACATGCGGGACGTCTCTCCTTCTGGGGCACACCTCGGCGCCCCGGGTCTTCGTCAGGGGAAAGGGCTTCCTCTCCCCCAAATCTACCGGAGGAGGCCCGACGACGGCCCGTCCGGGCCGCCTGTGACCCCGCCCCGGTCCGTGGCCGGGTCCGGTGCGGCGTCAGGACCGCGTGCTGAAGTCGGTCTGGAAGTCCTCGCCGAACTCGGTGGACATGTACTCGACCATGCTGAAGAGGAACACGCCGTAGGCGACGAAGAGCACCACGAACGCGATCGTGATCCCGATCGCCACCCAGCCGAGCACGCGCCCGCCGATGCCGACGCCACCGGCACGGTCAGCCCTGTTCGCCTGCCAGATCGCGAGCGGGCCGAAGATCACGCCCAGGCCGGACAGCAGGCCGATCACGCCGAAGGCGATCGCCAGCTGCCCCGCCCGCTGGCCCTCCTGCGCGGCAGCCATGCCGTAGGACTGCTGGTACGGGGCCGGCCCGTAGTCCCCGTAGCCGCCGTAGCCCGGCCGGTCCCAGCCGTGGGGGCCCTGCTCCTCGGCGCGGACGTCCTTCTCGTGCGGCTGGTACGGGGTGCTCATCGTCGGTCCTTCCACAGTGGCGATGCAGGCGGTGACGTGCCCGGACAGGCGAGGGGCCGTCGTCGTCTCTCACGGTAGCCCGACGACCGGCCGCACGGGACCCAGCCGCTGTCTGCGGCCCGGCGTCGCTGATCAGAGGCCGAGCAGCGCCCGCGCGATCAGGAAGTACAGGACCAGGCCCAGGGCATCCACCAGTGTGGAGATGAACGGGTTGGAGAACACCGCCGGGTCCACGCCGACCTTCTTGCCGGCCAGGGGCATGAGTCCGCCGACGGTCGCCGCCAGGGTGCACACGGACAGCAGCGTCAGACCGATCACCGCGCCGATGTCCCACCCGTAGAACAGGCCCGCCACGAGTGTCCCGAGTCCGCCCAGACAGGCCCCCAGGGTGAAGCCCACGCGGAGCTCGCGGAGCATCACGCGGAGGGCGTCGCGGGGACGGACGTCGTCCAGGGCGAGCGCCCGGGTGACCGTGGTGGCCGCCTGGTTGCCGGTGTTGCCGCCCGTGCCGATCACCAGCGGGACGAACAGGGAGAGCACCACCAGCTGCTCGAGGGTCTCCTCGAAGACCTCCAGGACCTGCACCGTGAGCGTCGCGCCCACGGCGAGCACGAGCAGCCACACGATGCGGGCCCGCATCAGAGTCATCACGGGGGTGGACAGGTAGGGGCGGCCGAGAGGCTCTGCGCCGCCGGAGCGGGCAGCGTCCTCGGTGGACTCCTCGTCCAGGACCTGGAGGGCGTCGGCCACGGTGAACATGCCGATGAGGCGGCCGTCGTCGTCCGTGACGGGCAGGGACCACAGGCGGCGGTCCGCGCAGAGTCTGGCGGCTTCCTCCGCCTCCGTGCCTGCGGGGACCGCCACCGCATCGTCCATGAGGGCCTCGACCGTGCCGCCCGGGTCTGCGGTGGTGAGCTCTCCGAGCTCCACGATCCCCACGACCCGATGCAGGTCCCCCACCACCGGCAGGGCGGCCAGCGCGCGCCGGTCCCCCTCGCCGTGGACGCGGACCTGCTCGAGCGCATGGGCCACGCTCCAGTCCCGGCGCAGGCGCACCGGGGCCGTGCGGACACGGCGGCCCACCGAGTCGGCCGGGTAGCCGAGCAGCTCACCGGCACGGTCCCTGGCCTCCGGGCCCAGGCCGTCCAGCAGGCGCCGGGCGACCTTCGCCGGCATCTCGTCGACCAGGCGGGCCTGGGAGGAGGCGTGCAGGCGGCCGAAGAGGTCCTGGACCTGCCCGTCCTGGAGCTGGGCGATCAGGTCCGACTGCTGCCGAGGCTCCATGTCCGTGAACACGCGGACTGCCGTGTCCTTCTCCAGCAGGCGGAACAGGATGGGGACCTCGTCCGGGTCGCAGCGGTCCAGGAACTCGAGGACGTCGCCCGCCGGGAGCAGGCGCAGCTGCGCGACGGCCGCGTCGAACCGGTCCCTCCGGACCAGCTCGCGGATCCCGTCCTCCGTGAGCTCGGGCAGCCCGGAGGTGGCGGGATGACGGTCGTGGGCTGCAGGGCGATCGGTCTCGGACGCGGGGACGCCGCCCTCATCCTCAGGGGACAGGGCGGCGCCGTGGCGGCTGCGGTGCGGGTCGGACACAGGCTCAGCCGTGGAAGAAGTGGCGTGCGCCGGTGAGGTACATGGTGATGCCGGCGGCGTTCGCGGCCTCGACCACCTCGGCGTCACGCACGGAGCCGCCCGGCTGCACGACGGCCTTCACACCGGCGTCGATGAGGATCTGCAGGCCGTCGGCGAACGGGAAGAACGCGTCCGAGGCGGCCACGGCGCCGCGGGCGCGCTCCGGGGCGCCGGCGCCGGTGACGTTCTCGGCTCCGCCGGCGGAGTTCACGTCCTGGCCGCCAGTGACGGCGGAGCCCAGGGTGTTGGCGCGCTCCACGGCCAGGCGGCAGGAGTCCAGGCGGTTGACCTGGCCCATGCCGACGCCCACGGTGGCACCGCCGGAGGCCAGCAGCACCGCATTGGACTTGGCGGCGCGGACGGCGCGCCAGGCGAAGGCGAGGTCGGCGAGGGTGGCCTCGTCCGCGGCCTCGCCGGCGGCCAGGGTCCAGTTCGCCGGGTCGTCGCCGTCGGCGTCCACCGCGTCCGTGATCTGCATGAGCATGCCGCCGGAGACCTGCTTGGCCTCCACGGCGTCACGCTCGAAGCCCTCGGGCAGGGCCAGCAGGCGCAGGTTCTTCTTGGCGGTGAGGATCTCGACGGCCTCGGGGTCGAAGGCCGGGGCGGCCACCACCTCGGTGAAGATGTCCTTCACCTGCGCGGCCATCGCCGCGGTCACCGGGCGGTTCGCGGCGATCACGCCGCCGAAGGCGGAGACCGGGTCGCAGGCGTGGGCCTTGGCGTGGGCGACCGCGATGTCCTCGCCCTGGCCGGCCACGGCCACGCCGCACGGGTTGGCGTGCTTGACGATCGCGACGGCCGGGCCTGCGTGGTCGTAGGCGGCACGCACGGCGGCATCCGCGTCCACGTAGTTGTTGTAGGACATGGCCTTGCCGTGCAGCAGCTCGGACTGGGCGATGCCCGGGGCCGCCGAGGAGTCCGCGTACAGGGCGGCCGGCTGGTGCGGGTTCTCCCCGTAGCGGAGGATGTCCGCGCGCTCGAGGGAGAAGCCGGCGTACGGCGGGAAGACCGGGACGTCCTCGTCCTCGGTGTCCGCGCCGTAGTGGGCGGCGGTCCAGGCGGCCACCGCGTTGTCATAGGCCGCGGTGTGAGCAAAGGCCAGGGATGCCAGGCGGCGGCGGGCCATCAGGTCGAACCCGCCGGACTTCGCGGCCTGAACGACCTCGCCGTACGCGGCCGGGTCCACCACGATCGACACGGACGCGTGGTTCTTCGCGGCCGCGCGGACCATGGACGGTCCGCCGATGTCGATCTGCTCCACCACCTCGTCCTCGGCGGCGCCGGAGCGCACGGTGTCCACGAACGGGTAGAGGTTCACCACCACCAGGTCGAACGGCTCGATCTGCATGTCCGTCAGCTGGGCGCGGTGGTCCTCGCGGCGGCGGTCGGCGAGGATGCCGGCGTGCACGCGCGGGTGCAGGGTCTTCACGCGGCCGTCCAGGCACTCCTGGAAGCCGGTGACCTCGGAGACCTCGGTGACCGGGACGCCGGCGTCCGCGATGCGCTTCGCGGTGGAGCCGGTGGAGACGATCGCGACGCCCGCCGCGTGCAGCCCGGTCGCGAGCTCCTCGAGGCCGGTCTTGTCATACACGGAGATCAGGGCCCGCTTCAGCGGGACGGTGTCCAGGGCGTCGATCGCGGTCGGCTGCGCGGTGCTCACGGCAGAGGTCTCCTCAGCGTCAGGGAAAAGTCGGAGGTGAAGTAACGAAGCCAGTCTAGAGGTGGCACGCCACGTCGGTCCTGCGCATACTCTCCCCTGACCCACGACGACGGCACTCGCCGCCGGTGGGCGCCTCACCCCGCGGACGGGGCCGGGTCCCCGCGGTCATCGAGTCCCTGCGGCACGAGGCGCCTCGCCCCGCGCGGAGCCTGGCCCTCGCTTCGACCACCGAGACGACGACCCCACACGGGCCTCGCCCGTGGCCTTGAGACCACACCGCACACCAGAGCACAGGAGACCGACGCCGATGTCCTCCTCCCCCGCCACCACCGCCGCCCACCCTGCCGGCGGCCGCCTCCCCACCGGAGAGGAGGTCGTGCAGGAGCTGCCGTGGCGATGGTCCGTGCAGGGCCGGATCTTCCTCATCGGCGGGCTCGGCTTCATGTTCGACGCCTGGGACGTCGCACTGAACGGCGTGATGATCCCGTTGCTGACCGCCGAATGGGGGCTGGAGAGGTCCGAGGCCGCCTGGATCGGCACCGCGAACCTCATCGGCATGGGCGTGGGCGCCTTCCTCTGGGGCACGGTCGCGGACCGGCTGGGCCGCAAGAAGGCGTTCACCCTGACGCTGCTGGTGTTCTCGGTCTTCACCCTGGCCGGCGCGCTCGCCCCGTCCATCGGCTGGTTCGCGTTCTTCCGCTTCCTCGCCGGCATCGGCCTGGGCGGCACCATCCCCGTGGACTACGCCCTGGTCTCCGAGTTCACGCCCCGGCACCTGCGCGGCAGGGTGCTCACCGCCATGGACGGCTGGTGGCCGGTCGGCGCAGCCCTCTGCGGCCTGGTGTCCGCCTGGCTCGTGGCCACCTGGGGCGACTGGCGGCTGCCGCTGCTCGCCATGGTCCTGCCCGCGCTGCTGGTGTTCCTTGTGCGCCGCGGCGTCCCCGAGTCCCCCTTCTATCTGATGAGCCGAGGCCGCGAGGCGGAGGCGCGTGCCGTCGTCGACACGCTGGTGGAGGACACCGGCGCCGAGCGCCGCGAATACACCATGCCCGAGGCCGCCGGCAGCGGGCTGGGCGGCGGGCTGCAGGCCGTGGGCGAGCAGCTCGTGGCGGTCTGGCGGCACTTGCCGAAGGTGACCGCCGTGGCCTGGGCGCTGTTCTGCTCGATCATGCTCACCTACTACCTGGCCCTGCAGTGGCTGCCGACCTTCCTCGTGGAGGCCGGCCACGAGCAGTCGCGGGCGTTCGTGATGACCTCCGGCATGGCGGCCGTCGGCCTGCTGGGCGTGGTGGCCTCCGCCGTCCTGGTGGAGCGCACCGGGCGCCGCCGGCTGCTGGCCGTCAGCTCCCTGGCATCCTGCGCGGTGCTCGTGTGGCTCAGCTCCGTGCTGGGCGTGCCCGCGGCGGCGCTGCCGCTGGTGCTGCTGTTCGGCTTCCTCGTGCAGGTGGCCGTGCCGGTGCTCTACACGTATGTCACCGAGCTGTACCCGACCACCCTGCGCGCCTCCGGCTTCGGCTGGGCCTCCGCGGCTTCCCGCGTGGCCGCCGGCGTGGGCCCGCTGCTGTTCGTGGGCTGGCTGGTGCCGATGCTCGGCCTGACCGGGGCGTTCGTGCTCACCGGCCTGCTCGTGGCGCTGTCCCTGGCCGCGATGGCGGTGGCTGCGCCCGAGACCGCCGGCGAGCACCTGGCCGGCGCCGAGGACGAGGCAGCCCGAGAATCCCCTGGGCCTGCTGGGAGGAGATGAGGGAGGCGTTCTCCCAGGCCGAGGCCTAGAATCGCGGACCATGACCTACCCTCAGCCGCCGACCGTGATCGTCCAGGCGGGACGCAGCGTCGTGCTCGCCTACGTCCTGCTGGTGCTGCTCGGCTGGCTGGGCGTGCACCGCATGTACCTCGGCAAGTGGATCACCGGCATCACGCTGGCCGTGCTGTTCGGCGTCGGCACCGCGACCGCCGCGATCCTCATCGGCTGGATCCCCCTCATCATCTGGGGCCTCGTGATGGTCTGGGACCTGGTCACCCTGCCCCTGCAGGTGACCGCATTCAACGCCCGCGAGCGGAACCGGGCCGTGCGGCAGTACCAGCGCGGCTGGTGAGCGGGCGAGGTCAGGCGCGGGCGGTCAGGCACTGACAGTCTCGCCGGCGGCGTGGCGGGCGGTCAGGCACTGACAGTCTCGCCGGCGGCGTGGCGGGCGGCGAAGTCGCCGAGGACGCGGACCAGCAGGGCGCGCTCCTGCACCTTGATGCGCTCATGGAGCTCCTCCTCGGTGTCTGTGTCCATGACCGGGACGGCGGCCTGCGCGATGATGCGGCCGGTGTCCACGCCGGCGTCGACCCAGTGGACCGTGCAGCCGGTGACCTTCACGCCGTAGGCCAGGGCGTCGCGGACGCCGTGCGCGCCCGGGAAGGACGGCAGCAGGGCCGGATGCGTGTTCACGATGCGGCCGGCGAAGCGCTCCAGGAACCCGGCGCCGAGGATCCGCATGAAGCCCGAGCAGACCACGAGGTCCGGCTCATAGGCGGCGACGGCGTCGGCGAGCGCGACGTTCCAGGCGTCCCGGTCCGCGTGCTCCTTCACAGAGACCGTGAACGTGGGAACCCCGGCCGCCTCCGCCCGGGCCAGACCCTGCACGCCCGGGACGTCCGCGCCGACCGCGGCGATCTCGAGAGGCAGGTGACCGCCCGCGACGGCGTCGAGGACAGCCTGCAGGTTGGTGCCGGAACCGGAGACGAGGGCAACGATGCGCATGCCTTCATCGTAGGGTGGAAGCGTGTCCGCTCCCACGCCGCCCGCAGGTCCGCACACCGACCCGACGCAGAAGCCCGGGCAGGACCCTGCCTCCAGCAGGTCCGCAGAGCCCGGCGGTCAGGGCGGAGGTCCCGGGAACGGCGGGCCCGGTGAGCGTGGCGGGCCGGCCGGTGGTGGGCCTGGTGGGCCTGCCGGTGGCGGCTGGCCCGGCAGGAACAGGTCTGGGAAGAACGGCTCCGGCAAGCCTGCGAACGAGGCCGAGGAGCTGAAGCTCCGCAAGAACGTCGGACGGCTGCTGCTGTGGCAGTGCGGCCTGCTGTTGTGCACCATCCTCGCGATGGACCTGCTGCTGCCCTGGAAGCTGCTGGCCGCACCGTTCGCAGTGGGCGCGGTGGCTGTGGGCTTCGTGGCCTGGATGCGCGCCGGAAAGCTCACGAAGCCCGGGTTCCTGCGCGTCATGCTGGGCGCCGGGCTGGCCCTCGGCACATTTGTGGCGGTGGCCTCGCTGACACCACTGCTGTTCTGGGAGGCCGCCAGCGCCTACGACGAGTGCCTCCGCCAGGCCCTCACCCTCAAGTCCGAGGCCGTGTGCCAGGCTGAGTTCACCAAGACCATGGGAGGTATCGGCGGCCTCGGCGGCTGAGCCGAGTCGGCTCGCAGGCTGAGTGGGGCCGGGCCCGAAGGCTGGGCGCCTTCTCGCACGGCGCAACGCTGGACGGCACGTGACCCCTCTCGTTGCGGGTATCGAAGTTGGCCCGGATTCGGCCTCCAGGGCCCCACATGACCCAAGTTCGATACACGCACGACGTCCGGCACCCACAATCAACGACGCCCGGCACACCCAGGATCGACGACGTCCGGCACACCCACGACGTCCGGCACACCCACGACGTCTTGTACACCCACGATCAACGACGTCCGGCACGCCCACGATGCTCCATACACGTACGATCGAGGCGGTCGTCGGCGGAGCCTCAGCCCGCCTGTCGCTCCGCGCCCAGAAGCGCGCGGACCCGGGCGATGACTCCGCGGAACCCGTCTTTGGCATCGGATGCAGACACACGGATCACGGTGTACCCCTTGCGCTGGAACACCGCATCCCGGCGAACGTCCTCATCGATCCGGTGGCTGTGATGGGCGCCCTCGTACTGGAGGACGATCCTGGCGCTCCGCCATCCCATGTCTGCAGTCGCGGGGAAGTCCGCGGAGTAGTCTGCGTCCCATTCTTCGATCTGCAGCTCCGGCTCGGGCAGTCCGGCGGCGATGAGGGCCAACCGAAGCTCGGTCTCCTTGGGCGAGTCGGCTCCGATCCTGATGCGCTGCAGCGCTGCACGAAGCTTCCGCCGCTGTGGCCGCGCCCCTGGGCTGTCGAGTGCCTGGCGAAACCTCTCCAAGAGGTGAGGGCCCTTCTCCCGCACGGCCCTCCGGCTCCTGCCGCTCCTGCGGATGAGGTGGTCGCCGAGGATGACGAGCTCGTCGTCGGTCAGCTCCGTCGCCAGCTCCGTCCAGAGCCGTTCCGGAGCAGTCACCCTGATGCTGTGGCCGACGAGGACCAGTGGCGTGGAATGGTGCCGCGGCAGGTCGCTGCGGTGGGTGACCACCCACCGGTCCTTGAGGACTCCACGGCTTCTCGACCGCGTCACATGCAGCCGGTCGTCCGCAACCAGCCGAGACGGCAGCCAGAAGTTCCGGAGTCGGGCCGCCGTCGCATGGGACACCACGGCGTCTGGGCACCGCGCCAGGATCTCGAGGAGCATGACCGCTGACGGCGGCGGCACCAGCGGGCTCCAACGATAGATCTCCTGTTCGCCCACGCCCGTCTGCTCAGCGGCGGCACGCACGAGCTGCGAGTCGATGTACCGGTACCGGCCGTGCCCGACCCTCTCGAAGGAAGGGCCGCGAAGCCGGTGGTAGCTCACTCCGGCCGCCTCCGCCTCGGCGATGGTGAAGGCCTTCCAGAGCAGGGCGTCAGGGATCGGAGCAGAGCGAGACATGGCTCCACTCTGGTTCGTGCAGTCGCACCGTTGAGCAGGTGGCCGGAATCTGTGGACAACCGGCGGTACACCGGCAGCGCGCTCGGTGTGCGCACCTCGGCCGCAGAATGCCGCCCACGTGTGAGGTTGTCCGTGTATCGAAGTTGGGCCGATTCGCAGAACTCAGGCCCCCTGCGACCCAACTTCGATACACGCAAGCCCCGCTCCCGGCGCCCGTTGCCTTGTAAGCCCCGCTCCCGGCGCCCGTTGCCTTGTGAGCGCGCCCGCTCCCGGAACGGCAGCAGCACCTCACCGCGCACGGCGCGGACGCGGACGACCGGGGCCGTCCTCGCCGGAAGCGCCCCCCTGCCGGCCCGCGGAGTGGGGGCCGTTCCCGGCGCCATCGCCCTGGTCCTCGACGTCGGCCCGTCCCCGGCGGACGGCACCTCTCCGAGCGTTCTCGAGGCCGTCGGCGGCGCCGGTCCCGGCGCGCGGGTCGCGGGTCGCGACGATCGCGTCGAAGCTCGACTTCGGCTTCGTCGACTTCGGCTTCGTCGCCGTCTCGTCCTTCGCCGTCTCGCCCGTCGCCTTCTCGTCCTTCGCGAGCCCCTTCACGGTGCCTTTCCCGCGCCCCTGGCCCGCAGCTCCGGTCCGGCCTGCGGCCAGCTCGTCCTCGTCCCGGTACACACGGCGACGCGGCTCGTCCTTCGGAGACTGCTTCTCACGGTTGCGGCGCGCCAGCGCGGCCACGCGGTCGCGGCGCTCGGCGGCCAGCTGCTCCGGTGCCTGCCCGGGCGCCTTCTCCGCCGCCTTCTCAGCAGCCTGCTCCGCCGCCTTCTCAGCAGCCTTGTCCGAGGCCCCTTGCGACGCCGTCTCCGACGCACCCTTCGCACCCGTCGCCGTTCCGCCCTCAGCCCCCTTCAACTTGCCCGGCTGCGCGGCAGCACCGTGCGTCCTGTCAGTCTGCAGCTTCTCGGCCGTCGGCTTCAGTGCGGTCTCAGCACGGCCCTGTGCGCCCTTCGGCTGGTCGGTCGCCGCCTGGTCGCGCTCGGCACGCGCCTTCACGTCCACGGCCTTGGCCACCGGCAACGACCCACCACGCGACGACCGCGGGCGACGCGGGATGCGCGCCTTCACCGGCGGCATCGGGGTGACGTCCGCGGCCTTCCCGGCGGCGGGCGCCACGTGCTTCTCCGCCTCGGCACCGGCACGCTCGGCGTCGACGGCCTGGGCACCCGCACGCTCGGCGTCCTCCTGCGGGGCGTCCGCCCCTTTGTCCGCGTCGCGGCCCCTGTCCTTGTCCTTGTCCTTGTCCGCAGCATCGGCCGCGCCGGTGCCGTCTGTCGTCGCTGTGCCGGGCTTCGCCCCGTCCTTCCCGACGACGGCCCCCTCACCCCCGGCGCCCTTCGCACCGTCACGCTCGGCCTCACCGGCACCGGCTCCCCCAGCATCAGCGTCACCGTCGACTCCAGCGTCGGCGCCGGCGCCATCGGTGTCATCCGCGCCGTCCGCGCCGCCGGCTCCGCCACCGCGATCCGCGCCGTCCCCGCCGCCGGTTCCGTCACCGCGGTCCTCGGCGTCCGCGGCGGCATCCTTCGCGTCCTTCTCAGCCTCAGCGTTCTTGGCGGCCGCCTTCTCGGCCTTCTTCTCCGCTTTGGCCTCCGCCTTCTCGGCCTTCCTCTCCGCCTTGGCCTCTGCCTTCTCAGCTTTCCTCTCCGCCTTGGCCTCCGCCCTCTCGGCCTTGCGGACGTCCGCCTCGAGGGACCTGGACTGCAGGCCCATGGCCACCAGGTAGCCCACGAACCCGCCGAGGGCGATCCACCCGGCCAGCGCAGGCCCCACCAGCCACACATTCGACCCGATCACCGTGTAGGTGCCCACGCCCATGGTCCCGGAGGTCAGGGCCAGCAGGACCATCGCCATCGCACCGGAGACCACACCGAGCAGCAGCGCCAGCACGCCGGTCGACGCGAGCAGGGACATCCACCGGGTCTTCACCCGACGGACCATCCAGTCGTCGAGGTGGTTCTCGCCCTCGCGCAGCAGCCACCAGCCGGCCACGACACCGGCCAGCACCGGCAGCAGCACGAACACCGGGTGCCACGGCTCCCAGGGTGCGGGAAGCGCGGCGAAGACGGGCAGCGCGGGGACGGGGGCCGTCGTCGTGCCGAAGGCGGAGTACAGGCTCTCCGAGCCGATGGAGAACCCGGGGCCGGCCGACCAGGCCACCGCCCAGCCGACCATGGCGGGCAGGTAGCCGATCTCGAGGAGGGTGAGCATGGTTCCGCCCACCGGTCCGGCGTCCACGAGCTGGTACATGTGCACGGCGTCGGCCCAGCGGACGGCGAGGGTCACGGTCACCAGCAGCGCGTGCACGGCCACCAGGCTGAGCACGGCCACCAGGCAGGCGCGCAGCACGGACCAGGCGTAGGAGCCGGCCCAGCGCTCGTACTGGGAGCGCCTGGCGATCCGCTCGGTCACGTCCACACCCACCAGGTGCGCCCAGGTGCCGGCCTCACGTCGGGCACCGGCCACGGCGCAGACGGCGAAGAACAGGGCGGGGAAGATGGCGCCCACGGCCGGGTTCACGGTGTCGCCGGTGCTGCCGGGCAGCAGCGCCAGGGTGAGACCCACGAGCGCGTAGGCGATCATGCCGCCGGCGAGCGCCTGCCAGGCCTGGTCGCGGTAGCTCGCGCGCGCCAGCTTCCGGCCGGCGCGCCAGCTCAGGACCATCGGCAGCAGGGACAGGCCCCAGGGGACCATCCATGCGAGTCCGGCGGAGACGTCGCCGTCCACCACGGGCATGCCGGAGGTGACGGAGACGGGGGCGGCGTGGAGGACCAGCCAGAGGACGCCGGCGGTCTGCAGGACGTCGTCGATGCGCTCCATGTGGAAGCCGCCGGTGACCCAGACGAGCAGGGTGGGGACCACCACGAGCACCAGGCTGAACAGCGCCGCGATCAGCGCCTCGATCACCCCCTGCACCCACAGGGGAAGGGGCAGGGGGCGCAGCAGGCGGGACGCGCGTGGAGTGGGGGAAGTCATCCTCACTATGGTGCCACCGCCGGGCGGCGCGGGGCCTTCAGGGCGCGGCCGGTCCGGTGAGCTCACAGGGAGCGTGCGTCACGGCTGTCCGCCCTCCTTCCCGACGACGGCCGCTCGCCCGCCGCGGTGACGCCGGCCGGGCGCTGTTTCACCGCTCGTTCACCCGGGGTGACGAGTGTTCACGGCGGGGTCATGGTGCGGCCACGGGGAGGTCGTACGGCGGACGTAGCGTGCGGGACATGCGCGTTGCCGTGGTCGCCGAATCGTTCCTGCCCCACATGAACGGGGTCACCAACTCCGTGCTCCAGGTGCTCAGGCACCTGCGACGGGAGGGCCATGAGGCGATCGTGATCGCCCCTGCGTCCTCCTGGATGGCCGGCTGGACGCAGCGGGTCGGTCAGGACACGGCGCCCAGTCAGGTCGAGGGCTTCGACGTGCACCGTCTGCCGTCCGTGCCGCTGTCCGGCTACGCCTCGGTGCGCGTGGCCGCCGGGCCGGTGGCGCGGGTGCGTTCGATCCTGGCGGGGTTCCGCCCGGACGTGGTGCACATCGCCTCCCCGTTCGTGCTGGGCTGGCGGGCGGTGCAGGCGGCGGACCAGCTGGGCATCCCGTCCGTGGCCGTCTACCAGACCGAAGTCCCCCGCTACGCGGCGCGCTATGGGGCGCCGTGGCTGGAGGACGTGCTGTGGAGCCACGTGGCTCGCCTGCACAACACCGCCACGCTGACGGTGGCGCCGAGCAGCTTCACCATCTGCCAGCTGCACTCCCATGGGGTGCGCCGGGTGCACCGCTGGGCCCGCGGTGTGGACTCGGAGCGGTTCCACCCGTCCAAGCGGTCCGAGCAGCTGCGCCGCGAGCTCGCCCCGAACGGCGAGCGGTTGATCGGCTTCGTGGGCCGGCTGGCCCATGAGAAGCAGGTGGAGGATCTGGCCGTGCTGGCGGACCTGCCGGGCACCCGTCTGGTGGTCATCGGCTCGGGCCCGCTGAAGGAGCAGCTGCAGGCGCAGCTTCCGGGTGCGCACTTCGCCGGCTTCCAGGGGGGCGAGGACCTGGCCCGCCACGTGGCCTCGTTGGACCTGTTCGTGCACCCGGGCGAGTCGGACACCTTCGGGCAGACGCTGCAGGAGGCCATGGCCTCGGGCGTGCCGGTGGTCGCGGTGGGCCGCGGCGGACCGTTGGACATCGTGGACTCCTCCCGCACCGGCTGGCTGTATGAGCCGAAGAACCTCGCCCAGCTGCGCGAGCAGGTGGCGGACCTGGTCTACGACGACGCCAAGCGCACCGCCTTCGCCCAGGCCGCCTGGGAGTCCGTGCAGGGCCGCACCTGGCCGGTGCTGTGTGAGCAGCTGCTCGGGTACTACGCGAAGGCGATCCGGGTGCAGCACCGCCGTGCGGACGAGGTGGCGCTGCGCCATCTGCAGCACCACACCACCTGGCCGCTGACCTTCTGAGACTGCGCTTGTGTGTCCACCTGCCGACACACACCTGCGGGCGGCCTCCGGCCCTTGTGAAGATGGAGTGTCGGTGCCTGCGCGTTCCGGCACTTCACTGTGACCACCGCCGTCCGCGCCGCTTCGGCCCTGCCTGAGCGGCGGTGACGGCCGACCCCAGGAGCCGCCTTCATGCATGCCGAACTCTCCGAACTCCGTGACGAGGTCTTCGCCCGCAACCCCGGTGAGAAGGAGTTCCACCAGGCCGTCTCCGAGGTCTTCGAGGCCTTGGATCCGGTGGTGGACCGCCATCCTGAGTACGTGGAGGCCGGTATCCTCCACCGTCTCTGCGAGCCGGAGCGCCAGATCATCTTCCGCGTCCCGTGGGTGGACGACCAGGGCGTGGTCCAGGTGAACCGCGGCTTCCGGGTGGAGTTCAACTCGGCGCTGGGCCCGTACAAGGGCGGCATCCGCTTCCACCCGTCGGTGTACCTGGGCATCGTGAAGTTCCTGGGGTTCGAGCAGATCTTCAAGAACTCGCTGACCGGCATGCCGATCGGCGGCGCCAAGGGCGGCTCGGACTTCAACCCGTCCGGCCGTTCGGACGGTGAGATCATGCGCTTCTGTCAGTCCTTCATGACGGAGCTGTGGCGCCATGTGGGCGAGCACACGGACGTCCCGGCCGGTGACATCGGCGTGGGTGCCCGCGAGATCGGGTACATGTTCGGCCAGTACAAGCGCCTGACCAACCGGTTCGAGGCCGGTGTGCTCACCGGCAAGGGCCTGACCTGGGGCGGCTCGCTGGTCCGCAAGGAGGCCACCGGCTACGGCACGGTGATGTTCACGGACGCCATGCTGCGCACCCGCGGCGAGTCCATGGACGGGCAGAAGGTCCTCGTGTCCGGCTCCGGCAACGTGGCGATCTACGCGGCCGAGAAGGCGATGGCCCTGGGGGCGAAGGTCATCACCGCCT
The DNA here is from genome assembly GCF_001570885.1 of Micrococcus lylae NBRC 15355. GTDB lineage: Bacteria > Actinomycetota > Actinomycetes > Actinomycetales > Micrococcaceae > Micrococcus > Micrococcus lylae. Next base: position 8,132 of record NZ_BCSN01000001.1, on the reverse strand, counting down.
CGGACTCCTCCGGCTACGTGGTGGATGAGAACGGCCTGGACCTGGACCTGCTCAAGCAGGTCAAGGAGGTCGAGCGTGGCCGCATCTCCGAGTACGCCGAGCGCCGCGGCAACGGTGCCCACTTCGTGGAGGGTGGCTACGTGTGGGAGGTGCCGGGCACCGTGGCGCTGCCCTGTGCCACCCAGAACGAGCTGGGCAACAAGGCTGCGGGCATGCTGATCAAGAACGGCGTGAAGGCGGTGGCCGAGGGCGCGAACATGCCGTGCACGGAGAAGGCCACGCACACCTTCCTGGACGCCGGCGTGCTGTTCGGGCCCGGCAAGGCGGCGAATGCCGGCGGTGTGGCCACCTCCGCCCTGGAGATGCAGCAGAACGCCCAGCGCGACTCCTGGGACTTCGACTACACCCGTGAGCGCCTGGAGCAGATCATGCACTCCATCCACGACCGCTGCGTGGAGACCGCGGACAGCTACGGCGCCCCGGGCAACTATGTGGCCGGTGCGAACATCGCCGGCTTCATCAAGGTGGCAGACGCGATGCTGGCCCAGGGCATCGTCTGAGCCCCCGCCGCCGTTCACTGCGCTTTGGGGGATCCACCTTTCCCTGCGCTTTGGGGATACAACACGGCGTTGAGATCCAAGAACGGCACCGTGTCTTCCCCTCAAGACCGCAGGTGAGGCCGCCTTCGCGGCCCTCGGCCTCCCCTTCCCGACGACGGACCCCTCCCCGACCACGGCCCGTCACCTTCTCCGGTGACACGACGGAGAGGGAAGGGCCTGTGGAGAACCGCACCTCCGCGGTGGCATCTGCCTACACTGTGGTTTGTGTCACCGCCGACCGAGGGGGTCGGCGGCCGTTGCGGGATCAGCGGCCGTCCCGGTGACCTACCGACGATGAGACATCTGGAGGGGTTCTCATGCGCCGTGGCGCACCCGCCCGTGGCCTGACTCTGACCGCCGCACTCGCACTGGCACTGACCGCCTGCTCCGGCGGTGAGGACAAGGAGCCGGAGGAGACCGCATCGCCGTCAACGACGGCCCCTGCCTCGCAGGGCGCCTCGCCCGACGGGACTGACGAGCAACCAGAGGCCGAAGGGGCCGACGCGTCCACGGAGACCACGTCCGACGATCCGGACGGCCCGGACGAGGACGAGTCACCGGACGCCGACGGCGACGACAGCGACCCGGACGGGGAGGACACCAGCGAGTACGTCCCCGCCTCCGCCGACGGACCGGCCAAGAACGTGCCCAAGCCCGTCATGCCCGAAGAGATGAAGGAGGAGACCCCGGAGGGCGCCAAGGCCGCGGTGCAGTACTGGTGGGACACGGTGACCTACCTGCAGCGGACGGGAGATTCGGAACTGGTGCGCGCGTCCTCGGACGAGGATTGCGACTTCTGCCGTGCGTACACCCACAGCATCGAGAAGATCTACGAGGACGGGGGTTGGACCTCAGGCGCGGAAGTCGAAGTGACGTCCGCTCTCACTGGAGTGATCGACAAGGACCGGAAGCTTCTTCAAGTGACCACACTCCTTGATGTCGAAGGACTCACGACCTTCAAGTCGAACGGGTCCATCGACAAGACACAGAGCGAGGAGTCCTATGGAGACTCCCCCTGGATCACCAACGTCAAATTCGACGAAGAGTCCCAGCGATGGGTCGCCACTTCCGTCAGCTTTGAGGGTGAAAAGTGAGGCGAGCAACGCCACCTGCCACAGTCCTCGCATTCTCCGTCGCTGCTCTGTCGATCTTCTTGTCATCCCCTGCCTCGGCAAATGAAACGCCCGATCGGTGCGGTGAGACGACCAACAGCGCTCTCCTGCGTGACACGTCTCTCGTAGTCAAGAGAGAGTGCTCCGACAGTGGTGTTCATTCGGGCGACGACAGCAACAGCACCGCGAACAAGGCCAGCAACTACAACACGTCCAACCCCGTCTACTCGCGCCATGTGTCCGGCTGCTATCCGGACCAGCTCCAGAACCTGGACTTCGGAGACTGTCAGCGCCAGCAGGATGTCTTCTGCGGTGATGACGGCACCTGGGTGCAGCAGGTGCGGGTACGCAGGGAGAACCCCGACGAACCGATCGAACACGGTTCGCGTTTCTGCGCCGCTGACGCCGCTGGCGGCGGCTCAGAGGGACGGCCGGCCATCACCATGGATGACCTGGCCGCGGTCGCTCCCAGCGAGGTCGACATCCTCCTGCAGAACGGCGGCCGCGGAATGCGGAACGCCCACACCAACATCTACGCGGACGCGGAGCAGATCCTCGAGCGGAAGACCCAGTTCGGCGAGCTGACGCTGATGCGACTGACCCCGGTCGAGTTCCGATGGGACTATGGCGACGGGACCACCCGCACCACCACGGATCCCGGCCGAGACGCCGTGGACTTCAACACGGAGACCTCGACCAGCCACGTCTACGAGGACACCGGCACATACACGGTGACCCTGACCACGGTGTTCATCGGTGAGGTCTCCTACGACGACGGCGAGACCTGGGAGCTTGTCCCCGGGCAGCTGGTGATCGACTCGACCCCGGCCCAGGCGGACATCTTCCGCTCGGTCACCCGCAATGTGGCGGAGGACTGCGTCACCAACCCGAGCGGCTGGGGCTGCGGTGCCCCGGGCAGCGCGCCCACGGACTGAACGCGGGCATCCGCTCACTGTCCCCCGGTCAGCGCCTTCCTCTGCTCGTCCGTCAGCCGCATGGGGCGGCCGGTCTCAGCGTCCACGTAGACCATCACGGAGGTGGCGGTCACCAGCAGCGCATCGTCCACGCCGTCGTGCATCTTGTAGCCCACATGCACGGAGGCGCCCTTGGCCTGATCGATCGAAACGCGCACACGCACCGGCTTCGCGCGGTACTTCATCTGCGCCCGATACTTCACACGGTGTTCGGAGACGAAGACGCGCACCCCCTCCCCCGCGCCGACCGTCAGGTCCAGCGGCGCCAGGTCGGCCTCGGCGTCGCTGCCGGACCCGACGGGGACGCCGAAGGCGGCCACGCGGGCCTCCTCCATGAGCTGGACGACCTGGATGTTGTTGATGTGCCCGTAGGCGTCCATGTCCTTCCAGCGCAAGGGGACGTACACGTCCACGGCGAGGCGGCCGTCGTCGTCCAGGAAAGGGGTTCCGGCTGTCATGGTCACTCCTCCTCCAGCCCCTCGATCTCGTTCTTCCAGCCCTCCGGACGGACGTCCACGAACTCGGTCTCGAGGATGCCGAGCTCCTCCAGCTGGGAGGCGAGGGCGGCACCGTCCGGGCCGTAGCACCACGGCACACCGGGGGTCGAATGGCGGGTGTGCTGCGCACGGCCGCCGGCCAGCAGGGCCTCGGACGGGGTCAGCTGGCGGATGACGATCGCCTTCACCCGGTCCGGGTGACGCTTGGCGAAGTCGGCGTAGATCTCGGGGTCGTGCTGGCCGTCGTCGCCGATGAGGATCCACTTGATGTGCGGGAACTCCTCCGCCAGGCGCTCGAGCTGGGCGAACTTGTGCTCCTGGCCGGAGCGGAACCAGCGGTCCTGGGTGGGGCCCCAGCTGGTCAGCAGCAGCGGACCGAGCGGATAGAGGTTGCGGCCGAGGAACCGGGTGAGCATCTGCGCCACGTTCCACGCCCCGGTGGACAGGTAGAGCATCGGGGCCATCGGGTTGGCGGCGGCGATGCGGCGCAGCAGCACGGCCATGCCCGGGGTGGGCGTGCGGGCGTGCTCGTCCAGCACGAAGGAGTTCCAGGCCGCGAGCATCGGGCGCGGCAGGGCGGTGACCAGCACCGTGTCGTCGATGTCGGACACCATCCCGACGTCAGCGGAGGGGTCCGTGATGTAGACGTCCGAGGAGACGACCTCGTCATCCCCGACGGTCAGGGTGACGGTGCGCCACCCCGGCTTCAGGGAGGCGGGGATGACCGCGTCCACCACACCCATCCGGTCCGTGGTCACGGTGTGGACCTGGCCCTTGACAGTCACCTGCACCTGCGCGCCGGCCATGGGCGGGGAGGAGAAGTTGCGCCAGCCGCGGATGCCGTCCGCCACCACCTGGTGCACACGACGGCCGTTGAGGAAGTCCTCGTCCGGGGCCACGATCACGCGGGAGAGCACACGGACCCACTCGGTGGTGCCGTAGCCGGTGAACGCGATGGCGGTGGGCACGTGGCCGCGCCTCTCCGCCCTGCCCCGCTGCCAGACGTTCCACCTGTTCTGCAGTCGGACGGCGATGTGCTCGCCCTTCGTCCGTTTCCCCGGCAGAGAGCTGCTCGGGGCCGAGGCGTGTTCCGGGGCGGACTGCTCCGAGGAGGCGTGCTCCGGGGAGGACTGCCCCGAGGCGACCTGCTCCGAGGAGGCGTGCTCCGGGGAGGACTGCCCCGAGGCGACCTGCTCCGAGGAGGCGTGCTCCGGGGAGGACTGCCCCGAGGCGACCTTGTGGGCGGCCTGATCTTCCCCCAGGGCCTCGGTGCGGGCAGACGGGGACGCAGTCGCGTGCGGGTCGGGCGCTGACATGGGATCCAGTATTCCGCATGGAGCCGCGGTGCGTGAGCAGGAGGGGCATCGCACAGACGTGTTCGCCGGCGCCCATGCGTTTTCGCTCGCGAAACGGGAGGCGGTTGGATCGACCCCTCGGCGTTTTCGCTAGTGAAATGGGAGGGGGCCGTTCCGGGACCGCCGGCGGGCGGCTTCCCGACGACGGCCGGTCACCATTCGAGAACTTCGCCTATTCCAGCGGGCGGGCCGCTCGACCCGCTCAGACTCGACACCAAATCAAAGATCGAGCATGTCCAGGGTGCGCACCTTTTGCTGAAGCACGAGGGGCCGAAGAATTACGGAGGACCTCGTTTTGCGGATGACCGGCACGGCTGCCAGCCCCACTAGCAACTCCTGCAGATGCGAGGTGTCTCGTGCCGCGATTCGACACCGCACGTCCGCTTCACCGGTCGTCGAGAACGCCTCAACCACCGCAGGATTATCCCGCAAGTGACGCTCCAGCTCGTCGATGGAGCCCTGGACGACTTCCAAGTCAACCCATGCCTGCACCGTGAAACCGATTGCCGCTAAATCGAGCTGGGGCTCTTGACCCGTGATAACCCCGCTTGCCCACATGCGGTCAAGCCTCTGCCTGAAGGTGGGGCGGGAGACGCCCGCAGTATCCGCAAGAGAAGCCACAGTCCCACGAGGGTCTTCGCGAAGCGCCATGAGCACCCGTCGGTCTACGTCATCAACCAGGAAAGCTCCCTGACCACCCATAAACCCACCTCCTAAGCCAGACAACTGATTCTCGATGAGCCTACCAAGGGCGGCGCTACTCATAACAGCGTGCACCCACTTCGGAAAGACCTTGGCCCATCCCCTTGTCAATCCGGCAACTCAAGTCGTAGCCTCGATCTCGGCAAGCTTGTTACCCCCGTCACTTCTCGCACTGGAGTATCGATGAACATCCCCTTGGTGACAGTGGTCGTCCTCTACATGGCCGCTACATTCGTCGTGGCATGGCGACTGAAGTCTCGAGTCACTGACAATGAGGACTACCTGCTTGCCGGTCGCAATATCGGAACCACACTGATGGCCACGATGCTGCTGGCCATCAACTTCGGTGGCGCATTCGTCCTCGGTACAAGTCAGGATGCCTACGCGGTCGGATTCGCGGCCGTGTCATTCGCAATCGGCATCTTCTTCGGCCTTACCTGCCTTGGCCTGTTTGTCACTCGCCGCGTACGCAGTACCCAGTTCAGCACGGTGCCGGACTTCCTCTCGCGGCGCTTCCGTAGCACGGCCCTCGCCGTACTCGTCTCGCTTATGTCGATCATCGCCCTGACGGGAATCCTCGGCGGTCAGATCGCAGCTATTGGAAGCGCGTTCACCACACTTGGCCTCACCTACGAGACGAGCGCCATCATCGGAACTGTCCTGATCATTGTCCTTACGGCTCTTTCAGGCATGTGGGGGGTGGCAGTCACAGACTTCATTCAGTTCTGCGTGATCACTGTGGGCCTCGTGGTCATCACCGTCATGTCCGTCTCTGCGGCGGGCGGGATCGGCGCCATCTCCGCCACTTACGAAGCTGCCGGGGTGAGCGACCCCTTCAATCCCTGGAACCAGGGGTGGGCATTCTTCCTCGGCGCCGCTTTGCCTGTCTTTGTCCACAAGCAGGTCGGACAGGACGTCATGCAGCGAGTTTTCGCAGCCAAGACCACGACTGTTGCGCGCCGTGGCGCAATTATCGCTGGCGTTCTTACCGCGCTCTTCGCAGTCTTTCCCGCTTTGTCGGGCATGGCCGCCAAAACTCTCATCCCGGACCTCGATCCGAGCGTGGGCGCCATCCCGGCACTCATCCAGGATGTCCTGCCCGTCTGGGCCGCCGGCATCTTCGTAGCAGCACTGATTTCGGCGGTGATCTCGACGGCAGACGCCATCCTGCTCGCCATCGTCAGCAATATCAGCTCGGACTTGATCGCACGACTCCCGCAGAAAACCGCACAAACACTTGGTTCCTTGACCGCAACACGCATCATCACCGTGGTCGTCGGCGGGCTCGCACTGGTCGCTTCCCTACTGGTCCCGAACATCATCACCATCCTGACGATGGCTTTCACGATGTACGGAGCAGGAGTGTTCGCGCTCTTCTTCATGGGCCTTTTCACTAACTTCGGAGGGAAGATCTCGGCCATTGGCTCCCTACTGGTGGGCTCCGCACTAGGACTTGCCGGAGTGCTTGGCTGGAAGCCGATTGAAGTCGTGCCCCCTGTGGCGTCCGCAGTGGCGGCTGCCCTTGTCACGTACGTTGCTCTCGCCGTGCTCACGGGTGAGCGACAGAAGGACTCTATCCTCCAAAACGAAAATGCTTCGACAGTCTGACGTCACAGCCTGGAGTTCAAATTCTCGTTTCAAGAAAGGAGGGTCATGACAGCCTCCCGCTACTACGTCATCGGGGCGGCCTCAGGCATCGGGGGCGCAGTTCACACATCGCTGGCCGCAACTGGCGCTGAAGTGCTTGGACTCGATCTCAACCCGAACGACGATGTTGTTCGCTTCGACGTGACAGCCGAAGAAGACTGGAACAGCCTTGACCTCAATGACTGCAAGGGCCTCGTGATCACATCCGGAATACGAAAGCCCGCACCATTGGCGAAAACGTCTCTCGATGACTGGCGGGACGTCATGGACATCAACGTGACAGGAGCGTTTCTGGGGCTGCGTCGTCTGGCCCAGGTGTGCGACGGTGGATACGATGCACAGGGCCTGCCAGTTGTTCTTGTCTCCTCGGCCGTCACTTCTAAGACGGTGAGTGGACAAGCGTCATACAACACCTCAAAGGGGGCAATCGATGCGCTCGTGAGGAGTGCTGCCCTCGAGCTCGCTCCTTACGGCGTTCGAGTAAATTCAGTCAACCCCGGATCAATTCGAACGCCGATGACCGCTGATGGGTGGAACGACGAATCACACGCGAACCGCATGCGAGCCGAGATCCCCGCTGGCCGCGCAGGTACAGCTGAGGAGGTGGCGGCAGTGATTATTTCACTTCTCCGCCCAGAATTCGGGTATGTCACAGGATCAAGCTGGCGCGTAGACGGCGGCTGGTCGCTGTGAGCCTTATCCCCAAAGCCTTCCCCAATCGCAATCAACATCATTGACAGAAAGGAATCTCATGTCTTTCGATTTCCAGGCTGCACTGCCCGAGCTTCCGGAGCTCCAAGTAACCTCGTCCTCTTTCAACGATGGCGATCAGCTTCCACTTGAGCATGTGGGCGGCATGCTCGGCACCGGAGGACAGGACCGCTCCCCGCAGCTGTCTTGGAGCGGCGCCCCGGAGGGCACTAAGAGCTACGTCGTTACGTGCTTCGACCCGGATGCCCCCACCGGCAGCGGGTTCTGGCACTGGGCAGTGGCCAACATTCCCGCGTCGATCACCGAGCTTGCTGATGGATCCGCGGTGGTCGATCAGCTCGACAAGGATGCGCTTTCCGGTTCCGCGCTGACACTCAAGAACGACGGCGGTGTCAAGGGTTTCGTCGGTGCCGCGCCTCCGGCCGGACACGGCGAGCACCGGTATGTCTTCACAGTGCATGCCGTGGACGTCGAGTCCCTCGACATTCCTGAGGATGCTACGCCCGCGTTCCTTGGATTCAACCTGTTTACCGGC